>NZ_JBHUUV010000028.1:0-103826 GCF_042670885.1 Streptomyces sp. NPDC057136
CGGCCGCGCGTCACGCGCGGCCGGCTCCCTCTTCGGTGCGGCTCACTTCTGGAGTGCGTCCAGCGTGGCGCCGAGGTCCGTGGCCGAGCGCGGGGCGCGGTTGTACGGCAGCTTCGACAGGACAGCCGCCATGCCGCAGGTGTTGGTCACCGCGGAGAAGACGAGCCCGGAACCGATGCCCGCGGACAGCCAGCGGGCCGCCGGGAATCGGGTCCCGGCCAGCATCCCGGCCACCACCAGCGAACCGGCTGCGAGCCGAACCTGACGCTCCATGGGCCAGGTGGCGCGGGCACCCTCGGGACGGTCCAGGTCGTGTCCGTCGACCTCCCAGGCGGACGTGCCGCCGCTCAGGGTGGAGGCGTCGATGTCGGCGGCCGAGAGGATCTCGCAGGCCCGCGTGGAGCGGACGCCGGAGGCGCACACCACGAGCAGCGAGCCCCGGGCGGCGGCGGCCTTGAGAGCGGGCACGGCCTCCCTGAGACGGTCGAGCGGGATGTTCAGCGCACCGGGCACATGACCGGAGGCGTACTCGCCGGGGGCCCGCACATCGATCACGGTGAACTCCTCCAGACGGGCTGCGGCCTGCGCGGGGGAGAGGGAAGCGGGGCTGGTCACGATCTGAGATTCCTTTCGGTCACCGGGCCGGACAGGAGACTCCGTCTCTCTTGCCCCGGACCGGCTAGAATACCCCCCAGGGTATTCGAGGAGGGTGAGTGGAACTCGACATGGCGGCCGATGAACTGAAATCGGTCCTCAACCGCCTGCGCCGCGCCCAGGGCCAGCTCAACGCGGTCATCAGGATGATCGAGGAAGGGCGCGACTGCGAGGATGTGATCACGCAGATGGCGGCCGTTTCGCGGGCCCTCGACCGCGCCGGTTTCGCGATCATCGCGACGGGTCTGCAGCACTGCATGGCCGACGGCACCGCCGAGCCCGCCGACCGTGACCGGATGCGGGCCCGCCTGGAGAAGCTCTTCCTCGCCCTGGCCTGACCGGCTCCCTGCCCTGACCGGCCCGCGTGGAATGACGGATGATCCGGCCCCCGCGCCGATAACCTGCGGGTATGACGCAGCAGTTGGAACCCATGCCCACGGACTGGCAGCGCGCGCTGGCCGTTGTCGCCCACCCCGACGACCTGGAGTACGGCTGTTCCGCGGCCGTCGCGAGCTGGACCGACGCCGGACGTGACGTCGCCTATCTCCTCGCAAGCCGCGGCGAAGCGGGCATCGACACGATCGCCCCGGAGGAATGCGCGCCGCTGCGGGAGCGCGAGCAGCGGACGAGTGCCGCGGTCGTCGGCGTCAGCACGGTGGAGTTCCTGGATCACAAGGACGGTGTGATCGAGTACGGCACGCGGCTGCGCCGCGACATCGCCGCGGCCATCCGCCGGCACCGTCCCGAACTGCTCATCACGCTCAACCACCGCGACACGTGGGGCGGCTCGATGTGGAACACCCCCGACCACCGCGCGGTCGGCCGGGCCACCCTCGACGCCGCGGGCGACGCCGGCAACCGGTGGATCTTCCCGGAGCTGACCGAGCAGGGACTCGAACCGTGGGGCGGCGTGCGCTGGGTGGCCGTCGCCGGCACCGACAGGCCCACCCACGCGGTCGACGCGAGCGAGGGATTCGAGCGGTCCGTCGAATCGCTGCTCGCCCACCGCACGTACATCGAGGTACTGACCGAGGAAGACCCCGAGACGTACTGCCGCACGTTCCTGGACGGCATGTCCCGCATGGCCGCGAGCCGCTTCGGCGATCGTCCCGCCGTCGCATTCGAGGTCTTCGCCCGCTGAGCAAGGGGCCTCGCGTCAGGGCTGCGACCCTGCTCGTCGGCGGTCCGTACTCAATCTCCGGGCGGGCCCGATCTTCGGGCGCGCCTGTGGTCTTCGTACCCGATTGACAAAGTCGTTTGCTGATCCTGCAATGGTCGGTATGAACGAACAGCACCGGGACGACCCGGAAATCGACGCCGTGCTCACCGGTGTAGGACCCCGGCTGCGCCGTCTGCGCAAGGAGCGCGACGTCACACTCGCCGCCCTCTCGGCGGCCACCGGCATCTCCGTGTCCACCCTCTCGCGGCTGGAGTCCGGCGGCCGGCGCCCCAGCCTCGAACTGCTGCTCCCCATCGCCCGCGCCCACGAGGTTCCGCTCGACGACCTCATCGGCGCGCCGCCCGTGGGGGACCCCCGGGTCAGGATCAAGCCGATCGTCCACGACGGGCGGACCGTGCTGCCGCTGACCGCCAGGCCCGGCGGCCTCCAGGCGTTCAAGGTCGTGCACTGGGCGGGCAGCACGGAGGTGCCGGAGCAGCGCACGCACGAGGGTTACGAATGGCTGTACGTGCTCTCCGGGAAGCTGCGGCTGCTGCTGGCCGAACACGATCTGGTGCTGGGCGCCGGCGAGGCGGCGGAGTTCGACACGCGGCTGCCGCACTGGTTCGGTCCGGTGGGCGAGCAGCCGGTGGAGTATCTGAGCCTGTTCGGGCCGCAGGGGGAGCGCATGCACGTCAAGGCCAGACCGAAGCGGGCGTGAGCGCGCGGTCATCGAGGCCGAGGTGTTCCCAGACGGGCAAGCGACCGCTTAGTATGCTCCGGAGCAGTGGTAATGCCGACAGTGTTGTGGAGGCCCCTCATGCAGGCATGGCGAGTGCACCGGAACGGCGAGCCGAGCGAGGTGATGGAGCTCGAAGAGACGGACCGCCCCACCCCCGGAGACGGGCAGGTGCTGCTCAGGGTGCGCGCGGCGAACATCAACTTCCCCGACGCGCTGCTCTGCCGGGGGCAGTACCAGGTACGGCCGCCGCTGCCGTTCACGCCGGGCGTGGAGATCTGCGGGGAGACCGAGGACGGGCGCAGGGTGCTCGCCACTCCCGCCCTCCCCCACGGCGGCTTCGCCGAGTACGTCGTCGCGGACGAGGCGGCCCTGCTGCCCGCCCCCGACACGCTCGACGACGCCGAAGCGGCCGCGCTGCACATCGGCTATCAGACGGGCTGGTTCGGACTTCACCGGCGCGCACACCTCCAAGCGGGCGAGACGCTGCTCGTGCACGCTGCGGCGGGCGGGGTCGGCAGTGCGGCCGTGCAGCTCGGCAAGGCCGCAGGAGCCACCGTCATCGGCGTCGTCGGAGGTCCGGAGAAGGCCCGCATCGCCCGCGAGCTGGGCTGCGACGTGGTCATCGACCGGCGCAGCGAGGACATCGTCGCGGTCGTCAAGGAAGCCACCGGCGGACGTGGCGCCGACGTCGTCTACGACCCGGTCGGCGGCGACGCCTACGCCAAGTCCGTGAAGTGCATCGCCTTCGAGGGACGCGTCGTCGTCGTGGGCTTCGCGAGCGGCACCATCCCCGCCCCGGGACTGAACCACGCCCTGGTGAAGAACTACTCGATCGTCGGCCTCCACTGGGGCCTGTACAACACCAAGGACCCCGCGGCCGTACGCGCCTGCCACGACGAGCTCACCAAGCTCGCCGCCCAGGGTGTCATCAAACCGCTGATCAGCGAGCGTGTCGCCATGGCGGACGCGGCGAGTGCCGTCCAGCGTGTCGCCGACGGCACGAGCACCGGCCGCATCGTCGTCCTCCCGGCAGGAGGTGCCCGATGACCGTCAAGTTCCCCGCCGCCGAAATCCGCCGCCGCACCCGCGAGTTGCTTGCCGCTCACCCGCCGGCCACCACGGACCGCACCGACTTCCTCAGGGCCCGGTTCGACGCCGGTCTCGCCTGGGTGCACTACCCGGTCGGCCTCGGCGGACTCGACGCGCCCCGCTTCCTCCAGCACGTCATCGACGCCGAACTCGCCGAGGCCGGGGCTCCCGACAACGACCCGCGGCGCATCGGCATCGGCCTCGGTATGGCGGCCCCGACCATCCTCCGCTACGGGACCGACGAGCAGAAGCAGCGCTTCCTGCGTCCCCTGTGGGTCGGCGAGGAGGTCTGGTGCCAGCTCTTCAGCGAGCCGGGCGCCGGTTCCGACCTCGCCGCACTGGGCACGCGCGCCGTCAAGGACGGCGATACGTGGGTCGTGGACGGCCAGAAGGTCTGGACGTCCAGTGCCCATGTGGCCCGCTGGGCGATCCTGATCGCCCGCACCGACCCGGACCTGCCCAAGCACCGGGGCATCAGCTACTTCATCTGCGACATGACCGACCCCGGCGTCGAGGTACGGCCGCTGCGGCAGATCACCGGCGAGGCCGAGTTCAACGAGGTCTTCCTGACCGGCGTACGCATCCCGGACAGCATGCGGCTCGGCCCGGTCGGCGACGGCTGGAAGGTCGCCCAGACCACCCTCATGAACGAGCGCGTCTCGATCGGCGGAGCCCGTATCCCGCGCGAGGGAGGCATGATCGGCACCGTCACACGGACCTGGCGCGAACGCCCCGAGCTGCGCACCCACGACCTCCATCAGCGCCTCCTCACCCTCTGGGTGGAGGCCGAGGTGGCCAGGCTCAGCGGCGAACGGCTGCGTCAGCAGCTCATGGTCGGACAGCCCGGCCCCGAAGGGTCGGCCATGAAGCTCGCCTTCGCCCGCCTCAACCAGCAGATCAGCGGGCTCGAAGTCGAACTGCTCGGCGACGAGGGCCTGTTGTACAGCGACTGGACCATGAGCCGCCCGGAACTGGTGGACTTCACGGGCCGCGACGCCGGGTACCGCTATCTGCGCTCCAAGGGCAACTCCATCGAGGGCGGTACGAGCGAGGTACTGCTGAACATCGTCGCCGAGCGCGTGCTCGGGCTGCCCCCGGAACCACGCAACGACAAGGACGTCGCCTGGAAGGACCTCTCCCGATGACCGCACAATCAGCACAGCCGGCGCAGGACGAACCGAACCCGATGCCCGTCCTCCTGTACTCCGAGGCCGAGGAGGACCTGCGCGCCGCCGTGCGCGCGCTGCTCGCCGACCGGGCCGACGCGCCGGGCGTCATCGCCCGCGTCGAGTCCGACACGCCGTACGACCCCCGGCTCTGGAAGGCGCTCGCCGCCGACATCGGCGCCGCCGGACTTCTCGTACCGGAGAAGCTCGGCGGTCAGGGCGCCTCGCACCGTGAGGCCGCCGTGGTCCTGGAGGAGCTCGGCCGCAGCGTCGCCCCCGCGCCGTATCTGACGAGTTCGGTCGTCGCGACCGAGACGCTCCTCGCGCTGGCCGCGACGGACGGGTCCGTCGTCGAGCTGCTGGGCGAACTCGCCGCAGGGCGCAGGACGGCGGCCCTCGCCGTGCCGTTCTCCGCCCCGGCCGCCGACGAGGCACAGCCCGCAAGCGCGGTGACCGGCAGGCTGGAGGGGACCGTCACCGGTGTCGCCGACGCGGCCACCGCCGATGTGCTGCTTGTCCCCACCACCGACGGTCTGTACGCGGTGGAGACGGCGGCGGACGGGGTCACCGTCGAACCGCTCGTCTCACTCGACCTGACCCGCCCGCTCGCCACCGTCGTCCTGAACGGCGCGACCGGTGTCCGCGTCGCCGATGCCGCGTCCGCCGTCCCGGCGGTGCGGCGCGGACTGCTCGTGGGCGCCGGGCTCCTCGCCTCCGAACAGCTCGGTATCGCCGAGTGGTGTCTGACCGAGACCGTCCGGTACACCCGTGAACGCCACCAGTTCAACCGGCCGGTGGGCTCGTTCCAGTCGCTCAAGCACCGGATGGCGCAGCTCTGGCTGGAGATCGTCTCCGCCCGGGCCGCTGCCCGCAACGCGGCGGGCGAGCTGGCCGCCAACAGCCCCGACGCGCCGCTCGCGGTCGCCGTGGCCCAGGCGTACTGCTCGGGAGTCGCGGTCCACGCCGCCGAGGAGTGCGTTCAGCTGCACGGCGGGATCGGCATGACGTGGGAGCACCCCGCGCATCTGTATCTGAAGCGGGCCAAGGCCGACTCGATCGCGTACGGGACGGCCGGCCGGCATCGCGAGGTCATTGCGGAACTGATGGAGCTGCCGGCGCCATAACCCGAACCGGCTTACCTGCCAAGGGTGTCAGGGGCGGGGATACGCGCGGCGAAGAACATCCTCGACGAGGCCGGCTGGAAGCCCGGCAAGGACGGCGTCCGCACCAAGGACGGTGTGCGAGCCGCCTTCCCGCTCTGGTACCTCACAGGCGTGTTCCAGCAGCCGCGCCTCTCCGCCGGCCCCCGCCTGAGCCTGCGCGAGCTCATCGCTCAGCCGCTGAGGTCCACCGGGCGGCGCCGCGAAGTCACCAAGCGAGTAGGAGAGTTGGCGCGGGAGGTCGGACTCACCGAGGAACTCCTGGGACGCCGCCCGCACGCGGTCAGCGACGGGCAGCTGCAACGGGCCTGCCTCGCCCGTGCCCTGGTGCTCAGGCCGGGGCTGCTGATCTGCGACGAGATGACGGCGATGCTGGACGCCTCGACCACCGCCGCACTCGTCGCGGTCGTGGAGGCGTACCGCACGGAGTCCGGGGCGGCACTGCTGGCCGTGGGTCACGACCGGGTGCTCCTGGAGCGCAAGTGCGACCGGACAGTGCGCTGGGGCGAGTTGGACCGGCAGTGCGAGCTCACGGAGGCCGTGGGACCGCGCGGGTAGTCAGGGGCATCGGTGGCCGGCCTCGAACTGCCCCCGCCCGACCGGGAAACAGCAGACGCGGCGTAGTCGACGGGCGGGCGACGGACGGTCCAACTTTTGGCAGGTACCTGCCCGTAGGAGGTGGTGCGGCTCCATACTCGGTCGCGTCCGCCCTCCGGTACCGCCCCCTCGCTCCAGGGAGACGCCATGGCATACCTGACCCGTCGCAGAGTCGTCACCACCGCACTCGTCACCGCGGCCGCGGGCGTAGCGATCCCCGCGCAGGCGGCGGCCGCCAACGGCCGGCCCGGTCCGCGTCCGCTGGCCCACGCCCACGCGCACAACGACTACCTGCACCCGCGCCCGCTGCGTGACGCGCTCGACCATCGATTCACCAGCGTAGAGGCGGACATCTTCCTCGTCGGCGGCGAATTGCTCGTGGCCCACGAACCCGCCGGGCTCGACCCCACCCGTACCCTCGCCTCGCTCTACCTCGACCCGCTGCTGGCGCGCGTCACGGCGAACCACGGCACCGTGCACGCCGGGCACCGCACCCCGCTGCAACTGCTGATCGACATCAAGAACGAGGGCGCCGCCGCCTACGCCGAACTGGACCGGCAGCTCCAGCCCTACCGCAAGATCCTGACCCGCTTCAGGAACGGCCGCGTCCACACCGGTGCGGTCACCCCCGTCATCTCCGGCGACCGGGCCGCCCGCGTGCCCATGGAAGCGCAGCGCACGCGGTACGCCTTCTACGACGGCCGGCTCGACGACCTCACCGGTCCGGCATCCGCCTCCTTCATCCCGCTCATCAGCAGCAACTGGACCCAGAGCTTCAGCTGGCTGGGCACCGGCCCCTTCCCCGCGGCCGAGCGGGACAGGCTCCGCACCCTCGTCGACACCGCGCACCAGCAGGACCGGCGCGTCCGCTTCTGGGCGACACCCGACGTGCCGGGCCCGGCACGCGACGCCGTATGGACCGAACTCCTCGCGGCGGGGGTCGACCACCTCAACACCGATGACCTGGCCGGACTCGAAAAGTTCCTGCGCGACCGCGAGAGGGAAGGGCGCACCACCGCCTGACCGGTCACGCAGCGCCGAAACGGTCACGCCGAGTCAACACCCGTTCGGCGGACACGCCGGTGCGCCGGATGGCCCCTCCGCTGCGCCACACTGGCGGCCGAATGCCGCAATTCAGGCGCGGCGGAGGAGGTTGGCATGGCCATTTCGATCTCACTGGTGCTGTTCCTGCTGATTCTTGCGGTGATCTTCCTGCGCAACGGAGGACTGAAGGTCTCCCACGCAGTGGTCTGCGCCCTGCTCGGCTTCTTCCTCGCCGGCACGAGCATGGCGCCGTCCATCCAGGAGGGGATCACCGCCACCGCGAATGTCGTCAGCGGCCTGCACCCCTGACCTGCACCGTTTCCCCGTAACCAGCCCTTTCAGCTACGCGGCTCCGTCCGATACGGGACAATGGCGAGGGAACCCGGCCGCGCACTGCTCCGGACGGCCCCCGCCACGTATCTGGAGAACGCACCAATGTCCTTCCCACTCCCCGGACGGCAGTCGGGCGCCGCGCACCACGAGTACTGCAACACCGGGCTCTGCTGCCGGTGCCAGCAGCGGTCCTGGACGACGAAACTGGGCAACGAACGGCTCTGCGGACTGTGCGCCGCCTGCTGCCGCGAGTGCGGCAGGTCTCCCGCCCCCCACCTGGACGGGCTGAACGACGGGCTCTGCGGAGAATGCCGTGGGCTGTGCGGACGCTGCCACACCCCGATGCCGCCCGAAGGCGAATGCGGATGCCGGACCTGGCACCAGAGGGCGGGCTCGGACCCGGTCGGCTACGTACTGCGCGCCATTCCGCAGCCGCTGACGCAGGCGCTCGGCCGCCGCATGCCGCAGGAGATCCACGAGCTGATCCACCAGGAACTGGGCCGTCGCACGCCCGCCCAGCTGGTGGACCGGATGGAACGCCGGTGGAACACGCGCTGGTCCCACGCCCTGCACGAGAAGGACGAGGACGGCCGCCGCCGCTGGAGCGTCGAGGAGATCACGGAGCAGCTGCTGCAGCCGGGCCACTGCTCCGACCCGCAGTGCGAGGACGGCTATCTGGTCACCAGCGATAGGCCGTGTGGGCGGTGCCAGCACCCCACGCATCGCTTCGTCACCGCGGTGGCCGACCACACGGCGACCTCGGCACATGCCCGTGCCACCGCGGCCGAGATCAGACGAGCCATGCTGGACAACCGCTCCCGCAAGCAGCACCCGAAGCCTCCGCAGAGGCCGCAGCGCTGATCACGGCGTACGCGGGTGTGTTCAACGGCATCGTGGCGGTACGCGACACGGCGTGACCGTCCGGTCCGGCTCGTCGGCTCTCAGGTGCCGACGAGCCGCGAGCGGATCAGGAACCGCACCCCTTCGGGAGCCTCCAGCGAGAACCCGCTGCCGCGCCCCTCGACCACGTCGACGATCAGCCGGGTGTGCGCCCACACCTCGTACTGGCTCTTCGACATCCAGAACTGGACCGGTTCGGCGACGCCGGTGACGTCGAGGGAAGCGAGCAGCACGTCCGAGTTCCCCGTCCGGAACTCACCGGCCGGGTAGCACATGGGCGCACTGCCGTCGCAGCAGCCGCCGGACTGGTGGAACATCAGCGGGCCGTGATCCGCCCGGAGCCGGCGCAGCAGAGCGGCAGCCGCAGGAGTGAGCTCCACGACGGGAGCCGGCGCGTCACCAGGGGGATGGTTCGTCTCGTGTGCGTTCACCTACGGGCCTTTCTCCGACTGCTGAAAACAGCTGCGCCGCCCCAGTGAACCCGCCTCAACGTTGCAGGAGGGTTGCGTGCCTCCACCGCCCGGCGCCGGTCGTATCCCCTGTCCGGCAGGTCCGCCTGCCGTTCCACCGCACCTCGGCCATGGGAAAATCGCCATGTGACCACAGGGAAGCAGGAGGTGGATCATGGGACAGGCGCGCGAGGTAATGGACCGGCTCACCGAGGCGCTCACCACGACGAACGACCTCAAGGCCATCGCGGAGCTCTACGCCGAGGACGCGGTCGCCTTTACACCGGACCAGGGCGAGATCCGGGGACGGGAGAGCATCACCGAATACTGGCGTCAGATGACAGACGCGTTGCCCGGCAGCACATTTGAGTCGCTGCACAAGTACGAGGTGGGCAACACGGCGATCGATGAAGGGTTCTACTCGGGCACGAACACCGGCCCGCTGCCGCTGCCCTCCGGGGAGATCCTGCCGGCCACGCAGAAGCCCGTCAGGATTCGGGGCTGCGACGTCGCCACGGTGGAGGACGGCCGGATCGTCAGCTACCGCCTCTACTTCGATCAGGTCGAATTCCTCGACCAGTTGGGACTGCTGCCCGACATGCCGTCGTGATCGCGGCGAAGCATCACGACCGGGCCCAGGGCGCTGCGCCCCACGGCGATCTCGTCGTACACCCGCCCCGCCGTCGGCGCCGTACTTGCAGTGGCTGTCCGTGGTGGTGGCGTTGGCGTTGAAGGGGGCTTGGGCTGGAAGCCCGCGTACGGTCGGGTTTCCGCTCTCCAATTAAGTAGGTACCGGACGCGTCGGGGGCCTCCTCGAACGACATCGGGAGTGTCTGCTTGGTGACGGACCGGCGCGCCCGTCGTCCAGCGGACCGTGGGCGTGGACGCCCAACTCTGGCCTGCTGCCCCCGGCTTCATCGTCGGGTCGACCGGGTCGATGGCGCCGCCCATGATCAGCTCAACGGTTCGCAACCGCAGTGTGTCGTGCGTGCCCGCACCCCCGTCGCCCGTGGCCGCCTGCGCCCGGCCGGGCGCACCGGAGACCAGGAGAGCGGCACCGGTGGCACCTGCCAGCGCGAGGGCTTGGCGTCGGGGTGGTCTCATGTCGGCACGGCCTCCTGGTTAGTCGGTGAGTGTGCTGGGGTCGACGGGCGGCTGCGGCAGCTTCAGCGCGGCGAGTGCCTCGACCCCGGACGGGTCGATCGGGAAGGCCCGGGTGTCGTCGACCGGGGCGTCGTCCTGGTGCTCACGCCGCACCAGTTGGTGCAGGCGAGACCAGAAGCACGCGTGCGACGGGTGGCGGTGGCGGGCCGGACCGGTCTCCCGGGCCGGAGACGGTCGACGGAAGGGGGACGGATGCGGCGGGAACATCCGGAGAGGAAGGGCATTGGGGCAGGGCGCATCGAGAACTCCCATGGGGATCAAGGCATCGGAGTGATGTGCGGGCTGCGCGCCGGCATGCGAGCGTTTGCTATCAGACCGTGTTTGTGACAGCGCGCTGGTGGCGGTCTCACCGTTCGGGCGGCTCCGGGTGGGACTCCTTGTCCCGCCGCGTGACCGTGTTCGCGAGCTGGACGCACAACCGCTGGATCTCCTCGTGCGTGCGGTTGCGTTCGGTGATGAGCGCGGCGAGAAGCAGGGCGGTGAGGGAGAGGGAGCCGTTGAACGCCTGGAGGGTGACCATGTTGGTCAGGAGATCGCGATGGGCGAAGGGGCCGGTCTCCCGGCCGGCGGCGAGGATCGCGAGCATGGACACGCCCAGGGCGCACGGTGCGGCCCCGGCACGTTCGAAGCGGAACGCGGCCCAGATCAGGAAGGGGAACACCAGGAAGAGCAGGGATGAGCTGCCGCTGGCGGTCGCCAGGAGGGTCACGGTCAGCGTGCACGCCACCAGCGCCGCCGCTTCGGCCCATTCGGCGAGGCCGACGTCGCGTGGCCACCGGGCGTGCCGGAGCACGAGCAGGAAGGGGGTGACGAGCAGGACGCCCGTCGCATCGCCTGTCCACCAGACCGACCAGGTCGGCCAGAAGCCGTCGGCCGGGAGCGCCCCTGACAGGACAAGAGTGCCGCTGCCGACGGTTGCGCTGATCAGCATGGGGCCCAGGGCGCCGAGGAAGACCAGGGCCAGCGCATCGCGTAGTCGGTCGAGGTCGTTGTGGAATCCGGTCCGGCGCAGCAGCAGGTACGAGCAGACGGGGGCAAGGGTGTTGCCTGCGACGATCGCCAGTACGGACGCGGTCGTGGGGCCGATGGAGATGTTGACGACGAGGGCGCCGACGGCGATTCCGGGCCAGATCCGCAGACCGAACAGCAGGAGGGCTGCGAGCGCGATCCCGGTCGGTGGCCACAGGGGCGTGACCTGGTCGCGCACCAGCTGCTGAAGCAGCCCGAGGCGGGCGGTCGCGTAGTAGAGAACGGCGACCGCCAGAATCGTCAGAGCAGTGATTTTGTGCTGTCGCAGCCACGCGCTGTTCACCACAGCATCAGACACCACATCGGGTCGTCCCGCCCGGTCGGACGCGCCGACGCCCGTGACACGGGTCCCTGCCCTGCCTCCGCTACCCGGTGCCCGGCCGCCCGTCGTAGCGGACGACGAGTACGGCGGCATCGTCATCGTGGCCCGTGAGGTCGGCGACCTGGATCACCTGCGACGCGAGTACGTCGGGAGCCACTCCGGAGGCCGCGCCCACCAGCCTGGCCACCTCCGCCAGACCCTCGTCGATCGGGTACGACGGCCCCTCGACCACACCGTCGGTCAGCAGGACGAGGTAACCCGGCTCCGTCACCTGCCGGCGCGCCACCGGGTACGTCTGGTCGGGCAGAATCCCCAGCGGCATCCCGCCGGCGTCCAGAGAGACACCGGACTCGCCGGAGTCGGTGCCCCACACCATGGGGACGTGGCCGGCCCGGGCGACCCCGAGATCCCCGCTCTCCGGGACGAAACTCACCAGGCAACAGGTGGTGAAGAGGTCACAGCCCAGCGCGATCAGCAGGTCGTTGGTGCAGGTCAGCACCTCCCCAGGGTCGGCCGTGACACTGGCGAGGGCTCGCAGACTGGCACGGGCCTCCCCCATGAAGGCAGCAGCCTCCACTCCGTGGCCCTGCACATCACCTATCGCGATGCCCGCCACGCCGTTCCGCATCGCGAAGGCGTCGTAGAAGTCACCGCCGACAGCCATGCCGTCCTGACAGGGCGTGTACCGCGTTGCCAGCCGGATGCCCGGGAACTCGGGCAGCGCGAATGGAAGCATGTGCCGCTGCAAGGCCATACCGAACTCCGCCTGGGCCCGCTGGAGCCGGATGTTGTCCAGGGCCTGATCGACAAGACGCCCAAGGGTATGGAGGAGCTCCTGTGTGCTGTCGGACGCGTGGCGGCGTTGGTTCATGACATTCCCGGGCATTTCGTTATGACTCTGGTCAAACCTTAAACCCATTGGTCAACCATCACCCCACCCCGCCCTCTTGGCGTTCCTGCCATCGAGGTGTGATGTGTACGTATATGGCGTAAACGTATATGGGCCTGAGTCTTCCGTGACGCCCGGCTATCCGCCCCATTGCGGCAGCCACCGCCATTGCGCTGCGTGACCAGGTCCTGCGACGGAGATGTCACCTTCGGCGCGGCGTCGTCGCGTTCCACCAGTCCGTCTGGGCGGCCCTGCTGTGGTGGCTCGGTGTGGAGATCGTGCTGCTGTGGGCGCCCCTCATCTACGCCGCGCGTCGCCGAAAGCTCTCCCTCCTGCGGATCGCACGGAACTTCCCGTACGTGTACCTGAACAAGGTCATCAACATCCACTACGCGTGGAAGGCCATGGTCGTCGAACTGATCGGCGTACCGCTCAACCTCACGGCAGGACTCACCGCTTACGTGAAGGGCCGCGCCTGAAACGCTCTGAACCACTCGACCGCCCGGGACCATGTCCCGGGCGGTTCGCTGTGCTCCGGCCCGGCCGTTCCGGCACCGGGCACAGTGGTGTTCAGCCCTGGAAGCCGTTGCCGGCCAGGATCGTGTCGATGCGGGCGCGGTGCGCCGCCTCCCAGGCGTCGTGGGATTCGCCGGCCTCCTTGGCCTGCTTCGCCCGGGCGTCGGCGAGGACCTGCTCCCGACGACCGCCCGGCGTGACGACGATGCCCTCCTCGTCCGCCACCACGATGTCGCCGGCGCTCACCTTCACCCCGCCGCACCGCACCGGGCCGTTGAGCGGCGCCACGCCCTCCTTGACCCCCGGGACGGGAATGACGCCCCTGGCGAAGACCGGGAAGCCCATCTCGCGTACCTCGGCGAGGTCACGGATCACGCCGTCGACCACGAACGCCGCGATTCCCCGGCGCCGGGCGACGGCGCACACGTTTCCTCCGGCCACCGCGAAGTCCACGTCACCGGCCTCGACGACGACCACCGAACCGGGCTCCGCGCGGTATATGGCCGCGTGCAGCATGAGGTTGCCACCCGGAGGGCACCGCACGGTGAAGGCGGGCCCCGCGATACGCGGCATCGGCTGCCACAGTGGACGGATACCGATGTCCATGACCTGTTCGCGCCCGAGAACATCGGCGAGGGTGGTCGGGGAGATGTCCTGGAATCCAGTGACGTCGCTCATGCTCTTCTCCCGCTCAAGTGCCCCTGCCATCAACAACGATCAACTCTATTCGAATGCCGGGTGCAGCTCCGGGAGGTAGAGCAGATCCGCCTGCGTGACGGGACGAATCCGGCCATCACGCATGCCTCGACCAGAGCCTCCGGACCGCCGTCGTCGTCCTCGACTCGTCGGCCAGGTCCCCGAGGTCGATGTACTCCCGTTCCGTCAGGGGGTATTCGGCCGACATCCGTATGCAGAACGGCTCCTTGGGAATCAACGTCCTGGCCGGCACCTCTGCGGGCAGCGGGACGCGCTCACCGTCGGTGGGGGCGGGCGCCGGTCGGCTCCGTGCGGGAGGCCGACTGTCGTACCCTCCCGCTAGGTTGCCCCCATGAGCGAATTCGTACTGGTAGCGGGCGCGTGGCTGGGATCGTGGGCGTGGGACGAGGTGGTGCCCGGACTGCGGGCCGCGGGGCACGGCGTGCACCCGCTGACACTGACCGGCCTCGCCGAGAAGAAGGGCCTGGCGGCCGGGCAGCAGACCCACGTGCAGGACATCGTCGACGAGGTGGAGCGCCTTGATCTGCGCGACGTCGTGCTGGTCGGGCACAGCTACTCGGGCATTCCGGTCGGCCAGGCCGCCGAGCGGCTGGGGGACCGGCTGACCCGGGTGGTCTTCGTGGACTCCAGCGTTCCCGCCGACGGCGAGTCGTTCGCCTCCGGCTGGTGGGAGGGCCGCGAGAAGCTGGAGACCCCGATCAGGGAGAACGGGGGCTTCTGGGCGCCGCTCACCGCCGCGGACTGCGAGGGCCAGGATCTGACCGCTGAGCAGACCGCACGGATCGTGGGCGGCTCGACCCCGCATCCGGGCGCCACGCTGACCGAGCCTGCCATCCTCACGCGCCCGCTCGGCGAGCTTCCGGCGATGTACATCAAGTGCCTGCTCGACGGCGCCGAGCCCAGCGAGGACGTCGCCGAACTGCTGAAGAGCGAGCACTGGCGACTGGTCACGATGGACACCGGGCACTGGCCGATGTTCTCCCGGCCCGGTGAACTGGCCGGGATTCTGCACCGGGCGGCCGTGGGCGACTGACCACGGGTGATCGATTGGCGAGGCCGGGAGCCGAGGCATAACGTCGATGGGTGAGCGCATGCCTTCACCGCTGACGCGAGGCGTAGATGCCATGACAAGCTCCCACGCACCATCCTCCCGAACTGCCGCAGCCCCCGAGCGGGGCCACGGCAGCGGAATGGCTCTGCTGGTCATCGCGTCCTGCCAGTTGATGGTGGTCCTCGACATCACCATCGTGAACATTGCCCTGCCGCACATCCAGACCTCGCTGGGCTTCTCCACCGAGACCTTGTCCTGGGTGATCAACGCCTACACGCTGACCTTCGGCGGCCTGCTGCTGCTCGGAGGCCGGCTGGGCGACATTCTCGGCCGCCGCAGAGTCTTCATGTTCGGCATCCTGCTGTTCGTCTTCGCCTCTCTGCTCGGCGGACTCTCGCAGGAATCCTGGCAACTGCTCGCCGCGCGCTCGCTCCAGGGCGTCGGCGGCGCCATCGCCTCGCCCACGGCCCTTGCGCTCATCACCACCACCTTCCGCGAAGGGCCCGAGCGGAACCGGGCGTTCGGTGTGTTCGCCGCCGTGTCGGCGGGTGGCAGCGCGATCGGGCTGCTCGCGGGCGGGCTGCTCGTGGAGTGGCTCGACTGGCGCTGGATCCTCTTCGTGAACGTGCCCATCGGCCTGCTGATCGCGTTCGCGACGCCCCACTACATCCGCGAGTCGGAACGACACCCGGGACACTTCGACATCCTCGGCGCGCTCACTTCGACCGCGGGCATGGTGCTGCTGGTCTACGGCTTCATCCGCGCCTCGAAGGACGGCTGGCGCGACAGCGTGACCCTCGCCGCCTTCGGCGCCGCCCTCGTGCTGCTCGCCGTGTTCCTGGTGATCGAGAACAGGTCGAGGCAGCCCATCACGCCCCTGGGGATGTTCCGCGACCGCAACCGAGCAGGCTCCTACGGAATGATGCTGAGCCTCGCCGCGGCGATGTTCGGCATGTTCTTCTTCCTGACGCTGTTCGTCCAGAACGTCCTGAATTTCAGCCCCTTGAAGGCCGGTCTCGCGTTCCTGCCGGTGAGCGCGATCATCGCGGTGGGCGCGGGAATCGCCTCGCAGTTGCTGCCCAGGTGGGGTCCCAAGCCGTTCATGGTGGTGGGTGCGGTCCTGGCGGCGGTGGGACTCGGCTGGCTGACGATGACGGACATCGACAGCACGTATCTGGGGAGCATCCTCGGCCCCATGCTGGTCTTCGGCCTCGGTATGGGGATGCAGTTCGTCTCGCTGACCCTGATGGCGGTGTCGGGTGTGGCGCCGCACGAATCCGGGGCGGCCTCCGGCATCCTCAACACCACCCAGCAGGTGGGCGGGTCGCTCGGCCTGTCCATCCTGGTCACGATCTTCGGTACGGCCAGCCGCAACGAGGCCACCGATCAGGTCCCGCGTTTCATGGCGGAGGCGACCCCGGCCGAGATGCTGGAGTTCCGCAGGACGGGGGAGCTGCCGGGGTCCTGGGGTGACCAGGTACTGGCATCGGGCATTTCGAGCGCGTTCATCGGCGCCGCCGTCCTGGCGATCGTCGCGGCGCTGATCGCCCTGCTCGTCATCCAGGTGCGCCCCGCCGACCTGGAGCGCCTGCGAGGCAGCGGCACCATGCCGCTCGCACCGGCCGGAGACGCCCCCGAGGGCGCGGCCGGCGCTGACGAACCGGCGGGAGCACCGCCACGCGGCCCCGGACCGTCCGACGGACCCCCGCCCGCGCGATGACCACGGGATTCGGTACGTGATCATGGTGGCCGAGACGCGTTGTCGCGATACGAGCTGCGGCGCGGATGGCGGAGCACGTACACTCGGCCCGCACTTGCGCCCACCGGCGGGGAGTGTACGCAACTGATTGACGGAGAAGTTCGACATGAGTTCCGCAGACAGGTCCGAGGCACCGATCTACGCCAGTCTCGTGCAGGAGCACGGAGATGTACTGGCCGAGGTTCGCCGGGTGGCCGAGCAGGCACTCCGCGACGCGGAACGCGCGATCGACTTCAGCGACCTGCGCGCGCCGGTGGCCTTCCGGTGATCCCGGCCACATCGGCCGCCTGATCTCCGAGTACCCGGCCGAACGGTCCCCACTGGGAACTCGTTCACCCGTTCGATAGGTTGGCCGGTCATGTGGGCAATGAGCGCTGTCGCATACCGTCGGCTCGGCACGGTCGGCTCCCTCGCGGTCGTCCTGGGCGGCTGGGCCGCCGGAAAGCTGCCGGCCCGCGACCCCTGGGGACTGTGGGTGCCGCACGGGTCCGTGCCGACCACGTCGGCCGCTGTCCTGGCATACGCCGGACTGACCCTGCTCGTCGTCGCCTGGTGGCAGTACGGCCGGGCGGGGGCCTCGGTACGCGAGACGCTCGTCACCCTCGCCTGGTGGACGGCCCCGATGCTGCTGGCACCGCCGCTCTACAGCGCCGACGTGTACAGCTACATCGCCCAGGGTGCCATGGTCATCGAAGGGCACGACGTCTATGTCGTGGGGCCCTCGGTCCTCGACCCGGGCGGGCTCGGCGGCGACGCCGCCGCGAGCGTCGGAGGGCACTGGACGGACACCCCGGCGCCGTACGGACCGTTCTTCCTCGTGCTCGCTCGTGGCGTGACCTGGCTGACGGGCGGGACGATCGTGCCCGCAGTCCTCGGCATGCGACTCGTCGCCGTGGGTGCGCTCGTGCTGATCGTGTGGGCGCTGCGGCACCTCGCGCGCGAGCACGGCAGAAGCGAGAGCGCCGCTCTCTGGCTCGGGGCGCTCAATCCGCTGCTGCTCATGCATGTGATCGGTGGCATGCACAACGACGGGCTGATGATCGGGCTCATGCTGGCCGGTGTGGTCCTCGCCCTACGGGGCCGCTGGATCACCGGCAGTGTGCTCGTGGGGCTCGCCATGATGGTCAAGTCCCCGGCGGCCGTCGCGCTGTTGTTCATCGGCGTACTCGTGACCAGGGCGGCCACCGGCCCGTACATGCGCCGGCTGGCGAAGGGCTTGCTGGCGCCCGGTCTTGTCGCAGTGGCGGTGGCCGTCGCGGCCACCCTCCTCGCCGGTACGGGCTTCGGCTGGCTGGGAACACAGAGCGTCGCCGGCACCATCCACACCGCACTGTCGGCGACCAGCGACATCGGGCTCGGCCTCGGCCACCTGCTGCACCTGGTCATCGGCACCGATCCGACCACGGTCAAGTCCGTCGTCCAGACGCTGGGCCTCGCGGCCGCGGTCGCACTGATCCTCCACCTGGCATGGCGCGCCCTTCGCGGCCGTGTGGAACCGGTGCACGCCCTCGGTCTCGCCCTCCTCGCCCTGGTCGCGCTCTCGCCGATGGTGCAGCCCTGGTACCTGCTGTGGGGGACGGCGGTCGTTGCCGCCACCGCCGGCCACAGCCGCGCCGGCACAGCGGTCGCCGTGCTGTCGGCAGCGCTCGTGTACGAGACGCACCCCACGGGGAGCACCCCGCTCTACGGCTTCGCCCTGGTGGGTGTCGCCTGCGTGATCGGCACGCTGCTCGTCCGCCGCGAGCGGACCGCGCCGGACGGAGTCCGTGTGCCGGCCCCGCGCAGCGCCGAGCCCGCGGGGGCCGAGGAAACCCGTATCGGACGGGTGGGCTCCGGTTCCGTTTGACATGCGGCGGCCGGGTGGGAGGGTTGTCGATGTGCCGGTCCGCTGCCGTGCCCGGCAAGTGCGACCGCTGCGCGAGCGAAGCGAAGGAGTACGGACGATGAAGGACGCCGAGACGTTCCGGATCTGTCGGCACCTCGACGACGTGCGGCCCGTGACCCCCGACAGCCCGGACTCCTGCCCGGAGTGCGTGGCGCAGGGCGACACCTGGGTGCATCTGCGGGAGTGCCAGAGCTGCGGACACGTCGGATGCTGCGACTCCTCGAAGAACAAGCACGCCACCGCCCACTTCGCCGCAAGCGGCCACCCGCTCATCCGCTCCTTCGAGAAGGGGGAGAGCTGGTGGTGGTGCTACGTGGATCAGGTGTCCTTCGACGTCGAGGGCGCACTCCCGGCCCGTCCGGTCTGAGCGTCCAGGGCGTCGAGAAGCCAGTCGTGGGCGGCGCCGGCCGTCGGCTGCGACGGGCCGGTCAGCTCGGCGACGAGTTGCCAGTAGCGGTCGATACGGGGATCCTCCGCGAGCACCCCGGCGAGCCCGCGACGGAAGCCGGGAGTGTCGCGCGTGCCGTGTGAGCGGGCGTAGGCGGATACGAAGCAGTCGAGCGCCTCGCCCTCGCGTCCTGGCCGTCGGGCCCTGAGCTCCGGCGACGCCAGGGCGTACGCCTCACTGAGACCTTCGTAGAGCACGGCCGGACGGTAGCCCTTGTCGGTCCGGTGCGCTGCCGGCTGGCAGTGCGCGGCAGCGACGCACACGCCGGATACGAAGGCGAACAGCCGGGCGAAGGCCAGCACCTGGGCCGGGGTCGGATCGGTGGGTGGCTGCGGGATCGCCTGATCGACGACCGCGGAGACCAGCGACGCGGGCAGCCGCGGGGGCAGCCAGCGTCGCCAGAAGCGGGCGAGCTCGGTGGTGTCGGGCGGGATCGGCACGGCACCGATCAGCCGGAGCCGTTCGGCACGTTCCTGCGGAGTGCAGTCCTGCAGCAGTTGGAGCGCGGCCTCCCGCCAGCGCAGGGCGGCCAGCCGCGAACCGAGTTCCCTCAACTGTCCCGCGATCACGTCCTCCAGCGCGTCCTCCTCGTCGAGGACCCGGCTCACCTCCGGAACGGGCAGATCGAGCGTGCGCAGGGAGCGGATGAGGCGGAGCCGGTCGACCGCACCGGGTCCATATCTGCGGTGGCCGCCGCTGCTGCGGGCAGACTCCGGCAGCAGACCCCGGTCCGAGTAGAAGCGGACGGTCTTGACGGACACGCCCGCGTGCTCGGCGAGCTCTCCGATGCTCCACATGCCGTCAGGGGACAACTCTTGAACCTCCCTCAGGGGGAGTTACTACGGTACCGGCGAGGGTGGGCGGCCCACGCGGCAGGCCCCACGGACCACAGCGTGCGAGGAGACGTACATGACGGCATTCATCCTGGTGTCGGGCACCTTCACCGGCGGCTGGATCTGGCAGGAAGTGGCCGCAGGGCTACGGGAGTCGGGCGCCGACGCCTATCCGGTGACGCTCACCGGCATGGGAGAATCCGGACCTCCGGCGGGACCCGGCACGGACCTGGAGACGCACATCCGGGATGTGGTGCGGCTGATCGACCAGGTGGACACCCCGGAGGTGGTGCTCGTCGGCCACGCCTACGGCCTGTACCCCGTGCTCGGCGCCGCCGGCCGGCGCCCGGAGCGCGTTGCCCGAATCGTCAACGTTGACGGGGGACTGCCCCAGGACGGCGACCCGGCACTCGGCCTCGTACCCGACCAGGAACTCCGCGACCGGTTGGTGGACCCTTCGGGGGCGGCTGAGGACGACGGGTTGATCGCCCCGCCCCCGCTCGACGCGTGGCAGCGCTGGGGGAGTGTCGAGGGCATCGACGCGGAGGGACTGGCGAAACTGGCCCGCTGCGCCGCGCCACAGCCGGTGGGCACGCTCACCCAGCCGCTCCGGCTGTCCGACGCGGTCGCGGTCGCGGAGCTGCCGCTGACCGGTGTCCTGTGCACCGCCAACGGGTCGAGCATCCAACTGGTCGAGTCCGTGGTGGGTTTCGGGGACTCGCGCTTCCAGGCGCTCACCGACCCCCGCGTGACGTTCTTCGAACTCGGCACCGGGCACTGGCCGATGCTCTCCGTCCCCGGCGAACTGGCCGAGGTGCTGGTCCGGGCCGCCGCGGGAGAAGGACACCGTCTCGCCGCGAGCGTGAAGGAGCAACCCGTCCATCTGCGGCCGTTCCTCATGGACGTACCGGAGCGGCCCCGCGAGCGGGTGGGAGAGGTCGACCTCCACCTGCCCGACGGTGACGGCCCGCGCCCCGCTGTGGTGTTCGTGCACGGCGGCCCGCTTCCCGCCGGTGCGCGGCCGACCCCGCGGGACTGGCCGACATTCGTCGGCTACGGGCAGTACGTGGCGAATCTGGGTGGGATCGGAGTGACGCTCGACCACCGGCTCCACGACTTCACCGACTACGGCCGAGCGGCTCGGGACGTCGCCGACGCGGTCGAGCTCGTACGCGCCGATCCGCGCGTCGACGGGGAACGCGTGGCGCTCTGGTACTTCTCCGGCAGCGGCATACTGTCAGCCGACTGGCTCGCGGCGCCCCCGCCGTGGCTGCGGTGCGTGGCGGCGTCCTACCCCGTGCTCGAGCCGCTGCCCAACTGGACGCTCGTCGATCCCCGGTTCCGGCCTGCGGCGACGGTTCGCGGCGCGGGCGGGTTGCCGATCGTGCTGACCCGGGTCGGCCTCGAACGACCGGAGATCATGGCGACGGTCGAGGAGTTCCTGACCGCCGCCAAGGAGTGCGACGCGAACATCGAAGTGATCGACGTGCCCTCGGGCCACCACTCGTTCGAATCGATCGACCACACCGACGAGGCGCGCGAAGCCGTGGAGCACGCGGTACGCACGGTGCTGGGGCACCTGCGGAGCTAGGCCTCTCGTTTGGATCAGGCCCGGGCTCGCGGGGTCTGGCACGCGCTCCCCAAGCTCTCGGCTGGACCCCCTCCTGCGTTGTCGTCAATCACCATGTTCTCCGAGCTCTCGGCTCCGCTCGAGCAGGGGACGCCCCATTCGCCATGCCTGAATCCTCCGCCTTGCAGCTGCGCGCACCAGACCCCGCTCCCTGATCCGGCCTGAGCCAAACGAAGGGGCCCTAGCGGTTGTGGCTACTCGAACCGCGAGGGGTCGCCTGCTCCCCTGCGTACGATCTCCGGTTCACCGCCGGAGAAGTCGATGACCGTGGTCGGCTCGGTGCCGCAGTCACCCGAGTCGACCACGACATCCACCACATGGTCGAGCCGCTCCTTGATCTCCCAGCCCTGGGTCAGTGCCTCCTCCTCGTCCGGCAGGAGCAGGGTGCTGGACAGGATGGGCTCACCGAGCTCCGCGAGCAGCGCCTGGACGACGGCATGGTCCGGAATACGCACGCCGACCGTCTTCTTCTTCGGGTGCATCAGCTGGCGCGGCACCTCCTTCGTCGCCGGGAGGATGAAGGTGTAACTGCCGGGTGTCGCCGCCTTGATGGCGCGGAACACGTCGTTGTCGACCTGCACGAACTGGCCCAGCTGGGCGAAGTTCTCGCAGACGAGGGTGAAGTGATGCCGGTCGTCGAGATTGCGGATCGACCGGATTCGGCCGATGCCGTCACGGCTGCCCAGCTGACACCCCAGCGCGTAACACGAATCCGTCGGATACGCGACGAGCGCGCCGGAGCGGATGCTGTCGGCCACGTTGCTGATGGTGCGCCGCTGAGGATTCTCGGGGTGCACGTCGAAGTACTTCGCCATCCGCCGAGTCTAGGTGATCCGGGCCTCTCGGCCCGGCGGCCCGGCGCGTCCGGTCCCTGGCCCTTGTCCGTGCGCACCGCTCAGCGCTTCACCCAGCGGTTGCCCTTCGCCGCCGCCACCAGTTCGGGCACCGTGCCGAGTTTGGCGCGTGTCCGGCCCTGGCCCCGGCCGCGCGCCAGCTCGGCCCGGTCGATGGCGGCCAGGCCGCGGGCGTCGATCAGTTGGCGGGTGCGGCTCCGGACGAGGCGGCGGAACGATGTCGCTGTCAGGGCCGGTGCGGGCAGGGCGCCGGCGACGGCATCGGCGAGGAGCATGCTGACGGTCTCCGCCGCACAGGTGCGGTTGGCCCCGATGCCGCCCGAGGGCCCGCGCTTGATCCAGCCGACGACATACGTTCCGGGCTGCCCCGTCACGCGGCCGCCCTCGTGCGGGACGGTGGTGGTCGCCTCGTCGAAGGGCAGGCCCGGCACGGGCACACCGCGATATCCGACGGCCCGCAGGAGCATGCCCGCCGGTATCTCCAGGTCGCCCGGAACACTCGTCACCCGAGCGGCCCGGACGGTGTCCGTGCCGAGCACCTCCACGGTCGAGGAGTGGAAACGCAGGACGATGCGGCGTCCCGCGTCGGGGGTGGGCGACCAGTCGACCGTCCTTCGGGCCACGTCCCGCAGCAGCGCGGCCTTCCCCTTCGGCGAGGCGCTGTCGATCGTCGCACCGGTCCGCGGATCGTGGTCGTCGACGACGAGTTCCACACCAGGGAGGTGCTTGAGGGCCAGCAGTTCGGAAGCGGTGTACGCGGCGTCCTCGGGCCCGCGGCGGCCGAGCAGGACCACCTCGCGCACCTTCGATGCCCGCAGGGCCGCGAGCGCGTGGTCGGCGATATCGGTACCGGCCAGCGTCTCCGGGTCCGTGGCGAGGATACGTGCCACATCGACCGCGACGTTGCCGTTGCCCACCACGACCACCCGCTCGCCCGAGAGGTCGACGGCGTCCGCCGCGACCTCGGGATGAGCGTTGTACCAGGCGACGAAAGTGGTGGCCGCGATGCTGCCCTGCAGGTCCTCGCCCCCGACGCCGAGCCGGCGGTCCTTGGAGGCACCCACCGCGTAGATGACCGCGTCGTGATGCGCGGCGAGCTCCTGCGTAGTGATGTCCTTGCCCACCTCGACGCCGAGGACCATCCGCGCCCGGGGATGGGCGTGGAAGCGTGCGAAGGTGTCGCCGACCTTCTTCGTCGCGGGATGGTCCGGTGCGACGCCGTACCGGATGAGGCCGCCGGCCACCGGAAGCCGGTCGACCAGGGTCACTTCGGCATTGGTGTGCAGCAGCAGGTCCTCTGCGGCGTACATACCGGCCGGGCCGGTGCCGACGATCGCGACGCGGACCGGCGCGAAGTCGGATGGCACGCCGCGATCGAAACTCGGCTCGCCCCAGGCATGGAAGTTCGGTCCCGCGCCGACCGGTTCGGGCTCGCCGTCCGCGAAGTAGTCCGCGTTGATGGCGGCGTACTCCTGCTGCGCGTCGGGGAGGCTGTCCACCGGGAAGATCGCGTCGACCGGGCAGGCGTCGGCACAGGCACCGCAGTCGATGCAGGTCTTCGGGTCGATGTACAGCATCTCCGTGCTACCGAACTCCCGCTCCTGCGGCGTGGGATGGATGCAGTTGACCGGGCACACGGCGATACAGGTGGCATCGCTGCAGCAGGTCTGGGTGATGGCGTAGGTCATGGCGTCGGCTCGGCTCCGGGTCGGATCTCGGGTCAGATGAGGTTGGCGCGCTTGTAGAAGAACAGCGCCGGCTTGGTGAGGAGGCGGGCCGAAGACAGGAACTCCATGAGGCCAGCACAGCTGGAACGCATCAGGGACCTGTGGTGCTCGTTCGCCGCCGCCTCGGTGAGGGCGCGCTTCGTGTCGAGCCCGGCGTTCGCGTAGACGCCCCGGTTCACCATGCTGGTGACGATGAAGTAGGAGGCGATCGCGATCACGAGCGCGTTGAGCTGCCGGCGCAGCGGGCCCGCGTGCCGGAGCCGCTTACGGGTCTGGTCGCGGGCGAACTTCATGTGCCGGGATTCCTCCACGACATGGATGTTGTTGATCGTGCGGACGAACGGCACGACCCGCTCGTCGCGCATCCAGTCGCGCTGCATGACGTCGAGGACTTCCTCGGCGACGAGGATCGCGGCGTACGCGGCCTCGCCGAAGGCAAGTGTCTTGAAGGCCCTGCCGAGTTCGACGACGCCGCGGCGGGGCTTGTAGGAGGGGGCCCCCAGTTTCGCGGCGCCCCGGGCGAACATGATGGAGTGCCTGCACTCGTCGGCGATCTCCGTGAGCGCCCACTGGAAATCCGCGTCGGTCGGGTCCTTGGTGTAGATGTCGCGCAGCACCATCTGCTGCAGAATCATTTCGAACCAGATACCGGTGCTGGCCACCGACGCCGCCTCCTGGCGGGTCAGCTCCTTGCGCTGGGCATCGCTCAGTTCCTGCCAGTAGGCCGTTCCGTAGAGCGTGCTCCACTCGGGGCTCGCACCGTGGAAGTCCTTGTCCAGCGGGGTGTCCCAGTCCACCTCGGTGGCCGGGTCGTACGACAGTTTCGCGGACGAGTCGAGCAGCCGCCGTGCGACGTCCTGCTCCTGGAGCCGGTCCTGTTCCTCCGGCCGAAGTGTGCTGCTTGACATGCTGCGGCTCCTTGAATCGAGAGGTCGACCCGACGCCGGCCGCCGTGTCGCTCCCACCGAGTGCCCGCTTGATGGGAGCGATGGCTGCCACGCGCCAACCACGCTTGTTAGACACCGCGTCTAGCAAGCTGTCAGGCGGAAGGTACAACAAGAGCGGCTCGTGGGCCTACCCCCGGTAACAAATTGCGTGAGATCTCTCCACGGAGCTGCCGCCGCGCCTTCACGTGGCGGGCGGCCCCGGAGGGCGGCCGGCAGTGTCAGACCCTCGCCGTACGCTCGCGCCATGAGTGTTTCCCTCTACTACAGCGCGCGCCGCGAGCAGCCGCTGACCGAGGCCGAGACGGCCTCCGTCGAGCGCATCGTCGCCGCCCACATGGCGTCGTTCCCGTACAGCGGAGAGGAGGAGTCCCTGTATCTCTATCCACCGGACAGGGGCGACGCGGGCGAGATCCTGGCGGGGTCCACGAAGATGCCGCTCGACCCGGGGCGGCTCCTGCCGTTGATCGCCTGTGTGCTCGATTCGGTGACCGAACTGCGGCGCGCCGTCGCGGGAGCGGAGTGGCGGGTCCACTCGGACGACCTCGACGTCCCCTGGGACGAGACGGAGGGCTATGCCCTGCCCGGCATGCGTGATCCCGACCTCGTCGCCGAGCTCAACAACCTCTGACGGTCCGGCCGGTGGACGGCGGGCACCGCGTCAGTCCCGGTCGTGCTCGTCGGACGCGTCCGCCATGTCTTCGCTGTCCGGACGCGAGCGACCGAGGCGCAACCGGTCCCGGAGCTTGTCCACCAGCGGGTATTTCTCCCGCTGTTCACGGGACTGACGGTCCAGCTCCTCCACCAGTCGCGCCGACCGCTTCTCCACATCCAGCTCGTCCAGAATCCGGTCGACCTCCGCCAGCAGCGCCCCGTGCAACTGCCACTGGCGTGGATGCTGCTGTACG
This sequence comes from Streptomyces sp. NPDC057136, assembly GCF_042670885.1. Classification (NCBI taxonomy): domain Bacteria; kingdom Bacillati; phylum Actinomycetota; class Actinomycetes; order Kitasatosporales; family Streptomycetaceae; genus Streptomyces; species Streptomyces sp. NPDC057136. The sequence continues at coordinate 25,970 of NZ_JBHUUV010000028.1, forward strand.
CCTCCGAGCAGCAGGAACGCGACGGTCTCCCTGCTCTCACGGCTGGCGGAGAGCTCCTCGACCAGCCGGTCCTCCGCCGCGTCGGCGTTCGCACTGACCTGTGTGGTGATGAGTTCGGCGAAACTCTCGACCGCACGGGCCATATGGGTGAGGAGTTCCTGAAGGGCGGCGCCGGTCTCGGGCTGGAAGAGCGGCTCGTCCGTCCGGGCCTTGGCGAGATCGGTCAGGGTGCGGCACGCGGTGCGGAGCACCACCGCGCAGATCTCCAGGGTGTCCAGCCCGGTCCGCAGGACGACCCGGAAGAGCATGCCTTCCTTGACGCGGGGGTTGAGCCGGAGGCTGTCCTCCGCCTGCCGGAGCGACGCGTCCACCTGGACGATGTCGTGATCCAGCCGGCGGGCCTCGTGCAAGCGGTCGGCGGCCACCGCCACGGTGGTGTGGCCGACCACCTCGTCGCTGAGGCAGAGCAGCAACCGCCGCATGCGGCCCGCGAGATGCTCGATGGCCTCGCTGGCCGGCTGCACCCACACCGGTGGTGCGAACAGGACGTTGAACAGCAGTCCCACGACCGCCCCGATGAGCGTTTCGAGCACCCGGTCCCAGGCCGTCTCGGTCACGTGCGTCACGCCCAGCACCAGCATCGCGCTGATCGCCACTTCGGGTACGAACTCACCGGCCCGGACGAAGCGGCCGAGCACCAGGGACGCGAGGATGATCAGGCCCAGGCTCCACCAGCTCAGCCCCACCAACGAGCTGAAGCCGATGGCGATGACCACGCCGGCCACCACCGCGTTCACCCTGCGCATGCTCGTGGTGAGCGTGGAGTAGAGGGTGACCTGGACGACGAGCAGCGCGGTCAGTGGCGCGGTGAGCGGCGCGGGTTCACTGCTCAGCATCAGGGCGACGACGTAGGAGATCACGGCAGCCACGGTCGACCGGACCGTCTGTACGACCACCGGCTCGTTGTGCCGCCGGACGAGATTCAGCAAGGGGTCGGTGACTTCGGGCACTCTGTGAATCCTCCGGGGCCTACGCGCAGGGGGCAACGGCAGCTGCGACGGGAACCGGGCAGCCGGCCGGCGAGCAGGACGTACGTGCCCGGAATCTAGGAATCCGTGGCCGGCGTCCCGGGCCCACTCGTCGCTGTACCGTCCTCGCGGGCGAGCCGGTGCGGCCACCACACCTTCGGGCCGATGTCCAGGAACAGGGACGTGACCAGTACGGACCGTACGACGAAGGTGTCGAGCAGTACACCCAGCGCCACGGCGAATCCGATCTCCGCGAGACCCACGATCGGCAGGGTTCCGAGGGCTGCGAAGGTGCCCGCCAGGACGAGTCCCGCCGAGGTGATCACCGCTCCGGTGGCCGCGAGCCCGGTCACCACTCCGGCCCGGGTGCCCTGATGCAACGCTTCCTCGCGGATGCGGGTGGAGAGGAAGATGTTGTAGTCGATCCCGAGCGCGACCAGGAACACGAAGACGAACAGCGGGAAGTCCGTCGACTCGCCCGCGTAGTCGAAGACGTACCGGAAGACGAGCGCGCTGACGCCCAGTGCGGCGGCGAAGGACAGCACCACCGTCGCGATCAGCAGCAGCGGAGCCACCACCGCGCGCAGCACCAGCGCGAGGATGCACAGCACCACAAGCAGCACCAGAGGGATGATCAGGATGTTGTCGTGCCTCGTGGCGGTGTCCATGTCCAGCAGGGCCGCCGTGCCACCGCCCACCTGGGCGTCGGCGTATGGCACGTCATGCACCGCGTCACGGACCCGTTTCACGGTCTGCTTGGCCGCATCGCTGTCCGCCGGATCGGTCATGGTCGCCTCGAAGAGCACCTGGCCGTCGTGCACCGGCTTCGTACCCGGGGGTACGCCGATGGATTCGGGTACCACACCACGGGTCGACGCGACCGCCATGCGTACCTCCGCGTTCCGGTCGGCGGCGGCGATGACCACCAGCGGATTGCCGCTGCCCGCAGGGAAGTAGCGGTCCTGGACCTCCTGGCCGGTGATCGAGTCGGGCTTGTCGGTGAAGGAGTCGGCGTTGCTCAGCCCCGCGGCGCGCAGCTGCGTCAGCCCCAGGGAGAGCACGGCGAGCACCAGGGCGGTGCCCACCCAGACCGCGCGGGGACGCAGGGCGATCCGCGCCCCCATCCGCGCCCAGACGCCGTGCTCGGTGGGCTCGGGCGAGCCCAAGTGCGGGACGACCGGCCAGAAGACCCATCGTCCGAAGATCACCAGAAGCGCCGGGAGGAGGGTGACCATGGCGAGCAGGGCCACGGCCACGCCGATCGCGGCAACGGGACCCAGACCCTTCGTCGAGTTCATCTCGGCGGTCAGCAGCACGAGCATGCCCAGCACCACCGTGCCGCCGCTCGCCAGCACCGCGGGCCCGGCCCGGTGCAGCGCACGGGCCATGGCCTCGTGGCGGTTCTCGTGCCGGCGCAACTCCTCCCGGTAGCGGGCCACCAGGAGCAGGGCATAGTCCGTCCCCGCGCCGAAGACCAGCACGGTGAGGATGCCGGCGCTCTGCCCGTTGACGGTCAGACCCGCGTGCGTCGCGAGCAGATAGATGAGCGCCTGCGCGCTGAAGAGTGCGGCAACGACCGCGAGCACCGGCAGGAGGAGCAGTGTCGGGCTGCGATAGGTGATCAGCAGCATCACGATCACCACGGCGAGCGCGGCCAGCAGCAGGGTCGAGTCGATGCCCGAGAAGGCATCGGCGGAGTCGGCCGTGACACCGCCGGGCCCGGTGATGTGCACAGCGAGACCGTCGCCGCCGGTGCCCACGATGTCCCGGATGGAGTCGACGGCGGGCCCGATGCGCTCCCACCCTTCCTCGTCCATGGTGATGGGTACGAACACCTGGGCCGCCTGGGGCGGGATCGTCCTGTTGTAGACGGGGCCCCGGGTCTCCGCGCCCCTGACGCCGTCCGCCCGCAGCATCTTGAGCTGCCGCGTGTCCGCGGCGATCCGGACACGGTCCTCCCGCGTCAGGCCGTCCTCACGGGCGTACACGACGATCGTCGTGATGATCTCGGGTCTGAAGTCCTTCGAGCTCTCCAGCACCTGGGTGGACTCGGCGCTGCTCGGCAGCCAGGAGGCGGCGTCGTTGTCCTGCGCGTCGGTGAGCTTCTGGGCGAGGGGCGCGGCGACGACGAAGACCACCAGCCACAGGGCCACCACCAGCCACTTGGTGCGTGGGCCGCACGTCAGCCAGGCCACTCCGCGCCGTCGAGGCTGCTGGACGTCCGGCATGCCATTCCCCCATCGCTTCGTCATGAGTGGCATGGCTGCCCTCGGGACGGAGGCCGTCGAAGTGGCCCGCGAGGCAGCGATCTTCTTCGGCCGCCCGCGGGCCCGGCCCGTGCGGGAGACAGTAAGTGGAGCCTTGCCGGGCGGGCCCGCGACATGCCGTCCGTACCGGGCCGGGCCCCGGTTGGGCTATCCGGGGCCGCGAGCGGGGATCGGTTACCGGTCCGTGTTCCTCTCCTCCTGTTCCGCCGTCTCGGCGACGCGCTTGATGGTCGCCAGCCGCCGGTCCCAGTCCGTCGCGAGCGCGGCCATCCACCGCGAGGTCGCGTCCAGAGCGGCGGGCCGCACGGTGTACCGCATCTCGCGCCCTACACGGCTGCCGGAGACCAGTCCGGCGGCGTCGAGGACGGCTAGATGCTTGACCACGGCCTGCCGTGAAACGGGGAGTCGCTCGGCGAGCGTCGTCGCGGTGGCCTCGCGCTGCGCGGCGAGCTGGTCCAGCAGCCGGCGTCGCGTCGGGTCGGCCAGGGCGGCGAGGACGCTGTCGACCGCTTCCGAGCCCCGCTCGTCCGTCACACGGACGGCTTTTCGGCGCGTGTCCTGAGGGCGTCGAGCACCTGCGGCCAGCCGCCTGTGTTGTCCTTCACGGCCTTGTTCCGCAGCTCGTCGGAGCCCGCCAGGGCCGCGAACCCGCTCTCGACGACGCGCAGCCGCGTCTGGTCGCCCTCCGGGGTCAGCGTGAACTCCACGAGGGTGCTGTTGTCCTCGCGCAGCTCTTCGCCGGGAAACGCGCTGGCCCAGCGGTACGCCAGGTACGTCTGCGGCTCGACCTTCTCCACGCGTACGGGGAAGTCGCCGTACTCGGGGTTCTTCGCCACCAGGGACTCGCCCTCCTTGGCCACGGCTCCGGACAGGCTCCCCTCTTCGGCCACCCAGAAACCCGGTTCGGCCACCAGGGACCAGACGCGGTCCAGGGATGCGGCGATGAGGGTTTCGCGCTCGATCCGGTCCTCGCTCATGACGTGACTCCTTCGTGTCGTTCATGCCGTCGATCGGTGCAACTTCAGGGTTGCACGTTGAGACATGAGACGCAACCCGAAGGTTGCACCATGGGATGAGGCTCCGGTCAGCCCACCGAGTCCACCGCGTTACGCCAGACCCGCGGGGTGGGTCCGGTCGGCACAGCCGTCACCGCACTCTCGGGCACGCGCCTGCGTCTCGGCGGGAGTGCCGGTGCGCGGCGGCACGGACGGTGGTGATCACTGGCAGTGTCCTTGCTCCTCGTCGAGGGCCTGGTCCAGGGTGACCGCCGCCATGATGAGCGACAGATGGGTGAACGCCTGGGGGAAGTTGCCCAGCTGCTCCCCGCTCGGGCCGATCTCCTCGGCGAACAGCCCGACGTGGTTGGCGTAGGTCTGCATCTTCTGGAACGTGTAGCGGGCCTGGGCCACCCGTCCCGCCCGGGCGAGCGCGTCGACGTACAGGAAGGTGCACAGACTGAACGTGCCCTCCGAACCGGGCAAGCCGTCCGGCGAAGCCGCCGGGTCGTAGCGGTAGACGAGACTGTCGGAGACGAGCCTGCGGTCCATCGCGTCGAGTGTGGAGAGCCAGACCGGGTCCTTCGGGGCGATGAACTCCACCCTCGGCATGAGCAGCAGCGAGGCGTCCAGGACGTCGCTGTCGTAATGCTGCACGAAGGCCCGTTCCTTGTCGTTCCAGCCGCGCGCCATGACCTGCTCGAGGATGGCGTCCCTGGCCTTGCGCCATCCGTCCACGTCCGCCGGCCTGCGGAAGCGTTCGGCCAGACTCAGCCCCTGGTCGAAGGCGACCCAGGCCATCACCCTGCTGTAGGTGAAGTCGCGGCGTCCGCCGCGGGTCTCCCAGATGCCCTCGTCCGGCCGGTCCCAGTTCTTCGCGAACCAGTCCAGCGTCCTCGCCAGAGCCTGCCATCCCCGGTACGTGGCCTGCTGGGCGACCGCACGCCCCTGGGACAGTCCGTAGAGGGCCTCACCGTAGATGTCCAACTGGAGCTGGTCGGCTGCGCCGTTGCCGATGCGTACGGGGGAGGAGCCGCGGTATCCCTCGAAGTGGTCGAGGGTCTCTTCCGCCAGGTCGGGGTCGCCGTCGACGCGGTACATCGTCTGGAGCGGCTCTTCCTCCTTGCCCTCGCGCTGATGCAGCCGATCCACCAGCCAGTGGACGAAGGCAGTCGCCTCCTCGACGAATCCGAGGTCCAGCATGGCTCGCACGGACAGCGCGGCGTCGCGAATCCAGGTGTAGCGGTAGTCCCAGTTGCGCTCGCCGCCGATCTGCTCGGGCAGGCCCATGGTGGCTGCCGCGACCAGCGCGCCGGTGGGCGCGTAGGTGAGGAGCTTGAGCGTGATGACCGAGCGGTGCACCAGCTCGGGCCAGCGGCCCCGGTAGCGGGACCGGCGCAGCCATTGCTGCCAGAAGTGGACGGTCCCCTCGACCTGTGCGGTGAGCCCGTCGACCGTGAGCGGTTCGGGTGCCGGGCCGCCGGAGGCGCAGACGGTGAACACGGCGCCTGCGGCCTCACCGGCGCTCAGGGTCACGGTGCCCCGGACGTCCTGACCATCGCGCTCCAGTGGGAAGGTGGTCTGCAGATGGGCATCGATCCCCGGAGCGCTGAAAAGGCCGTCCTTCTCTCCGAGCTCCAGCGAGTGCTCCGCGCGGCCGTAGTCGAAACGAGGTCGGCACTCGAGCGTGAAGGCGACCGTCCCGCGCACGGCGCGCACCACGCGCACCAGGGTGTGGCGGTCGGTGACTGCACCGATCCGGTCCGGCGGCATGAAGTCGACGACTTCGCCCACGCCGTCCGGGGACATGAAGCGCGTCACCAGGACGGCCGTGTCGGGGTAGTAGAGCTGCTTGCAGCTTCCGTCGGGGTGGTCGGGGGCCAGCCGCATGTACCCGCCCCGGTCGTGGTCGAGCAGGGCGGCGAAGATGCTCGGCGAATCGAACCTCGGAGCAGCGAACCAGTCGACGACACCCTGGGACGACACGAGTGCAGCGGTCTGTAGATCGCCCACCAGGCCGTGTTCGGCGATGGGAGGGTAGCGGTCCATAGCTGCTCCGATGTCTCGAACAGAAGTCCCCTGCACTTACCATCCGGCACCCCGGCCCGCTCTGCGCGCCGAGGCCGTGCGGCCCGTCCGCAGCCTTCGCCCCGCGGCCGGTGCTCGATCGGTTCCTCAGTCCGCCCGAGCGGCGACCCGCTTGCCCTTGATCGCGTCGAGGAGTGCCTGATGGTCGCGCTCGTTCTGGTCGGCGTAGCGCTCGGCGAACGTCGCCAGAGCGCGGTCGAAGACGTCACTCCTGCCGAGGTAGGCGGCGATGGCGATACGGTCGCCCGACCTGGCGTGGGCGCGGGCGAGCGTGGCCCCGCACAGTTCGCCGAACAGCTGCATGCCGCGGGGAACCATCAGGGACGGTTCGGCGACGAACTTCCAGTCCCGCAACTGGCGTACGTAGAAGTCCCGTTCGCGGCCGTCGATCCCCTGCGTCCGTTCCCAGCCCAGAAAGATGTCGCTGGCGGCCTGCATCAACCGCTGCCCCGCGACCACCCGCTCGCCCTGTGTGGCGAACCGGCTGTTCCCGACGTGCGGAGCGAGGACGGACTGGTCCGCTTCCTTGGCCTGGAGGAACAGCGGATCCCCACCGTCCCGGCCGAGCATCAGCACGATCCAGCACCGGGTGCCGACGCTGCCGACACCGACCACCTTGCGCGCGAAGTCCACCGGGGTGAACTGCTGGAGCAGGTGCTGACGGTCGGTCTGGAGACTCGTGCCGTACAGGCGGATGAGCCCGCGTACGTTCTCCTCCAGCGCCCGTCGTTCCACGTCCGGCAGCAGATCGGCGAGCGGCGTGATGACGGGAGGCGAGGCCGCGATCCGACGCTCGCCGTCGACCATGGCGGTGAGCTTCCCGAAGGCCTGGAGGCTGTCGTGCGTGCGCGCCTTCGCCAAGGACCGGGCGAGCTTCTCACGGCCACGCTTGTGCAGCCGCCCGGACGCCAGCGCCGACAACTGCGCGGCGTCGGACCGGGCGTACCACACGTCCATCGTGCGCATCCCGGCGAATCTGCGCATCTGTTCGCGGTACGACCGCACGGTGGCGCGGACGATCGTGCCGCGCTGTCGCTCCGTGAAGCCGTTCTCCCGGCCGGCGATCACCAGGCTGGCAGCCAGTCGTTTCGCGTCCCATTCCCACGGTCCCGGCAGCGTCTCGTCGAAGTCGTTGATATCGAAAAGCAGATTCCGCTCCGGAGAAGCCAGCAGGCGGAAATTGAGCATGTGGGCGTCACCGCACAGTTGGGCCCGCAGACCGGAATCCGGAGTCGTGGCCAAGTCACCCGCCATGATCGCGGCCGCACCCCGGTAGAACCGGAAGGGCGACTCCGCCATCCGCCCGTACCGGAGGGGAACGAGTTCCTGTACGCGCGTCGCGGACTGTTTCTCGATGGTGTCCACCGGGTTCGGCCGATGCCGGGACGGCGTGAAATCCGCGTGGGCGGAACGCGAGGAGCGCGCACGGGCCGCCTTGCCCCGGGCCGCTCGCTCCCGGGGGGAGAGCTGTACTTCTCGCGTGACCGTCACCGGTTTCCGGTTCATTTCGCACCTTCCCCAGCGGCGTTGCCGCCGCGCGCGGAGTTGATGAGCGGAAGCCGTGGCGGCCCTGCCCATTCCAGGGAAACGCACATCGGCCGAGACGGCACTGCGGCGGGGAAGCGTCGCCCGTCGGGCGGGCTGGGCCAGAGAGATCGGGACGATGCGTCGTTGCGTCTGCCGAACCCAGACAGTCATGAAAGCGCCGGAGGCGCGAAGTGCGGGCGCCCGACCGGGCAAGCAGAAGTGTGCGGACGGGGCAGTGGCCCGATTCGCCGACGGATGTGAGCCGAGGTGCATGGGAAGGCGCGCGGTGTTGCAATGGTGAGGCTGGTGTGAAGACCCGAACGAGGCCAGGAGCCCCGATGAGCGCAGCCGAAGATTTCGATATGGGCCCTGTCGACTATTTGGTCGTCGAGTTTCCGGGCAACCGAATGACCGGCGAGGGTCTGCCGCTCCTTCTCGATCTGGTGGAGCGGCGCATCATCCGGATTCTCGATCTGAGATTCGTCAGAAAAGAACGCGACGGTTCAGTGACGGGCATCGAGATCGCCGACATGGACGGTGACGGAGAACTCGACGTGGCCCTCTTCGAAGGCGCCTCATCGGGCCTGCTCGGCGAGGACGACCTGCAGGACGCAGCCGCCGTACTGGAGCCGGGGACGTCCGCAGGCGTCATCGTCTACGAGAACACCTGGGCCGCACCCTTCGCTGCCGCCCTACGGCGCGCGGGTGCCCAGTTGGTGGCCGGTGGGCGGATTCCGGTGCCGGACCTCGTGGCATCGCTCGAAGCGGTCGAGGCCTGAGTCCGAAGCGAGACCGCCACCCATCCGGGCCCGGACGCTGTCGTGACGACCGCTCCGGGCCGCTCCGCGAGCAAGGAAGAATGCCATGCCTGGTCTACTTCGTGGAATCGCCCGTACCGCTGCGGTCGCCGGGACGGCGACCGCGGTCTCCAATCGAGTGTCGCGACGTCAGGCCGGCCGCTGGGCCGAGCAGGACAACGCGCAAGCCGCCCAGCAGGGTGTCTACGCCGCCCCTCCCGCCGCGCCGCCGGCCGAAGCGCCCGCGCCGTCGATGGAGAGCAAGATCGACCAGCTGAAGGAGCTCGGGGAACTCAAGGCGCAGGGAGTTCTCACGGAAGCTGAGTTCGAAGTCCAGAAGGGCCGCATTCTCAACTCCTGAGCACCTCCTACGGGCGCCGGTCCGTGGGTGCGGCCGGCCGCCGACCCGATGTCTCCTCGATCCGCTGCGGTGAACCGGTGCCGAGGCGGCCGGCCAGGTACGTCTCCTGCGCCGGCACGGCGCCCATGGTGATCCCGACAGCGACAGCGACGGCCACGCAGATCACGATCAGCCACGACAGCATGGTGAAGACCGGGCCGAGCGACCCCGGCACTTCGGGGCAGCACGCCGCGCGACCGTACGCCGATGCGGAGCGGCGAAGGCGCCTACACCGCGAGCGCCTCGTCGATCTCGCGCACGAAGGGTTCCAGGTCGCCGGGGTTGCGTGAGGTGATGAGGTTCCAGCCGCCGGTGCCATCGGTGACGACCGGCTCATCGGTCCAGGCGCCTCCCGCGTTGCGGATGTCGGTCTTCAGCGAGGAGTAGGAGGTGAGCCGCTTCCCTTCGAGTACACCGGCTTCGACGAGAGCCCATGGCCCGTGGCAGATCGCCGCGACGGGGCGCCCGGCTTCCGTGAAGGCGCGGACGATGTCGGTGGCGGGCCCCTGCAGCCGGAGCGTGTCCGCGTTCAACGTGCCGCCGGGCACGAGCAGCAGGTCGTAATGGGCCGGATCGGCGTCGGCCAGAGTGAGGTCGGGCCGGATGGATTTCCCCGGATTCTTGTCGCTGACGAGCGTCTCGATGTCGTCCATCGACACGGCGGCGACGTCGACCTGGGCGCCCCATCCACGAAGATGCTCGACCGGCACCACGAGTTCGTCCTGCTCGACACCGTAATTGGTGACGATGGCCAGTACGTTCCGCTTGCTCACGTCGTTCTCAGTCATCAGCTGTCACCTTTCCGAACGCTGCATATCCATGGCGATTCCACGTCCTCGGTTCCCCCGATATCCGTAGTCATGCATTCCTGCCGGCCGCGTGACGGTCCCTGCACCCCCTCAGCGGGCCGGCGATCCGGTGCGGCGGGAGGAGGGGGCCGTGTACCTGATGAGCCGCAGGTGCTGGGCGAGACCTCGGCCGTTCGCCTCGACCACTTCTTCTGCTATCTCGCTCAGTTTGAGGTTCGTCCCCTGGGAAATGGCCCGCAGTATCGCGAACGCCTGATCGGCGTCGCAGCCCACGACGCGCATCACGATGCCGCTGGCGCGGTCGATCACGGCATGCGACGTCACGGCCCTCTTCAACTGCTGCACTTCGGCCCTCGTCGACGCGTACGCGTGATCACGGAGCAGCCCGTCGATGAAGTCCTCGACGAGCCCACGGAGGGGCTGGCGGATCGAGGGAGGGAACGCGTTCGGCCGGAACGCGTAGAGGGTGACCGCCGTGACAATGCCCTGTTCACGGACCGGAAGAGCCAGGCAGGCGCGAAGGCCCGTTCCCAGGGCCCGGGAACGGAAGCGCGGCCATCGTGGGTCCGCGACCAGGTCGGCGGAGGCCACAGGTTCGTGGAGGGCGAAGGCGTCGCAGTCAGGACCCGCGCCCGTCGTCTCCTGGAGCCGGGCCAGCACCGCAAGGTCGGGGTGGGTCGCCGCGGTCCGGCGTCCGCCGCCGGGGACGCACAGGGTCACGGTGGTTCCGCAGCACGCCGGTGCGTATTCTCTCGCACGCAGACTCAATTGTGTGGTCCGCCGCACGGCGGACGCGGATTCGGTATTCACCTCGATCGGCGGAGACATTTCCGATCCCTCCTTCGCGCCTTCGCGCGGAACGAACCACCCCTGCCGCGCGCCCCGAATCCGGCCGAATCCGTTAGCTTCGCTTCATGACCCAGTCAGAGGACTTCGGCAGCGAGTTCCGGGACTTCGCAGCCCGGGTGGAGGAGCTGCGCGCAGCCCGCGCCCGCCCCGACTCCGAACGTTCGGTTCTGCTCGATGCGGCACTTCTGGAATTGCAGCACGTGGTCGACGACATGCGCCCGGCGTACGAGGAATTCGCCTCCCGCGTCAGAGGTGCGACGACCGGTGTCAGGGCCGAGCAGCTCTTCAAGGCTATCTTCGAAAACATTCCGGTGCCCGTGGCCCTCGTGGACGGCGAAACGGTGATGCGGCGCATCAATGCTGCCGCCGCCGACCTGACCGGTCTGCCCGTCGGCTATGCGGCGGGCAGACCGCTGAGCGGGATCCTGCGCCCCGGCGACCGGCCCGCGCTGCGGAGCCAGACCGCGGCTGTCGCCAGAGGAGAGGGTAGCCGCAGCCTCTCGGTGCACCTTCAGTCACGGACGGGGAGCTTCGTGCGCGTGACGCTCACCGAGGTGCTGTCGTCCGGCGATACGGAAACCGCGGTATTGGTGACCCTCTGGCCGACCTCCACGCAGGCCACCGGACATCCGCCCGAGGCGACACCAACGGTGCGGGTGGCGGTCCGCGCGGCCGAACTCACGGACCTGATGGACCGGACGACCCGCGTGCTCCTCGGAGGCCGCGCACACGATCCGGCCGAGGTGCTGCGGTCCGTGACCGGCCTGATCCGGGACGGGATCGCCGACTGGGCGGTGCTCGATCTCCTTGTCGAGGGAGAGCTGACCCGCAGTGCCGTGCACGGCCCCGAGGGGAACGACGACCCGGGACTGGAGAAAACGATCGTCCAGCAGGACCCTCGGCGCTGCCCTGTGGTCGTCGGCGTCGTGAGCACGGGCTCGGTCGTGCTCGACGGCCTGGCGGCCGACCTCGACCGTCTGGGCGTGGACGACAACGGGGCTCCGCTGGCAGGACGCGCCGACGTCGGTTCGCTCCTGGCCGTGCCACTCTCCGCCCAGGTCGGCGAGCCCCCGGTGCGGGGTGTGCTGACCCTGCTGCGGACGGGGGCGCGACCTTCGTTCTCCATGGCCGAGGCCGCATGCGTGGAGACGATCGTGGGGCACATGGCGATCGTCGCGGAGGCTCTTGCCGACGGTGCGACGACGGCCGGGGGCGCCGAGTAGCGCCCGTCGCACTCGGTACGGGAAGGTGTGCGGCGCTGCCGCGGCGTGATCCCCGTGGCCGGGCCGAGGAAAGACCCCTGAATCCCACTTCCCCGGCCCGGCCCCACCGTGGCCGGCCGCTCGGCTGTCTCTCCGGGTCCCCGCGTGTCCGAGGTCCAAACATGGCGAGCGCTCGCAGCGGCACCCTGCCTGCGGAAGTGGGACGGCGCTGAGGCTGTTTTCCCAACCATCAGCGCCTCCGCCACCGCGTACGTCGGCAGCGTGCTGTACGGGGTACCCACGCAGCCGGACACAAACGCGTCCGCCCGGCAGCCTCGCAAGGTTCACGGCTCGGATCGGAGCTGCGGGAACAGCCCCGGCTCGGCTGATGGCGGGGAACAGCCCCGGCCGTAGTCCATCCGTCGGCGCGCCTCGCCGCCCTGTCAACTCGGTTACGGCATCCTCTGTGGCTGATCTGGGCCGATGGCGAACCACGCACCTCGGCAGATGGAGGGCATGGGCGTGACGGTCTCTTTCGGAACAGCATTTCAGCACACCGGCAGTTCGGTTCTGGTCAGCGTCGCAGGAGACCTGGATGCCGCTGCCGGGCCGCTTCTCGCCCGCGTCCTCGACAGTGTGCCGTCAGGGACCGCAGTGGTGATCTTTGACATGCACGGGGTTTCGTTCATGGACTCGGCCGGCCTGCTGCTCTTCCTCGATCTGCACCGGCGGGCGGAGTGCCGCAGTCTCAGGGTCCTCGTCGCGGGCTGGCAGGCCCAGCCGCAGCAGTTGATGGAAGCTGTCGCCGACCTGCCGGGCGGGCACGCGTATCCCCGTGAACGCGCCGCGCTCATGGGGTTCCGCCGCATGGTCGAGGAGCGGGCCGAACGGCAGAGGCACCTTGCCTTGCTTGCCACGGCGGAACCCGATGGCCTCGTACGGCCCGTTCGGCAGGGCAACCCGTAACCCCGTACTCGTCACCGTAAAGCTGCCCTGCCCTGCTCTGCCCTGTCCTGCGCGGTCCGGTTCAGTGCGGGCGTCCGCTCAGCGTGTCGCGGAGCCGGTCGACGAATCCGACGCCGGGTGCGACGACCTTGATGGCCGGCGGCGAGGTGGGCAGCCAGGGATGCGGACGGGTCGGCGCCGTCTCCATGGTCCGGCGCACGTGCTGCCCCAGCAGCCGCAGCTCCTGCGCCGAGCAGGTGCGGGCCAGCTCAGGGAAGAGCCGTATCTCCTCGTCGCGGATGTGCGCGAAGATCTCGGCCTTCAGGCTGGTGAGCCGCTCGGTGAAGCGCGGATCGTCGGACTCCAGGTCTTCCAGTTCCCTGAGGATCTCCTCGATTCGGGTGTGGGCGGCAATCTCCTGGTCGGCTAGCTCGGGACCGTTCCCGAAGCGTTCGCGTACCACCGGATAGAGGTGCGTCTCCTCCGCGACAGCTGTCCGTACCAGCAGTGCTGTCAGCTCGTCCGCCAGCGCGCGGCACCGCAGGTCCTGCACGGGCAGGGCTTCGAGGCAGGCGATCAGGCTCTCGGTTTCACGGTGGTCGGCCTGAATTTCCTCGATCACGGTGCTGCCGTGAATCATGGCACTCTCCTTCGCGTCCTTCCCGCCGCTGCGGGCGGGTGGCACGGCTCTGCCGCGATTGCTCGGCCGGCAGACGGTGGGGAGGGAAAGGGGCGTTCACGGGCACCGCCTCAGTGCTCGGCGGGCGGTTCAAGTGGACCGGGGCGCCCGAAGAGCAGGTCGTATCCAGGGGGCAGTTGAAGCAGCAGGCGCTGGGTGAGGTCCTCGCCTGCGGCATCGGCCGCGACACTCAGTACGGCCCCGACATCCCACACGGCGGTCTGTTCGGTCGCTCCCTCGATCCACGCCGCTGTGGCCCGGACGAACCTCTCGGGAGAGAGCGGTTCGGCTGCCTGCAGAGGGTTGAGCAGGATGAGGGCGAACGTGTCGGGCAGCCTTGCTGCCAGTTCGGAACGTTCTTCGCCCACCAGGTGTGCGCCGAGCAGTGCGAGTACGGTGCGCGCCGCCCGTTCCGCTTCGTGCGGCGAGGGGTAGCTGCCGCGTTCCCGGACGGCGTCCAGAAACGCCGACCAGCTGATGTGAGTCACTTGTGGCCTCCCTGGGTGCGGGGGAGGAGACGGAGGACCGGACATGGGGGGAGAACGTGCCCCGTCCTCCGCCGCTGCGCGGCTGGTGCCGGCCCGGCTCGTAGTCGGCCCGGATGTTCTCGGTATCCAGGATATCGGCCAGGACGAGCTGCCGGGAGGAGACGTCCGGTCGCCGCTCGGAGAGCCACCGGGCCGCCGTGCACGTGACCGCCGGAACCTGCTGCCACGTGCACCGATCCCCGCCGATGGACCCGCTCAAGATGCGAACTCCGCTCCGTTCATCAGACTGGGGTTCATGGCAGAGCAACGTCGCAAGCGCGCGCAGACTTCGACAGCGCCCCCCTCTCGACGCGCCTCATCCGTGAAGGGGCCCGTGCATGCCGCTCAGGCCGCCTGTCAGAGCCTCGAAGGGCTGCTCAGCCATCCAACAGAGGGTGTGTCCGCCGTGCGGCGGAGCGACGACGGCTGGTGCGTCGTCGTGGATGTGCTGGAAGTGCCGCGCATCCCGGACACCACAAGCCTTCTCGCCTCCTACGAAGTGCAACTCGACGAGGACGGCGAGCTCATGGAGTACCGCAGGGTCCGCCGTTATCGACGGGGCGCCGCCGACGAGTGATCCGTGTGTGCCCGACAGCTGGAAGGACGTCCCATGCCCACGACGACTTATTCGGACGAAGTGGCACCGTGCCCACCGCGCGCGGGCACGTTGTACGACGTACTCGAACTCATTCTTGACCGGGGAATGGTGATCGACGTCTTCGTCCGGGTGTCCCTGGTCGGCATCGAGATCCTCAAGATCGACGCCCGCATCGTCGTCGCGAGTGTGGACACCTACCTTCGGTTCGCCGAGGCGTGCAATCGGCTCGACCTGGAGCGCGACTCGGGCAGCACGACCATTCCCGAGCTCCTGGGCGGCAGCGCGGCCAAGTCCATCGGCAAGCGCAAGGTGCGCAGGGCCGCGGAATCGGTCGGCGACTCCGTGCGCAAGGCGGTGGGCGCCAAGGACGACTCCGACGAACACGAGGACGACGAGGAAGAGCGCGAGGAGCGGCCCAAGAAGCGCCGTGCGCCCACGCGCAGCAGCAGTGGAGCGAGCCGCCGCCGACGTGTGGAGGCGTGACCGGTGACAGCGAACGGTGTGTACGTCTACGCGATCATCCACGCCGACAGGGCACTCCCGGACGACGTCGGCGGCGTCGGCGGCCCGCCCGTGGCCGTGCGGACGGTCGGACACGGGGCCCTCGCCGCCGTGGTCAGTGAGGCTCCCGCCCAGTTGCGTGCACGGCGACGCGATCTCCTGGCGCACCAGGACCTGCTGCTGCGCCTCACGGACGAGGGCCCGGTGCTGCCGATGCGCTTCGGCATGGTCGCACCGGACGAGGAGACCGTGAAGGCGCAACTGAACCGGGCCGAAGCCGCGCACCTGGCGACCCTTCAGCAGTTGGCGGGCCGGGTCGAGGTCAACCTCAAGGCGCTTCCGGCGCAGGACGCGCTCGCGGCACTGGTGGCGGAGGACAAGAACGTCCGGCGGCTCCGCGAGGAAGTCCGCCGCCGCCCCACGTACGACGCCAGCGTGCGACTGGGCGAAGCCGTGGCGACGGCACTGTCCCGCCGTGCGGCCGAAGCAGGGAAGAAAGCACTCCGCACACTCACCCCCCTGGCCCGGTCGGTATCCGCCGGGCCCGAGGTGCAGGGATGCACGCTCAATGTGTCCTTCCTCGTCGACCGGAGCGACAGCGACTCCTTCCGTGCCACGGCGCTCGCGCTCGCCGACCAGTACCGCGAACACGCCGAACTGCGCCTGGCTGGCCCGCTGCCCTGCTACAGCTTCGTCGGCTCCGAGTCCGTACCGGCCACCGCGGCGGGAGTGTGACATGGGGCTGATCACCGGGCTCCTCACCCTCCCGCTGGCTCCGGTCCGCGGTGTGATCTGGGTGGCGGAGAAGGTCCACGACACGGCCGAGCGCGAGTTGCACGATCCCGGGGTGATCCGTGCCCAGCTCGCCGCGCTCAACCAGGAACTCGAAGACGGAATCATCGACCTGGAGGAATTCGAACGGGAAGAGGAACGGCTGCTCGACCGGCTGCACGCAGTACCGGTCGGCCCGGCGCCGGACGAACGAAGGTGACCCAGCCATGGATGACACAACCAAAGTGACACTCGCAGCCGCAGTGGTGGGCGGCTATGTGCTCGGCCGTACGAAGAAGGCTCGTGTGGCGATCACTGTCGCGACCTACCTGGCGGGCAGGCGATTCGGTCTCGAACCACGACAGCTTGCCGCCGAAGGGATGCGCAGGCTCGGCGAGATGCCCCAGTTTGCGGCCCTGCAGGATCAGTTGAAGGGGGAGGTCCTCGATGCCGGCCGTGAGGCGGTGACGGCTGCCGCCAGCCGGAGCATGAACTCGCTCGCCGATGTGATCAGTGAACGTACCGCCCGGCTCGTCGAGTTGCCGCAGGCAGGCGAGGAGGAGGACGAGGAAGAGGCGGAGGACGAAGAGGAGTACGAAGACGAGGAGGAGCCGGAGGCCGAGGAAGAGCTGGAAGAGGAAGAACCTGATGAGGAAGCAGAGGACGTAGAGGAGCCCGAGGAGGAAGAGGAAGAGGAAGAGGAGGAGGAGGAAGAGGAAGAGGAGCCCGAGGAGGAAGAGGAGGAAGAGGAGCCGGCGAAGCCGCAGCGGAGGCGACCGCGCAGGGCCGAGAGCAGGACTCCTTCCCGTAAGCCTTCCGGTTCTCGCGCGAAGAAGGCCGCTCCGGCGAAGAAGACGCCTGCGAAGAAGTCGGCTCCTGCCAAGAAGACGGCCCCTGCGAAGAAGTCGGCGGCCAAGAAGTCGGCCCCTGCCAAGAAGACGACTGCGGCAAAGAAGACGGCTCCCGCCAAGAAGTCGGCGCCTGCGAAGAAGACCGCAGCCAAGAAGTCCGCCCCGGCCAAGAAGTCCAGCCCGGCGAAGAAGACCGCGAAGAAGACGGCTCCCGCCAAGAAGTCGGCCTCCAGGAACACCGGTTCAGCCAAGAAGACGGCTGCGAAGAAGACGACGTCATCGAAGCGGACAGCAGCATCCAAGCGCGCGGACCGGAGGAGGTAGGCAGTCATGGCCAGGACGGAATCAGATGAACGCGAGGAAGAGGGATCGGGCGTCCTCGACCGACTCCGCGACGAGCTGTCGAGCTACCTCAGCGCGCAGGCGGAGCGGCTGGCGGGCAAGGCGGGCGACAAGCTCACGGATGTGACCGACCAGCTTGGCGACGTCGCCAAGAACGGCGGGTCGCTGCCCGCTGTCGGCGCGCGCGTTCTGCAGGGCGAGTCCCCGGTGAAGGCATTCGTCGGGCAGAAGGCCAAGGACGTCAAGGACAACGTCGTGGGCAAGGCCAAGGAAGCTTTCGGCGGCGGAAAGGGGAAGCGCAAGTCGAGCGGCGGAAAGGTCATGAACATCATCGAGGTTCTCGATGTGGGAGTGTCGCTGCGTTTCGCCTACGACCACTGGACGCAGTACGAGGAGTTCAGCAGCTTCGCCAAGGGCGTCCGCGACGTCTCGACGAGCGACGAAGTGACCAGTGACTGGAAGGTCAAGGTCGGCCCTTCGTCACGCAGCTTCAAGGCGACGGTCCAGGAACAGGTGCCCGACGACCGCATCGTATGGACCTCCGAAGGGGCCAAGGGGACGACGCGGGGCGCTGTGAGCTTCCACGAACTGGCACCGAACCTGACGCGCATCGTCCTCGTCGTCGAGTACTACCCGTCGGGCTTCTTCGAGAAGACGGGCAACCTGTGGCGCGCCCAGGGGCGCCGTATGCGCCTGGACTTCAAGAACTTCCAGCGGTACGTCACGCTCGCCGAGGAAGAGGCCGACGGCTGGCGGGGCGAGATCCGGGACGGCGAGGTCGTGAAGTCCCACGACGAGGCCGTTGAAGAGGAAGAGGCGGAGGACGAGGGTAACGAAGGAGAGGACGAGGAGGAGGGCGTAGACGAGGACGACTGGGATCAGGAGGAGCCCGAGGACGAGGGCGAAGAAGAAGAGGAACCAGAGGAAGAAGAAGAGGAACCAGAGGAAGAAGAGGAACCAGAGGAAGAAGAGGAACCAGAGGAAGAAGAGGAAGAAGCGGAAGACGAGGACGAGGACGAGGACGAGGACGAGGAGCCCCGCTCCAAGAAGAGGCAGAAGAAGAGGGGACATAGGCGTGACTGACGTCGACTTCCGGCAGGAGGCGCGCCCGGTCCCCGGCCCGCAGACCACGAACCTTGCCGACATCCTCGAACGCGTCCTCGACAAGGGCATCGTCATCGCCGGTGACATCAAGATCGATCTGCTCGACATCGAGCTGCTTACCATCCGTCTCCGTCTCTTCGTGGCCTCCGTGGACACGGCGAAGAAGGCCGGCATCGACTGGTGGGAGACAGACCCTGCCCTGAGTTCGCGTGCGGCCCGCGACGAACTGAAGGACGAGAACCGCGAGTTGCGCCGACGTCTTGAGGAACTGGAGTCCACGTCCGATGGGGACAGGACGCCCGCAACGACCAAGGAGAACCGAGGCACATGACCAAGCGCGGCCCCGAAGCTTCGGAAGCCACCGCTCTCTACGTGTTCGCCGCGTGCCGCGCTCTCGATCCGGCAGCGGTGGCCGACCTGCCGGGCATCACGCACGAGCAACCCGTACGCACACTGCCGTTCGGCTCGCTCACAGCGGTCGTGCAGTCCGTACGAGCCGCTGACTTCACCGACGAAGCCTGGGAGGCGCGCCTGGCCGACGAGCGTGAACTCGAACGCTATGCGCGCGCCCACCACGCGGTGGTGACCGCGGTCGCCGCGCAGTGCCCCACGGTCCCTCTGCCGCTGGCCACGCTCTACCACGGCGAGGACAGGGCACGGGAGGCGCTGGCCCAGGAGTCGGCCCGATTCGAGACCGCCCTGCGGCGCATCGCGCACCACTCCGAGTGGGGAGTGAAGGTGTACGCCCCCGATGCTCCCGCCTCCGGTTCCCCCGCGCCGGACTCTTCCGTTCCGGCACCCGGCTCCTCCGCACCCAGCCCCTCAGAGCGCACCCGCCCGGCCCCGGGAGCAGGACTGGCCTACCTGAACCGCAAGCGGGGGCTCCAGGAGATGCGCGAACGGCGACAGGAGGAGGCGACCCGGACCGCCGAGGAGGTCGACGCCGAACTCCAGTCACTCGCCACGGCGTTCCGACGCCTGCGACCCCACGGCCCCCAGCTTCCGGGGGAACACCGTGTGCAGGTACTCAACGCCACTTACTTGGTGGCTGAGGACCGGGCCGACGAACTGGCGCGCTTGGCAGAGGTGTTGCGGAACCGGACGGGTGCCGAGATCGAACTGTCGGGCCCGTGGGTGCCGTACTCCTTCGTCGGAGAGGTGTAGCCCGTGACCGGTCATGTGGTGCCCTGGAACAATCCCGAGCCCCTGAGCGGTCCGATCGGAGTGCCGCTCGTCGACCTCCTGGACCGCGTGCTCGCCACGGGCGTGGTCATCAGCGGAGACCTGGTCATCGCGATCGCGGACGTACCTCTCGTACGGGTGTCGCTGCACGCGCTCCTGTCGTCCGTCAACGAGCGGGTTCCCGCACCCTGGTCGGACGGAGGTCCCCTGTGACGAGCTCGCGAGTGGACCTCGACCGGGAACAGATGGGGCGCGACCTCGTCGCACTCGTGCTGACCGTGGTCGAACTCCTGCGGCAGCTGATGGAATGCCAGGCGATTCGCCGTATCGAGCAGGGCGACCTCAGCGAGGAGAAGGCCGACGAGATCGGGACGACGCTCATGCTCCTCGACGAACGCATGAAGGAGCTCTGCGAGCAGCACGGTGTGCGACCGGAAGATCTCAATCTCGACCTCGGGCCGCTCGGCTCACTTCTGCCGCGCGGCTGAGCCGACCCGGGCGGCGGAACGGGCGGAGCGCGACCGAGGGCCGGCGATCAGGAGAGCATCGCCGGCCCAGGGGTCCGTGAAGTACTGCCGCGCGCCTGATCCGTGAGTCCGACGGATTGTTGGTTCCGCCCGCCCTAGAAGATGCTCACGCCGTACGCGCTGAGCGCCTCGGTCACCGGCTGGAAGAACGTGGTGCCACCGCTGGAGCAGTTGCCGCTGCCGCCCGACGTGAGACCGAGAGCGGTGCTGCCCGAGAACATCGAGCCGCCGCTGTCGCCCGGCTCGGCGCAGACGTTGGTCTGGATCATGCCGTAGACGATGTCGCCGTTGCCGTAGTTGACGGTCGCGTTGAGACCGGTGACCGTTCCGCTGCGCAGGCCGGTGGTGCTGCCGCTGCGCTGGACCGACTGGCCCACGTAGGCGTTGCCGGCGCCGGTGATGTCGCGGTAGCTGCCGTTGTAGAGGTAGACACGGCCGTCCGCCGCCGAGGTGTTGGAGTGGCGGATGATGCCGTAGTCATTGGTCGGGAAGCTGGAACCCGTACGGGTGCCGAGCAGTGTGGTGCTGGCCGAGTTGGTGTACCAGGTGCTGCCGATGTTGGTGCAGTGGCCCGCGGTCAGGGCGTAGTACGTGGTGCCGCTGCGGACGTTGAAGCCGAGCGAACAGCGCCCGCCGCCGACGTAGATGGCCTGGCCGCCGGCGATGAGCTTGTTGAACGTGCCGTCCGTGCGCTTGATCTCCAGCGACGTTGCGCGGTCGCCGGCCGCTTTCTTGATCTTGGCTATCTCGGCGGCGGAGACAGTGGAGTCGGCGGTGAGGACGATTCTTCCGGTCGCCTGGTCGGTGTACCAGGCGGTGCCGGCCACGTCGGCTCCGCGTACGGCGTCGCTGGCGACGGCGAGCTGGGTCGTGGTGGCCCGGCTGTCAGCGGCTGTGGCCGCGGACGAGGTGGGTGCGGCAAGCGCTGCGGCAGCCACGAGTGCGGTGGCCACGGCAATCAGCCGTGCGCCGTTCG
Source organism: Streptomyces sp. NPDC057136 (assembly GCF_042670885.1). Lineage (NCBI taxonomy): Bacteria > Bacillati > Actinomycetota > Actinomycetes > Kitasatosporales > Streptomycetaceae > Streptomyces > Streptomyces sp. NPDC057136. The sequence continues at coordinate 46,935 of NZ_JBHUUV010000028.1, forward strand.
CGACGCTGCCGAGGGGGGACAGACGCTTGAGGTTCACTGCATCCTCCGGTGGGAGTGGGGGGCTCGCTGGGTGGGCGGGCCGTCGGTGCGGGAACGGCACGTCCAGGAGGAGGTAGTCCGCCATGGACCTGCCAAACTCGACGAGACGAATCCTGGGTGCAGGTGGTGTTGCGCTGCAAGGACGCCTTTCGGCCGTCTACGCGCGTTCATGTGGGCCGGAGTCCCTCGGGTGAGGCGGCCGCCCGGCCGGACGGCCGCCCCGGTCGGGGTGGGGGAGTGGACTGCAAACGCTTGCGGAAGTTTGCTGATGGTCTTTCAGCTCGCCGTGGCGAGCCCGTCGGGGGAACCCTGGCGGCACGAGGGCGGAGCGGAACGACTCATACCGTTTCTCCAGTTCAGTCATCGCGCCGCATCGGCACCCCACCTCGACGACGGTCGCACCCCACGGCCGGGCACGCGGCTCCCCGTTGCCGGTCCGAAGAAGTAGCTGGCGCACAGATACGCATGCGAACGGTCGTCGCGTCGGGGTCGGCAACGGCCACCTTCGTCACCGACGCGCCGACGCCCTATGGCCATGACCGCGGTCAGCGGCATCCCTTTAACGCCTCAATCGTTCCCCTTCGCCCGGGTCGGCCGACTGTCCTGATCCCGTCACCGCCAGACGCGCGGCGACGACCGAATCCGGCGCCCGTCCGCTTCCGTACGTCATGGGACGGACGAATGTGGTCGCGTCGCGCCTCCCGGACCTGCACAATTCGCTTGTGATGGATGACGACCCGTACCTGTGGCTGGAAGACGTCGAGGGAGAGGCCGCACTCGACTGGGTGGCCGAGCGCAATGCCGAGACGGAGGCCGCGCTGACCGCCGACGCGGGGTTCGCCTCCCTGAAGGGCCGCCTGCGGGAGGTGCTGGACGCGTCGGACCGCATCCCGTACCCCGTCCGCCGCGGAGCGTTCCTCTACAACTTCTGGCGGGACGCCGAGCACGTACGTGGAGTGTGGCGGCGTACGACCCCGGAGCAGTACCGCAAGGACGTTCCCGAGTGGGAGATCCTTCTCGACGTCGACGCGCTCCGCGCCGAGGAGGGCGAGAAGTGGGTGTGGGCCGGTGCGCGGGTGCGCCACCCCGCCTACGACCGCGCGCTGGTGTGTCTGTCGCGCGACGGTGGCGATGCCTTCGTGGTCCGCGAGTTCGACCTCGCCGCCCGGGCATTCGTCGAGGACGGGTTCCAGGTGGGGGAGGCCAAAACGCGGATCGGCTGGATCGACGCCGACAGCGTCTTCGTCGGTACGGACTTCGGCCCGGGCTCCCTGACCGACTCCGGCTATCCGCGCATAGTCCGCAGGTGGCGGCGCGGCACGCCGCTGGAGGAAGCCGCCCTGGTCTTCGAGGCCGAGACGGGAGACGTGTCCGCCTGGGCCTGGCACGACAGTACCCCCGGTTTCGAGCGGGACTTCGTCGCTCGCTCGCTGGACTTCTTCCGCAGTGAGACATACCTCCTGGCCCCCGACGCCACGCTCGTGAAGATCGACGTTCCTGACGACGCCCGTGCGTACGCCCATCGCCAGCATCTGATCGTCACCCTGAAGTCCGACTGGCTCGGACACCGTGCCGGCTCCCTGCTGGCATTCGGCTTCGACGCCTTCCTGGCGGGCGACCGCACCGCGGAGGTGCTGTTCACTCCCGACGAGCGGACGGCCCTGGCCGGGCACTCATGGACCCGTCACCATCTGATCCTGGAGACGATGCAGGACGTCAGCGCCCGCATCGAGGTCCTCACCCCCGCTTCCGGCGCTTCCGGCCGTGGGTGGGCGCGGAAGCCGCTCGCGGATGTTCCTGCCCTGTCGGCCGTCACGGTGGTGGACACGGACCCGGACGTCTCCGACGAGTTCTTCCTGGATGTCTCCGGCTTCTTGCAGCCCTCCACCCTCTACCGCGGGGATATCGGCGCCGACACGGAGATCCTCAAGCAGGTTCCGGCCCGCTTCGACGCGGCGGGCCTGACGGTGGAACAGGCCTTCGCTACCTCCCGGGACGGCACCCGGGTCCCGTACTTCGTGATCGGCCCAAACCGCACCACCACCGGTCCGGGCCCCACCCTGCTCTACGGTTACGGCGGCTTCGAGGTCTCCCTCACCCCCCACTACGGCGGGGTGACCGGCCGGGCGTGGCTGGAGCGCGGCGGCACCTACGTGATTGCGAACATCCGGGGCGGCGGAGAATACGGACCGGACTGGCACCAGGCCGCACTCGGCGCGGAACGGCCGCGCGCCTTCGAGGACTTCGCGGCCGTGGCGGAGGATCTTGTCGCGCGCGGCATCACGACGCCGGCCATGCTGGGCGCCGAGGGCGGAAGCAACGGCGGCCTCCTCATGGGCGCGATGCTCACCCGCTACCCGCACCTCTTCGGCGCGATCGTCACCCAGGTCCCGCTGCTGGACATGCTGCGCTTCCATAAACTTTTGGCCGGCGCCTCCTGGATCGCCGAGTACGGAGACCCGGACGACGAGGCGGACCGCTCCCACCTCCGCGCGATCTCCCCGTACCACCAACTGACCGCGGACCAGGTCTACCCACCGGTCCTCCTGATGACCTCCACCCGTGACGACCGCGTCCACCCCGGCCACGCCCGTAAGACGGCCGCACGACTGCGCGAACTCGGCCACCAGGTCCTGCTGTACGAGAACACGGGCGGCGGCCACGCGGGCGCCACCGACAACGAACAGTCCGCGCACAACAACGCCCTGGTGCACACCTTCCTGTGGCAGCAGCTCACCCAGCCACCGCACCCCGCTGCCGACTGACGGATCGTGCCCCCGACCAGCGCAGGGGCCTGCTCTACCTGGGCCTGCCGTGGACAGCCGACCCCATGACGGCCGCGGAATTACGCGCCGTGCGCATGCAGCCGGAGCGGGTGTCGTCGGCTCGCTGTTCCTGTCGCGCTCCAAAGGCACCCGGCTCACCCCCGAGCACCTGATGACCTTCTCGGCCTTCGGCCAACGAGAGCGCCGTATCTGCTGGGCTGACATCGTCTTCCGGTCGGGTAGCGGCTGCGTATCGCCGCGGGCTCGCAGGCATCGATCAACTCGGCGCGGACAGCAGGAGGTCCTGGGCCATCAGCGACATCGACGAGTTCGCCGTAACGCTCGCCGAGCAGTTCCTGGTGCCGCTCGACGACCTCGGTCCGGACGGAGTCGGCCGACTCCGGGCAAAGGCGAACGCGCAGGACGATGTCCGGCGGACCCGGGCCCAGAACAACGGCTGACCGCCGGGCCGTCGAGGGGCCTGACACCGCCGTCGTGGGGACAAGGCCGTGTGGGACGGCTGTCAGTGCCGTCCTCTACCTTGGTCCGTCATGGCTGACTTCACTGACTTCAACTTCAAGCTGCTCGTCATCTAGAGGCTCATGTATTCGGACGAAACGCTGACTCCGAAGTTCAACCTCGCGGAGCGCCTGGGAGTCGATGACGCCTTCAGCTACGCGGTCGACAACAATCTCGACGATGTGGTGCTGGAGGAAGCGTGCACCTACTTCGAAGCGCTGCAGATCAGTGACGAACTTCTCGCCACCGTCGACCGGTTGGACGCGGACGGCGGCAACATCGTCTACAACGAGTGCTGCCCGATGTGGGATGGCGAGGACGATCTGTTCGACGTTCATTCCCTCGATGACCTCGCGCTCCTGCCGAACCTCAAGCGCCTCGTCAGCGCGAAGGAGGGCGTCGTGGCGGTCCCGGACAGGCTCAGCATCCTTGAGGCACGCGGCATCGCTGCCGATTGACGACCTCATGCCGGGTTGGCTCGGGGCGTCGAAGGGGCGGCGGTCAACGCCGGATCGGTGATGAAGACTGTGGACATGGAATTCTTCTGCTATCACCGCGATCGGCCCGGCTCCCTGACGCTGCGTAACGAGCTGCTGGAGGAGCACTGGTCCTACATGGACCGGTACGCGTCGGAGATGATCGCCCGCGGCCCGAGCCTTGCCGGCGACGGTGAGGCTCCCACCGGCAGCGTGCACATCGTCGACCTGCCGGACCCCGCCGCCGCCCGGGCCTTCGCCTTCGGCGAGCCCGGCTACCAGGCAGGCGTGTACCGCGACGTGCTGCTGCGCCGGTGGCGCAATACGTTGGGGCGCACCATGTGGGATTTCCCCGGCGGCGAGAGCGGTGGCAACCGGTACCTGGTGCTCGGCCTCGGCACGGGAGAGGCCGCCGATCTCGCCGTGCCGCCGAATCGGGACGAGCTGATCGCGTACGGGCCACTGCTGTCCGACGACGGCACCACATGGCTGGGTACGGCGGCGCTGGTGCGGGCCCCGGACCCGGCCGCGGCGCGAGCCGTCCTCACCCCCGACCGGTACGCCGACATCGAGGTGCACAACTGGCAGTTCGGTGGGCGGCCGTCATGACGTGAGGCGTCGCCAGTCCTCCCGCCCCATCGAGTGAGCCGTTGTCAGCTCCTTGGTGGCGGGAGTGACGCGCTTGCTGTCGGTGCGCGATTGCCTACGGCATCTCGACGTACGCGTGCGCTGTCCGAATGAAAAGAAGGAGTGTTTCGCGCGTTAGGAGCCCGTATAGCCTTGCGGAATGGCGGAAGGCCGCAGAGTGGACGGCGTCGGAAAGCTGAGGCCCAGGTCCGATCGCCGGTCCGGGTCACCGGTTACCACAGAGACAGGCGGTCAGCCAATTCCGGGGAGCGTGACATGACTGCCCTTCAGCTATCGGTCGTGGTGCCGTGTTTCAACGAGGCCGAAGCGATCGAGGTCTTTCACGCCGCGCTGATCGCCGCCCTCGAGCCCTTGGGGGACGAGCTGGAAATCTGTTACGTGGACGACGGCAGTACCGACGGAACACGACTTCTGCTGGGCGGCCTCGCGGCACTCGACAAGCGCGTCCGGTACACCGCCTTCAGCCGAAATTTCGGCAAGGAGGCCGCCATGCTCGCCGGACTCCGGATGTCCCGAGGCGCAGCCGTGGTGCTGATGGACGCAGACCTCCAGCACCCGCCCGAGCTCATTCCCCGCATGCTGGAACTGCACCGGCACGGCTACGACCAGGTGATTCCGCGCCGCGACCGTACGGGCGACGGGGTGCTGCGTAACGCGCTGAGCCACACCTACTACGCACTGGTCCGCCGCTGCATGGACGTGGAAGTCGTCGACGGCTCCGGGGATTTCCGGCTGCTGTCACGACGGGCTGTGGACAGTGTGCTCTCGCTGCCCGAGAGCAATCGCTTCTCGAAGGGGATCTTCTCCTGGATCGGCTTCGATACGGTCAGCTTCCGTTACCGGAACAGAGAGCGCGCGGCCGGACAGTCGAAATGGGGAAGCCGAAGACTGCTCAATTACGGCATCGACGGCTTGCTGTCCTTCAACAACCGGCCCCTGCGCCTCGCCATCTACACCGGATTCTGGGTCTTCGTCTCGGCGCTCGCCTATGCCCTGTGGACGATCGTGAACGTCGCACTGAACGGTGCGGACACCCCCGGTTACGCCACCCTTCTCACCGCCGTCGTGGCGCTCAGCGGAATTCAGCTGGTCACGCTCGGCGTCATCGGTGAATACGTGGGCCGTACCTACCACGAGGCGAAACACCGCCCACCGTATGTCGTACGGGAGACGAGCGAATCGTGCCCCGTACTGACCGGCACACCCCAACCGGTCGTCCCGGGCGAGCTGGGCGAACTCGCCGTCGGCCGGTCGCGCACCATGCGACAGTTCGCCTCGTTCGTATTGATCGGCTTCGCGAATACGGCGGTGTATCTGGGCGTCTACTACGTACTGAACCAGTTGATTCCGTACCTGGTCGCCCATGCGGTGGGCTTCACGGTCAGCGTCATCGGCTCGTTCCTGCTCAACTCCTACATCACGGTGGGGACCAGGCCGACCTGGCGTGGGTTCGCGCGCTATCCCCTGTCGAGCGTCATCAACCTGGTGGCATCCGGCGCCCTGCTCCACTTCGCGGTCAGTGGGCTGGACATGGACAAGAACCTCGCGGCCCTGGTCGCGGGTGTGCTCGTCACGCCGGTCTCCTTCCTGCTGGCCCGATGGGCGATCACCTCGGGCCGACGCACGGGCGAACCGCCCGACCGGCCGGACACCACGGCTTCCGAGCCGTCGATGGTCAAGTCCGACAGTCTCTGAACGGCGAAAGGCACCTCCGCACATGGTTGGCAGCATCCCTGGAACCGCCGTTCCGGAACCACCGGACGAGAAGGGCAGGCCCGGGGAGCAAGGCCAGTACGAGGAGAAGGATCGGTCAGCCGCTGAGGGCATGCCGTCGGACGAACAACTCCGGCCGTCGAGAGCGCGACCGTGGACCGGTCTCTGGGTACAGGCCCTCGCCCTCCTGCCCCTCGGTCTGCTCGCCGCCGCGTCATGGTTCGGACGCTGGGTCCGCCCCAGTGCCGACGACTGGTGCTTCCTGCCGGTCGTACGGGACGAGGGCATCGCCGGCATCGTCGGCAAGTTCTACCTCGACGACAACGGACGGATCGCGAACGGGCTGCTGGTCGGTGCCTACGCGAAGTTCGGGGTCGCCGGGCACCAGTGGTTCGCCCTGGTCAGCGGCGTACTGATGCTGGGCGTCCTGTGGGCGGTTACGGTGGCGGCACTGCGCAGAGCGGGAGTCAGGGTCCCCCGCGGCACGGCGCTCCTGATCGCCTCCATGGTCACTGCGCTCTTCCTGTTCGTGACGACGAACACGTACAAGACGTTCTACTGGCCCGCCGCCTCCGTATCGCACACCCTGCCCCCCGTGCTCGCCTGCGCCGCGGTGATTCCGCTGCTGCGGGCCCGCTCACGCCGGGGGAGGTTGTTCGCCCTGACGGTCGCCCTCCTCACGGGTCTGCTCATCGGGACCCTGTCGGAAGAGACCACCGTCGTCGTCGTGGTCGTGCTCGTCGTCGTCATGCTGATCGGCCGCCGGGTCTTCCCGGTCCGCACCCGGTCCTATGGCTGGGCATGGTGCGCGGCGGGCATCGCCGGGACCGGGATCGGCGCCCTCGTCCTGCTCGCCTCACCGGGCTCACAGGCCCGTCGCGAACGGTTCGGTGCGCAGAACTCCGCCCTGCTCGCCCCCGACGCGCTGATCGGGTCGCTGCGCGGATTCGGCGAGATCATCGTCACGGTTGCCACGATCTGGCAGTACGTCGGAGCGGTCGCCGTGGGGCTTCTGCTGGGCCTGGTCGCCAACCGGGCCGACGGACGCCCGACCCGACCGCCCACGCACTGGCCCCTGCTCGCCGCCACCGGCACACTCGCCCTGCTCATCTCCGGATACCTCTGTACCGTCATCACCTACCCGGCCTTCGGCGAGCGCGTCGCGACCGCCAACCGGCTCTGGAACGACTACCTGTTGCTGTACATCGTGCTGCTCGTCGGCGCGGGCCTGCTCCTCGGACAGGCCGTTCGGCCACTCTGCCGCAACACCGGTCCGGTCAAGGCCGTCTGCGCCGCACTCTGCGTCCTGGTATGCATCGGGCCGGCCATTTCGCTCGTCCGCCTCGACACCAACATGCAGGCACGTGCGCAGCGTTGGGACCACCAGGACCGGTGGCTGCGGGAGCGGGCGGCGGCGGGCGCCGAGGTGCTCCCGTACAAGGCAGTCACCGTGAGCGGGATGCTGGAGCCGTTCAGCCGACAGGGGCGTAGCCCTTGGCCGGCCGGGTGCGTCGCCGACTACTACCACCTCGACCGGGTCACGTACTCGACCAAGCTCCCCAGCGCGGGGTGATCCAGTAGCGGGCCATCACCGGCACCCACCATGCGGTCCACCGATACGCCGACGACCTCGCCACCCGGCCAGGGCCTGACCACCCACTTCACGTCCGGTGCACGCGTCAGCGTCGGCGAACTCGCCACCTGGCAGGCCGCAGCCCGCGCCGACGCCGTGATCGTGCGCCATACGGACGGGTTCGCACAGCACCTACCGACGGCGCGCGGAGGAGACCACCCACGCCTTCGCCGTCCGAATCGGAACCCCTGCGACCGACGTAGCACCGGACCTGGACATCGCGCAGGCTTCGCTCGCCTACCTGCTGCGCGGCGACGTCACCCTGCCCGAACGGTGCGAGGTCTTCGCCCTGCACCCGGCCGGCCTCGCCACGGCCGACGTACGCCTCGTCGAGGCATCGGACGTTGTGGGTTCGCTCGCGTAGCCACGAGCGACCGGCGCCGCACCGGTCCGCCTGCTCAGCGGGCCATGGATCGTCTCAACTCCTGTGCCCTGGCACGCAGTCCCGACTTCCAGGCTTTGCCTTCCGCCGGCGAGGACATCCCCGCACGGACCGAGACCTGAACGTCCTTGAGCGGACCGTCCGGTGTTGCGGCATGCGATGACAGGTCCACCGCCAGCCCGGCGCGCTCCGCAAGAGCCAGCACGGTGGCGACGAAGCCTTCGGAAAGGGCCAGCACAATCGTGTGGCTCGTTCGCCGGTGCTGCGCCAGCAGAGCATGGGTGAAGATCTCGAAGACGACCGGGTCGATCTGACAGTCGTCGTTCTCCATCGGTCCGAAGCCCGACGAAAGTCCCAGCTCCGCCTCGAAGACCGCCACTTGGCGCAGAAACAGTCCGGACGCACCATTCGACGGATTCCACAGGGCCTCGTTGCCCAGGTTGAAGTACTGACTCATCGCGACTCATTTTCCTTGATCACGGTTCTGTGGTGGGAGGTCGGCGTACGGATACCCACCACGACCCGGGCGGCCATATCTCAGGGGCGGCTGTCAGCGGTCCCCCTTACGCTGTGTCTCAACTTCGCGATCTATGAGGGGGGTACCTCGAGGTCGTCTGTTTACCCATGCGTACACGAGGTGATGCACCATGACTTCTGCCCTCCCGGACCAAGAGACGGCGCTGGACGTCAACAGTTTCCAGGTCGATCTGCGGGGGCTGGTCGACCTGCTGTCCCACCATCTCTACTCCAGCCCCCGGGTATACGTCCGCGAGCTGTTGCAGAACGCCGTGGACGCCGTCACCGCCCGCCAAGCCCTCGACCCCGCCGCGCGCGCCACCATCCGGCTCCGCGCAGCCGACGGCACGGTGTCCATCGAGGACAGCGGCATCGGTCTGACGTCCGACGAGGTCCATACCCTGCTCGCCACCATCGGCCGCAGCTCCAAGCGCGGTGGTGAGCACGGACTGGAGTCCGCCCGGCGGGAGTTCCTCGGCCAGTTCGGTATCGGCCTGCTCGCCTGCTTCGTGGTGGCGCGACGGATCAGAGTGGTCACCCGTTCCGCGCGCACCCCCGGTGCCGCCCCGGTGGAATGGCTCGCGTCCGACGACGGCTCGTATACGGTCCGGGCGCTGCCCGACGAGGCACGTCCCGAGCCCGGCACCACCGTGTACCTGGAGGCGCGCCCCGGTGCGGGGGAGTGGATGGAGCCCACCCGCGTCGAGGCGCTGGCCCGCGACTTCGGCTCGCTGCTTCCGTACGACATCACGTTCGCCGGCGACGACGGCACCGAGCGCCCGGTCACCGACCGCCCCGCAGTCTGGGACCGTACCTACCCCACCCCGGCCTCCCGCCGCGTGGCGCTCGCCGGGCACTGCTCGCGCGTCTTCGGATTCACCCCGCTCGACACGATCGACCTCGACCTGCCGGTCGCCGGAGTACGTGGAGTGGCGTACGTACTCCCGGAGCCGACCAGCCCTGCGCACAAGGCCGGGCACCGCACCTACCTCAAGGGCATGCTGCTCACCGATCACGCGAGCAACCTGCTGCCCGACTGGGCCTTCTTCGTACGGGCCGTCGTGGACACGGACTCGCTGCGGCCGACCGCCTCGCGCGAGAACCTGTACGACGACGAGACGCTCGCCGCCGTACGTGACGCGCTCGGCGCCCGCGTCCGGCAGTGGCTGACCGAGCTCGCCGCAGGCGACCCGCAGCGACTCGCGGACTTCCTGCGCGTCCACCACCTGGGTGTGAAGTCACTGGCGCGCCACGACGCGGAGCTCTTCGAGCTCATGCTGCCGTGGCTGCCCTTCGAGACCAGCGACGGGAACCTCGGTCTTGAGGAGTTCGCCGCGGCGCACGACGAGATCCACTTCACCCGGACCGTGGAGGAGTTCCGGCAGATCGCCCCGATCGCCGCCGCCCACGGCCTGGGTGTGGTCAACGCCGGCTACACCTACGATGCCGAGCTGCTCGCCCTGCTGCCTGGCATCAGGCCAGGTCTGAAGGTCAGCGAACTCGACGCCGGAGCCGTCACCGACCGGCTCGACCCGGTCTCCACCACCGCTGAGCTGGCCCTCGCGTCGTTCCTCGCCACCGCCCGCACACGGCTGGACCCGCACGGCTGCGATGTGGCGCTGCGCGCGTTCCAGCCGGTGAGCGTGCCCGCGCTGTTCCTGGACGACCGTCAAGCACGGCACGAGCGGGACCGCGTCACCGCCCAGGAGAACGCAGACTCGCTGTGGAACGACATCCTCGGCTCCCTGCGCGGCTCGGCACCCCGGGCACGGCTGGTCCTGAACCACAACAACCCGCTCATCCGCCGGATCGCCGGTCTGCCCGACGATGAACTCACCGGCACCGCCGTCGAGTCGTTGTACGGCCAGGCCCTGCTGATGTCGCAGCGGCCCCTGCGCCCCGCCGACTCCACCCTGCTCAACCGGGCCTTCCTCGGGCTTCTGGAATGGGCGACCCATTCGAACCCCCAGGAGAACCAGAAGTGACCACCATGACCCCCGACGAGATCCGTCGCGAGCTGGGCGAGAACGCTCGCGCTCCCCACGGGACGGCGCGCAACGCGCATGCCGAGGCACTCGGCGCGGCCGCCGAGGCCACCGGAGACCGAGTGCTGTTCCGCCGTGCGCTCGTCGTCATGATCGAGGCCTACGAATACAGCGCCGAGCGCACCAAGATGGTGGTCCCCTTCGCCCGGCTGCTCCAGGAGTACGACCGCGACCCGGGCGCCTTCGCCTCCCACGAAGTACACCGGCTGTTCTGGCGCTTCAAGTGGGTGGCCGGCCGGATCGTCGAGTCCCCGGAGATCCCGCTCACGGCGGTCGACGGCTGGCTGACCGACATGGAACGCCGCTACCGACTGGCCGGCTACAGCGAACGGGCCGTGCGGCAGGCCGAGTTCTACTTGGCCGACGCGACCGGCGACCACGCCCGGATGGAGCGTGCCATCACCGGCTGGGCGGCGGCCGAGCGGGACGCGATGAGCGACTGCCATGCCTGCGAGATCAACACCCAGGGCTGGTACTGGGCACGCAAGGGCAACGACGCGAGGGCGATCGAGGTCTGGCAGCCGGTCCTCACCGACGGCCTGGGCTGCATGGAGGAGCCCCACCGGGTGCTCGCCCACGCCCTGCTCCCGCTGGTCCGCCTCGGCCGCACCGACGAGGCCCGTACGTACCACCTTCGCGGCCACCGCATGGTCCGCGGCAAGGAGAGCCTGCTCCGCTCCGTCGGCGAGCACATCGAGTTCTGCGCCCTGACCGGGAACGAGTCACGCGGTCTCGAGATCCTCGCCGAACACGCCGGCCACCTCGGCCCGCTCGCGGACGTCGAATCGCAGATGGAGTTCGCCGGGGGAGTCCTCGTCCTCCTGCGCCGACTCACCGACCTGGGACACGGGGACGGCCCCACCGTCGCATACCAGGGCAGGAACCGCAGCGTGAAGGAGCTGTACGAGCTGCTGTTCGCCGCGGCCACGGACATCGCCGCCCGCTTCGACGCGCGCAACGGAACGGCGCTCGTCTCCCAGCGACTGGTCGACCGGATCGGACAGCAACCCCTGGTGGGGGTGCTTCCCCTGGGCGTACGCAGCGCGCAGCTGCCGTCCGCGCCCCTCCCAGCCCAGGCCACTGGAGGGCCCACGGCTACGGAACGGGGCACCGCAGAGGGCGGCCGTACGGAGCCGGACTTCGCCGAACTCGTCGACCGTGCCCGTGCAGCCCGGCAGCAGGGGCACCCGTCCGCCGACGGACTATGGGCGGAGGTGGCCCGGCTCGCCGAGACAGGCGGGGTAGGCACGGGCGACGCCGACCTCTCCGACCCCGCCGTGGCCGGGGATCTGCTCGTGCACCGGGCCGCGACCGCGGCGAGCACCGGCGACCCGGCGGCGCGTTCCCTGTACGCCGAGGCGGCCGTGTCCTACCGGGCCGCCGGGCAGCACAGCCGGGCGTCCCATGCGCAGCTGGCGATCGCGGGATGCGCCACCCAGTTCGACGCCGAACCCGCAGAGATACGGGACCTGCTCGCCGCTGCCATGCGGTCGGCGCAGGTACTGGACGAGACCGACCCGGAACGCCTCCGCCGGATCCTCGGCGCCGAACTCACCACCCTCCGCATTGAGTCGCACCTGCGCGAGCGAGCGACGGACGAGCCGGAATCGCCCGTGGACCACCGTCTGGTGGGCGAGCTGGAAGGCTTCGTCGCCGCGTACGGCAACGAGCCGGCGGCCCTGACGGCCGGTCCGCGGAGTGTGGCCGACCTGGTCGCGAACAGCGAACTGCTCCTGGCAAAGCTGGCTCTGACGATCGACGACCTCGACCGCTCGGTTCCGCTGCTCAGCTCGGCCGCACGGCGCCTCCTGGCGGCGGAGCAGCCCTGGGACGCGGTGGAACCGCTGTCCATCCAGGCGAGCGTGCTGGCCGCGCGCGGTGAGCTGGAGGCCGCGGAGTCCATCGCGCGTACCGCGCTCGGCCACGCCGCCGAGTTGACGGAGGGCGCGGACCAGGCCGGCGTACGGCTGACTCTCGCGGACATCCTGCTCCGCCGGGGCGAACGGGCCGAGGAAGCGGTGCTGCACGCACTCGAAGCGACCCACTGGCTCGACCAGGCAGGGCTCGCGGCAACGTCGGGGGCCGGGGCCAGACTGCTCCTGGCGCGGGCGTACGCGGCGGCCGAGCGCCCCGCCGAGGCGGCGGAGGTGCTCCAGTCGGCTCTGCCCGACCTGCTGGAGCACGGCGAGGGGGAAGGCGTACAGGCCAGGGAACTGCTCGGCGGGCTGCTCCGGGAGCTGCACGACCCGCGCGCCGCGGCGGAGCAGTATCTGCTGGCCGCGGAGACCGCCAAGGGATGGGACGAGCCCCGGTTCGAGGCCGGTCTCGCCCACTCGGCCGCGGAGGCACTCGCCGCCGCGCGCCTGCACGGCGAGGCCGAGGTCGCCTACGGGCGGACCCTGGAGCTGTGGCGGGGAGCGGGCGGCAGTCCGGTGGCGGAGGTGCGGGTGCTGCGGTCGCTGGCGTGGCTGGCTGCGGAGGAGGTGGAGGACGAGGAGTCCGGCGCCGGGATCGTACGCGCGCGTGGGCTGATGGAGCAGGCGCTGGCCGTCGTCGACGGGTCCGAAGAACCCGGGATGCGGTACGAGCTGGCGCAGACCCGGCAGCAGCTCGCCCGGCTGCTCCAGGGCACGCTTCCGGAGGGCGAGGACGATTCCTCGCCTGAGGCGTCGCGCGCCACCCGGGAGCAGATGGTGGGCCTCTTCGACCAGGCAGCCGCGCTTTACACGGAGTTCGCAGACGACGCACTCGACGAGCGATTCCAGTGCGTGGCCTACGCGGCGTGGACGGAAGAGGAGCTGGGCCGTGCCGACAGCGCAATCGCCCGAGTGACTGCTCTCATCACTGAACTCGCCGCGTTGGAAGGGGACCGGGCAACCGACCTGAAGAACCGCGCGGAGAGACTGCTCGACCAGCTGGGATAGGGCCGGGCCCGGGCCGCCCGACGGCTCATCTCCCCGCTGGGGACGGGGAGATGAGCCCACCTCACAGGCGGTCTACCAGATCGCCTCGACCCACTCCGGGTGGTCGATGAAAGGGTTGCGGTTTTTCTGGTAGGTGTCGAAGATGACCTGGTTGCGCCGCTCCTCGAAGGCGCTGGGCGGGTCCTGCGCGTTCCACTGCTTCAGCACGGAGAGGCGGCCGTGGTACGGGACACTGCCGTTGGATACCGAATCGTTGGGCTCCAGATCGGCCCAGGCGTCGTCCCCCTCGTAGCGGACGGCCATGTAGAGGATCATGCGGGCCACGTCTCCCTTGTCCGCGTTGCGCGGCTCGAAGGAGTTGGAGTCCGTATAGCTCCCGGCCGCGCCGCTGACCGCGCTGCCGCCGTTGTCGAAGTCCTTGTTGCCGCGGATGCTGTTGACCTGTACGTCCGCGGGGCGCAGGTGGTGGAGGTCCGTGCCGGGGCCGGACGAGGTGCCGAAGCTGCCGTGCGACTGGGCCCACACGTGCTCACGGTTCCAGTCGCCGACGTCGCCGCCGTTGAGAGCCTTGCTGCGTGAAGTGCCGCTGTACAGCAGGATCACGTTGCTGGTGTTGCTCGGGTCCTGGTCGGTGACCTTCAGGGCGGTCCACACCGCGTCGTACGAGATCTTGGTCTGGGGGCTGATGATCGTGTGCAGAGAGGACTTGAGGCTCGTGCCGGTCTTGCCGATCGCGCTCTTGTAGTACGTGCTGTCGTACGCGGTGGTCGTGGCGCTCGCGGGACTCGCGGCGACCGTCGGAAGGGTGAGGCCGAGGAGGACGGTGGATATGGCTGCCGCCAACACCTTCCATCTGCCTATCTGCGCAACGGACATGGGGGTGCCCTTTCCCGGGGGACGGCACGCGTCGGAACGCGGCTTCTGCCTCAACGGCGCTGCGTTCTACGCGTGTTGATTTTTGTCACCGGGAGCATGGCACGGGGTGGCCGCTGCCTGCGTAACCGCGAGAAGGCGATTCCATGACGTTCTCGCATACGGGGCGTCAGGATCTTCCTCACTACGGGCGACTGCCCCAAGACGTACGAGACGCTGCTCGCCGGTCGCCGTGCCGGGCAGCAAAATCCCCTGACGGGCCGTCGTGGTCCGTCAGGGGGATCAACCGAGTCGACCGGTCAGGACTGAGTGTCCGCCTGGGCCATGGAGCTCACCGCTTCGGCGATCGTGCTGCGGTACAGGCCCAGCTTCGGGTCGAGCACCTTCACGTCCGGGCCGAGCGGGAAGTTGAGCGAGTCCGCGTTGGGCATGTGGTCGCCGTCGGCCAGCACGTTCAGTTCGTTGATCCAGGTCAGGGCCCCGCTCGCACCGCTCGGGTTGAGGTCGATCACCGCGATGGCGGCGGTCTTGGGCTTGACCGGGTACGCAGGAGCGCCGCCCAGGCCGCTCGGAATCAGCGGCCTGACGTCGCCACTGTGGTCCTTGGCGCTCGCGCTGCCCAGGCTGACCAGCGGGAAGTAGCTCAGGCCGCAGGCGTTCGCGCCGGTGTTGTTGACCTCGATCACGTGCTGGGTGGCCGAACCCTCACGGGCGTAGACACGCACCGACAGGTCGTCGCTCTTGCACGGGTGCGTGTAGGCGTAGCTGTCGCCGGTGTTGCCGCCGGCCTTCGCGGTGCTGCCCTTGGACTTGCCCGTGCTGGAAGTGACTGCCTCGGCGGAGCCGCCGGTCTTTACGGTGTCCGTGGTCTTGGCGGTGTCGGCGGGCTGGGAAGCGTCCGCCGAGGCGGCGGCCGGTGCGGAGCTGTTCGCCGTGTCGGCGGACTTCGCGCCGCCGTCGTCCCCGCCGCAGGCGGTGAGCGCCAGAGCGAGTACAGCGGTGACAGCGGCGCCGAGCGTGGCTGTGCGCTTGCGGTTACGGATCGTACGCATGAGGATTCCCCGAGTGTGACGGTCGAGTGCGACGGTGAAGACAAGGCCCGGAACTTGCGGCGAACCGCTCCCCCTCCTGACCTTCTGACACCTGAAGCTTCCCGCCCGCCGCTCATGTTCTGCTAACGCCTCCCTCACGTCCCGCTGACGTCCGCGGTATCGGATGCGGATCCTGTTGGTCATGTGCGTCCCGATCGGCTGCACTTACTGCTCCGTACGGGGCAATGTGGCAGCCACTCGGTACGCAGCCCGGTGATCATCGAGTGCCCGAGTGATCAGCGCTCGGGCAGATGACCAATGCAGATGATCAATGAGGAGATCGCGATGCGTATTCGTCATTCGCTGCTGTCCGCCGGTGCCGCAGCCGCACTCATCCTGGGGCTCGCGCCGGCTGCGACTGGCACGGCCACTGCCGCGGGGCACGCCGCGTCAGTGATGAACCCTTGCGGGTTCTACGAAACCGGCTCCGACGCCCGCTACAACCACTGCACATCGGACGGGTCGAACGTCATCATCGAAGTCGAGGTCTTCGGCCCCAACTACGAACGCTGTGTGGGCCCCGGCGACACCTGGCTGGGATCGGCGAGCAGGATCCAGGGAGCGCACTACGTCGGCCGCACCTGCTGACCAACAGATCACGCGGCGGGAAGCCACCGGTCTCCGACGAGTTGGGCTCCGCCCCACCGACGGAGACCGGCCCGGCCCCACCACGTTCGTACGGCGGCCATTTCGGAGTGCGACCCGAGTATCAATAGGGTGGCCCCATGTCTGCCACATTGAGCTCCATAAAGACGGCCGCCGCGCTCCGAACAACGGCGCGCGTCTCCGTCGAGTTGCTGCTGGTCCTCGTCGCGGCCGCCGCGGCCGTGTGGATGCTGGGCTGGATGTGGCCGGTCGTCTGGCCGATCGTCGTCGGCCTGTTCCTCACCACCCTGACCTGGCCCCCCACCCGCTTCCTGCGCCGGCACGGCTGGCACCCCGCCCTCGCGGCGTCGGTCGTGACCGTCCTGTTCCTCCTCGTCCTCACGGCCATCCTGGCGCTGATCGTGGTGCCGGTGGCATCCCAGTCCGGCGAGCTGACCGACGGCGTGGTCGAAGGCATCCAGAAGCTGCGCGAGTGGGCCGCAGGGCCGCCGCTGAACATCGGCGACGACCAGATCAGTGGCGCCTTCGACACAGCGATCGCGCGCGTCCAGGACAGCATCGGGAGCATGGTCACCGCCGTCGCCACCGGCCTGAGCACCGTGCTGAACGGTGTGGTCACTGCCTTCCTGTCGCTGTTCCTGATGTTCTTCTTCCTCAAGGACGGCCCGCGGTTCCTCCCGTGGCTTACCCGTCAGCTCCCCGGGCGGCTCGCCACCGACGTGGCGATCGTGGCCGCGCGCGGCTGGGAGACTCTCGGCGCGTTCGTGCGCTCCCAGGCATTCGTCGGCCTGCTCGACGCAGTCTTCATCGGCCTCGGTCTGTGGATCCTGGGGGTGCCCCTGGCGCTTCCGCTGGCCGTGCTGACCTTCATTTCGGCGTTCGTCCCGATCGTGGGCGCCCTGTTCGCCGGTCTGGTGGCGGTGCTCATCGCGTTGGTGTCGAACGGCCTGACGGACGCGCTGATTGTGCTGGCCATCATCCTTGTGGTGCAGCAACTTGAGGGCAACGTGTTCCAGCCCATGATCCAGAGCCGCGGACTCGGTCTGCACGCGGCGGTGGTCCTGCTGGCGGTGACCTTGGGCGGCAGCCTGGCAGGCATTGTGGGCAGCCTGCTCGCCGTACCGGCAGCCGCGCTGGTCGCAGTGGTCTGGAACTACCTGCGCGAGCAGCTCAGCGACCCGCCGGCGGAGCCGGAGCCCGACGACTCGTACGCCGCTGGTGCAGCCGTCCCTTCGTAGCCACGCACGGACCAGGACGCCAAGGCGTCGCCTGGCTTGGGGTAGACACCGACTGAGAGGCGAGATCGGCGCCGGCCTCGGCGGAGCACCCCGGGCGCCGTCGGCGGTGCGTGCGCCGTAGGCTCCAAGGCATGCACAGCACCCTGACGGAGCATGCGCGGTGTGTCTACGGAGACGAGTACCGACCCACGCCGGAGTGCGACTCCCAACACCGAGAGCACTACTTCGTCGAGGAACTGACCTTCGCCGACGCGGATTCGATCCTGGCCATGCTGCGGGAACTGAGCCCGAACCTGGTCGACGGGCTTCTGCCTGTCTGGATCCGCAACCTGTCGTATCGGCTGGTGCTCCTGCAACGACCGGACGAACCGGCGTTGATGCGAGATGCCGCAGAGAATTTGTGGTTGCACGGTCCGGACTGGGACGACATCGCAGCAGATCTCAAGGAACGGGCAAACGCTCTGGAAGCGGGCGGCTGATCACTGCGTGGTCAGTGGCTGACCGGGCCATGGTGACGGCACAGCAGCCTCCCCTCCACGGGGCACTCGGCCCTGGCTGTACGCGGCTGGATGGAAGCACATCGACGGCGGCACCCAGGGGCCGCTCATTGCGGCCAACCGGGGTGTGGGGAGTTCGCGGCCGACTCGGCATACAACGCCTAGCCGATGAGGGTTTCCTTCGGGCGGACTACGCAGAACTCGTTCCCCTCAGGATCGGCCAGCACTGTCCAGGACTCGTTGCCGCTCTGGCCGACGTCCGCCCTGCGGGCGCCGAGTGCGAGGATGCGCGCGATCTCGGCCTCCCGGTCCTCCGCAGCGGACGTCAGATCGAGGTGCAGACGGTTCTTGACGACCTTACGGTCCGTCACCGGCATGAAGCAGATTCCCACTGGCGCGGTCTCGTCCGGCCCGATCACGACCTCCCGCTCCCGCTCGGACAGGATCCGCCAGCCCAGCACCTCAGCCCAGAACCGGGCCAGGGCGGGCAGATCGCGGGCGTCGATGACGATGTGATGCAGCGAAAGAGGCATGTCGGCCAGTGTGCCCGGAGATCGCCCGGACAGACCCCTGGACGCGGCAGAGCGGCAAAGCCGGGAGGGAAGAGAAAGTTTCGGAACTGCGGATCGTATACATGCGTGTGAGAGTCAAGGCCGTATCAATCCGGTTCGGCCCATACTCCCCATGAACATGCCCTGTGAAAGACTGTCTGGGTTGTCAATGGCGGGGGCGCCGTGGGTAAGCGACAAGTGCGGAAGATGCTGCGGCAGATGGCCGGCGGGGAGCCCGTTCAGGTCGTCAGCGTCATGGCCTCCATGAAGAAGCTCGCCCGACTCGCCTGCGTCGCCCGGCAGTTCGGGTACGAGTACGCGGACGTACAACAGGGGGGCGGGCCACAGGGCAACGGCCTTGTGATGCTGATCGTGCCTGACCCGAACCCGCAGGCCCGCGCGCGGGCCGCGCAGAACTGGGCGCAGTACCCGAACGCCGGTGACGGTGGCGCGCTGCCACCCCTCGTGTCCGATGCAGTCGAGCTTCTCAAGGCCCGCATCAAGTTCGACCTCGCCACCAGGTACACCGAGAAGCAGCTGGTGGTAATCGCAGGTGTCACGTTTACGATCCTGGCCGTGGGCGTCGGCTTCAAGTTCGGCGCTGACACCACTGCCGTAGTCGTCGTCGGCAGCATCTGGGCCACGCTGATGGCACTCGTGCCTATCGGGCTCGTCGTCAACCGGCGCTACGGAGCAAAGTACGCCGGCCTGCTGCAGGCCGCCGGGTTCACGCCGGTGACCGACCAGGGCGGGCGGCTGCGGTATGTGCCGCCGGGCGGGCAGCTTCCCGGGCACGGTAATCCATTCGCCTGAGGACTCCTGGCGGTGTGCTGAGGGTCCGGGTCGGCGCCGGGGTACGGGGCCGGGCTCGTGGCGGGCGGACTCGCAACGGGCCGTCGGCCGTTGTCAAGCCGCGGCGGTCCGGGTGCCCGGCGGACCGACTCGCTACTCGGGAGGTTCGGCGATCAGCGCGGTGGCGATACGTCGGAAGCCGAGGCGGGCATAAATCCGGGCGACGTGATCGTCGCCTGCCGACAAGAAGACGGTCTCCACTCCTCGCGATCGGGCGTCGGCCACCAGTGCCACAGTGACCGCGAGCCCGAGACCACGACGGCGCGCGGCGGGCAGCGTTCCGACACCGACGATCTCGCTGACGGCTCCGACCGGCTGGTGCTGGCCCGCGCACAGTGCCGTCCCATCGTCCACCGCTGCGGCAACCGAAGTCAGACCCGCCCTGATCCGCGCCACCACGCGTTCCACCGACCCGTCGCCTGCTCGGGCCTGCACGGCTTCCGCCAGCTCGGTGACTCCCGCAAGGCCGATGCCGGTTCCGGGCTCCGCGAAAGCGAGATGCGGCACGGCCAGCGCGCTGGCCAGCGCCGGATCGTCCGGCCCCAGGGTCCGCACCGACGATCCGCCGAACAACTCGTCCACAGCGGACACCGGGGCACCCGGGTCAAGCGCCATCAAGGGGTGTTCGTGAACTACAAGCCCCGAGTCCTCGACCGCGGCCCGCAGCGCGGGCGTGGTCTCGGCGATCCACTCGAAACTCTCCGGAATCTTGAGTTCACGCTGCCGCGCGCGGACCCGGGCCACAGCGGCGGCGCTCACCGCTCCGGACCATCCCCGAGCGGGACGTGCGTAGAACGGCCATCCCTGACCTTCCCGCACGAACAGGGTCAGCGGCCCGAAGTCCTCGACCCGGGCACCCTGACGTGGCACCGCGTCGTAGTACCACTCAAGTCGGTCCAGCAGTGCCTGCTCAGGACGATCACCAAGATCCACAGAAGTCACGCGGAGCATCCAAGCACCAGGTCGCCGAGCACCGCCACCGTATTACGGTGCAGGACCGAAGTATCCGCTTTCCTGCCGGACACGGGCCTGACAGCATGCTGCTATGCCTCTGCCCCACCCCAACGGCGACTATGCGGTCACCGCGATGTACTCCGTACCGGACGACGCCTGGTACCTGGAGCTGGACCTCGTCGCCGATCAACGAACCCTCGTGATCGCGATCGTCCCCGACGAGGACCCGGCGCGGGAGCCGACCGTGTGCTTCGACCCCTGTGGCCGGCACGTGGACATCCCGTACGAGGTCATGCGCTGGTTCATGGACCAGGTCGAGGAGGAGATTCGCACGTCGCGCGCTTGGATGCGGCTGCGGCCCGAGCTCGTCGAGGTCATCGTCGGGTTGCGCCAGGAGTACCTGGGCGCCATCGATGACAACGAGTTTGGCCACGTCCTGACGGAGGTACGCACCACCGTTCCAGAGGCTGACCTCCCCACCGTCCTTGCGGCCGCTTTCGGGCGGAGGCCGGACGGCACGACCACGGACGACGTGCATGCACTCCTGCCTGCAGAGGACCAAGAAGACAGAGCCTTGAACCGGTGACATGTGAGATCCGGTTCGCGGACCGGAGTCCCGAAGGCCCCTGCCGGCGGACACCACGCACCTCGTGGAACTGCGGTGCGGGACACCAGGCCAAGCGGTGTTCGAGCCAATAGAGTTCGGTGTGACCTTGGGCAGTTGCGAGGAGGCAGCGTGATCACGTGGCGGCGGTTGGCCGAGGGGGACTTCGGGCTGTTGCAGGAATGGCTCGCGCAACCGCACGTAGCCCGTTGGTGGCACCACGACACGTCCACGGAGGCGGTCGCACGGGACTTCGGGCCTGCGGCGCGTGGTGAGGAGCCGTCCGAGGACCTGTTGGTCATGCTGGACGGCACCCCGGTTGGCTTGGTCCAACGGTGCCGGTTCGCGGACTACCCCGAATCTCGCGCGGAGTTGGCCGATCAGGTCGAACTGCCCGACACTGCGGTCACGATCGACTACCTGCTCGGGGACTCCGCGAGGGTGGGGCAGGGGCTGGGTCCGCGCATCATCCGGGCGATCGTGGAGGCCACCTGGACCGACTATGCGGACGTGTCCGCCGTCGTTGTCCCGGTCCACGCGGACAACCGCGCGTCATGGCGGGCACTGGAGAAGGCCGGGCTGCGCAGGATCGGTACCGCCGACCTGGACCCGGACAACCCGGATGACGACCGCAACCACTATGTCTACCGCATCGACAGACCTGCCGATGCAAGCCCCGGCCCCGCGGGCTGACCCAATGATCCGTCGATCAGCCCACGTGGGCGGCGATGGTTCGCGCACACGCCAGGGATTCGGTACGCGTCGTGTCGACCTCCAGGTCATAGATCACCCCTTGGTGAACCACATCCGCCTGCAACGCGGCCATTCCCTGGACCCGATCTCCCCGTGCGGCCTCACGGCCCGCGGCCACCGCACCCTCACACCTGACGGCGACCCACAGCACATCCAGTCCGCCGAGAGCCTTCTGCCACCGTTGCTGGGACGCGGCTCCGCCGAGGAAGACGTCGTCGACGATGATCCGGGCGCCTGCACCGGCCATCGCCACGATGCCTTCCATCCAGGCCGCCTCCAACGCCCGGAAGTCCTCCCCGACGCTGACTCGGCCGTCCTCCGAGATCTCGATCCCCGCGTCCGACGCCTGCATCTTCGCGGGCATCGCGTCGACGAACGAATCGACCCCGAACGCCAGCCACGGATCCGGTAGTACGGCCTGCAGGCACCGTACGATCCCGGACTTCCCCGAGCTGGAACCGCCATTGAGAATGATCATCTGAGTCGTCACTGCGCCACAGTAGGGGCGCCGCCCCAGGACACGAAACGAATTCCGGCAGTCCCCGAAGCGGACCCGTAGGGGCGGGCTCCCCGCCTCGTGAGGGTCGGTCCGCTTACGCTGGCCGGGTTCGAGGATGTACGGCGAGGAGAAGTGGGCAGCGGAATGGCACGGGTTACGGCTGTGAGCAGCAATGGGACGTACTCGTTCAGCAAACCGAACCGTACGAGCATCACGCTGCTCGCCGGGCTGGGCGTGGAGGGCGACGTCCACGCGGGGGAGACCATCAAGCACCAGTTCCGCATGACGTATGAGCCGGACCTGCCCAACCTGCGCCAGGTGCACCTCATCCATGAGGAACTCTTCGACGAACTCGCCGCGAAGGGCTTCACCGTCGCTGCCGGCCGACTCGGCGAGAACGTGTCCACACGTGGGATCGACCTGCTCGGACTGCCCACCGGGACCCTGCTGCGACTCGGCGAGGAGGCGGTCGTAGAGGTGACAGGGCTCCGTAACCCGTGCTCGAAGATCAACGATTTTCAGAAGGGCCTGCTCCAGGAGGTCTTCGAACTCGACGCCACCACAGGGGAGTTCGTCTTCAAGTCCGGGATCATGGGTGTGGTCCGGCACGGAGGTGACGTTCGTCCCGGTGACGCGATCGGCGTCGAACTGCCCATCGGCCCGCACCATCCGCTGGAGCGCGTATAGGTATCTGGTTCGGGGCCCTGCGGGCGCGCTGGGAAATCCTCGGCCGATCCATCGAAACGGTGTGCGAAACATTCTGGCGTGTGCCGGTCGATGCACGGCAGAATCCTCGGTGTGAAGATCACTGCGCGCGAGCTCAACCGGGCCACCCTGAGTCGCCAACTTCTGCTGGAACGGGAGGCCCTGAGCGTCGTCGACGCGGTCCGTCGCGTTGTCGCGGTCCAGGCGCAGCACGCACCCTCGCCCTACGTCGCCTTGTGGAATCGGGTGACCGACTTCGACGCGGCCGATCTGGATGCCGGCTTCACCGGCCGCGCAGTCGTCAAGGCGACGCTGATGCGGATCACGCTGCACACGGTGCATGCCGATGACTACCAGGTGTTCCGCGAGGCGATGCAGCCGACGTTGTACGGCTCGCGCCTGGGCTTCCGCTTCGCGGTTTCGGGGCTTACGCCCGCGGACGGCGATGAACTGGTGCCGGAGCTGCTGGCCTTCGCCGACCGGCCCCGGACGACCGCGGAGATGAAGGCATGGCTCGAGGAGCGGCTCGGTACGGACAAGCAGCCGGGGGCGTGGTGGGGGCTGCGGGCCTACGCACCGCTGCACCATGCACCGACGGGCGGGCCGTGGTCGTTCACTACCCGGTCGTCGTTCGTCGCGGCGCGGACCGGCCCTGTGCCCAGGGGGCGGGAGACGGTGACGCAGGCCCTGCAGGCCCTGGTCCTGCGTTACTTGGATGGATTCGGTCCGGCCTCGGTGGCGGACGTGGCCCAGTTCGCCATGGTGCAGCGCGCGCCGATCCGCGAGGCGTTGAACGCACTCGGTGACTCCGTCGAGCAGTTCGAAGGACCCGAGGGCACCGTCCTGTTCGACATCCCCGGCGCACCGCGCCCGCCCGCGGACATCCCGGCCCCACCTCGGCTCATGGCCATGTGGGACAGCACCCTGCTCGCCTACGCCGACCGCAGCCGCATGATCCCTCCGGACTATCGCCGACTGGTGATCCGTAACAACGGCGATGTGTTGCCGACGCTGCTGGTCGACGGTTACGTCGCCGGTGTGTGGCGCCCGGTCGACGGCGGCATCGAAGCCATGGCCTTCCACGACCTTCCGCCGACGGTGTGGGACGCACTTGCCGCGGAAGCGCGGTCCCTGACAGCGGTGTTGGCCGATCGGGACCCCCAGGTGTACAGCCGCTACAACCACTGGTGGACCAAGCTGCCCGATGCCGAGGCACGCGTACTGCCCGCATAGCCCGGACGGGCCGAGGGCGGTGCGGTGTGTTGGATTGTGCGCGTCCCCGCATGTGTTGGCCGCCGCTTCACCGTGTTGACACCCCCAGGGATCGGCTCCGCAATGAGGTTCGCGGAGCCTGATATGGGCATGCCAATCACGTCGCGCGCCCCACACCGCGGTCAACCAGGAGGACGCAGTTGAAGAAGAGCTCGCGGATTCGAAGAGTGTCGCTGACCCTTGGCAGCGCCGTCGCACTGGTCATCGCCTTCCCGGGTGGTGCCTACGCTGCTCCGCCCTCGGCGTTGCCCGCTGCCGCGGACGGACTGGAGCAGACGTTCCAGCCGGCCTACGACTACGACACGGACGGCTGCTACCCCACGTCCGCCATCGGACCGGATGGCACCGTCGCCACCGGCCTCAACCCGAGCGGCGCGCTCAACGGTCAGTGCCGTGACGCGTGGGACCTCGACAACACCAATGGATACGCGCGGTACAAGTGCAACAACGGCTGGTGCGCGATCATGTACGGGCTGTACTTCGAGAAGGACCAGGCCCTGGCCGGCAGCAGCCTCGGCGGGCACCGCCACGACTGGGAGCACGTGGTGGTCTGGGTGCAGAACAACCAGGCCCAGTACGTCTCCACCTCCGCCCACGGCAACTTCGACGTCTACAGCCGTGACCGGGTCCGCTGGGACGGCACGCATCCCAAGATCGTGTACCACAAGGACGGCGTGAGCACGCACTGCTTCCGTCCGGCGAACACCAACGACGAGCCGCCGGAGAATCACCACCACAGCTGGCAGTTCCCCAGCCTTGTCGGCTGGAACGGCTATCCCGCAGGTCTTCGCGACAAGCTGAGCCAGGCCGACTTCGGAAGTGCCGTCTTCGGTCTCAAGGACGGCAACTTCAACTACCACCTCGAGAAGGCCAAGCCGGCCGGCATCGCGTTCGACCCCAACGCCTGACGAGCAGCGACCTCCGTGTCGCACCGGCCAAGGGCCGGAGAGGAGCCGTAACCCAAAAGACGGCGACCCCGGCCCGTTCGCCGGCCGGGGTCCACGTCGTGTTGCGGAAGGGGATGAGTGCGGCGTGCGTTCGCTCTCAGCTCCCTTGCCCGTACGCCTACCGTCGCCCCAACGGTCGGACCCCGCATGCGAGGATCTCGGCGTGAACGATCTGCGCCTCCGCCTCGCCGCCGACACCGACCTCGCCACTCTTGTCCGCCTGCGCGACGACGCTGCCCGCTGGATGCTCGCCCAGGGCATTGCCGGCCAGTGGCAGCCGGGCGAGCTGGACGAGGTCCACTTCCGCCGGATCATGGCGGATGGCGAGGTGTGGCTCGCCGAGACCGATGGGCGTGTGGTCGGGGGCTGGGAGCTGTGGTGGGCGGACGAGGACGCCTGGGGACCGCAGCCACCGGTGGCCGGCTATGTGCACCGGTTGATGGTGGACCGCAGCCGTGCCCGGCCGGGCACGGGGCGACTGCTGCTGCGAGCTGCGGAGCACCGCGTGGCGGAGCACGGGCGAGTGCGTGTACGTCTGGACTGCCTGGCCGGCAATACGCGCCTGAACGCCTATTACGTGGCCGAGGGATACAGGGTGGTCGGCCACAAGGCGGGCAAGCCGCAGGCGGGCGGTGCGCCCAAGTCGTTCACGCTGCTCGAGAAGCCCGTGCGGTCCGTCGGCCGGGGTTGACCGCCTGTCGCTCAACTCTCCTTCGGCTTCTCGGCGTTGCGCCAGATCGTGAGGTCGAGGGTGAAGTACCTGCTCGGGTCCTTGGCCGCCGACTTGCCGCGGTAGGTCGCGACGGCGATGTGCCCCGCATCGCTGAGCACGCAGATCTGCGAGCCGTTGGTGAGCTGGTCGAGACCGATCTTCTCGGTGTACCGGGTCTCGTCGCGGCAGGTCTTCAGGGAGCCCTTCTGCGAGTTGTTCAACAGGACCAGTTTCCCGTTGGCGGTGCCCAGTTGCTCGTCCCCGAACATCGAGTCGTAGTAGTAGTAGAGGTCCCCGTCGCCGTAGAAAACTCCCCCTGAGGTGTCCTCGATCGGGCGCGGCGGGTTGTCGGCGAGCATGACGTTGTAGTTGGCCGTCACATCGACGTTCTTGTACGAGACCGGCTTGGGATCGGTACGCGGCTGTGCCGTGTCCGGGGAACCGCTCGCGGTCGAGCCGGCGCTGGGGGACTTCTTGCCGTCGGGCTCGTCGGGCAGCAGGGCACCGATGACCGTCAGGACGGCGATCGTGGCCGCCACGGACCCGGCGATGATCAGCCCCTTCGGCTTCGGCTTGGGCCTCGGGTGGGCGGGCGGGAAGCCGACGGTATGGAACGGGGGCGGCGTGGCGTACCCCGGCCCGTACCCGAGCGGCGTCCGGTAGCCGGGGGGAGGGGTCGGGGCCCCGGCCGGCATGCCGTGTGCACCCGGAGCTCCGGGCGGCGGGCCAAAGGCGCCCGGGGCCCCGGGCGGCATGCCAGGAGCGACCGGTGTTCCGGCCGGTGTCGTGCCGGGGCCGCCCGTAGCGGCCTGGGTCGGAGCGGCGGCCATGGGGAATCCGGTGGGCGGGTGCGGGGGAGCGGCACCCGGTGCCGGAGGCTGCGGGGAGCGTTCGGTCGGGGTGGGGGTGACGGGGGGTGCCACCGTCGGGGGCCGCACCGGTTCGGGCAGGTGCAGCCGCTCGGTGATCGAACCGGCGATTGTCCGAGGCAACCAGTCCTCGCCCTGGCGCAGCGGGACGGACGAGACGGCGTGGCACAGCGCGATGACTTCGGCCAGGGAAGGGCGATCCGCCGGGTCGCGGCTGAGGCAGCGCGTCACCAGGGGGCGCAGGTCCGCGGGCAGCCTGCTGAGGTCCGGGTCCTCGTGAACGATGCGGTACAGCACTGCATGTGACGGACCGTCACCGAAGGCTGGGGCGCCGATCGCCGCGTAGGCCGCGATCTGGCCGAGGGCGAAGATGTCGGTGGCGGGTGTGATCGTGCCGGCCGCCGCCTGTTCGGGCGCCATGAACGCGGGAGTGCCGACGCTGACGCCGGTGCTGGTCAGGGCGGTGGCGTCGGCCGCGCGGGCGATGCCGAAGTCGATCACGCGAGGGCCGTCGGAGGCCAGGAGGACGTTGGCGGGCTTCAGGTCGCGGTGGACGATGCCCGCGCCGTGGATGACGTGGAGCGCCTCGGCGACCCCCACGGTCAGCAGCAGCACACTGCGCAGCGGCAGTCCGCCGTGCTGGGCAACGGCGTGTGCGAGGGAGGGGCCCGGCACGTAGGCGGTGGCCAGCCAGGGCTGCGAGCCCTCGGTGTCCGAATCGATGACGGGTGCGGTGTACAGGCCCTGTACCCGCTGCGCGGCCTTCACCTCCTGCTGGAAGCGGCGCCGGAACTCGGGGTCGCCGCTGAACTCGGGCCGGATCACCTTGAGTGCGATGGGCCTGCCGCCCGGCGTGTACGAGAGATACACCTTGCCCATGCCGCCCGTGCCGAGCACTGCCGCGAGGTGATAGCCGCCCACAACGGCCGGGTCGTCCTCCTTGAGTGGCTGGAAAAGGTCGGCCGAAGGTGCACTGCTCATTTAAGGAACCATCCCCCTGCTAGCGGCGATTCGGAGCTCGTCGGCGCCCCGAAGCCGATCGAGAGCGTATCGAATATCCGCCCCCTTCAAGTCGCGCGGAGGGGAGGTCCCTTGCGCTGGAACGTTGCGGGGCATGGTCCCTCGTTCCGGACCGGCGGCCTCCCGGCAGTACGCCGAGATCTCGTACGCACTGCCGTACGTGGCGGACCGCCCGCGCGGGTACCGGCGAGACGGCCCCTGATGCGCTGCCCCGCCCGCGCCGGAACTCCGCAATCGGGCGCCCGGAGTTCTTCAGCGCTGAAAGTTTCTGCCAATTCGGAGCGTTGGTGCAGCTGGCGCGCGGCGTCACAGGTCTAGGCCGAGCGGCCTCTTTACGCCCCTCATTACTCGTGCGTTACTCATGTCGTGTCCATGGCATCCGATTATCGGATGCCATGCGCTTCGTCCCCACCAACGTGCCCGGAGGCAGCTATGCCCGCGTACAGTTCTCCGACCCGACGACTCATCAGATCCAGAGGCGCCCTGCTGGCCGGCGTCCTCGGCAGCGTCGCCACACTGCTCGTGACGACCGCCGGACCGGCCGCCGCCGCGCCCCCGGGCCCCGACGAGCCGGTGCAGTCCGGACAGGCGTGGATGGGCGCGGGGACCCGTATCGAGCAGGGCCCCGGGTCCTCGGCGGACGGGGGCATGTCCACGATGGACACCAGCGGTGTCCAGGGCATCGACGTCTCCCACTGGCAGGGCGCGATCAACTGGGGCTCGGTGAAGGCCGCGGGCATCGACTTCGCCTACGTGAAGGCCACCGAGGGTACGAGCTACAAGGACACTCGCTTCAGTGCGAACTACACCGGCTCGTACAACGCCGGCCTGATCCGGGGCGCGTACCACTTCGCCCGCCCGAACGCCTCCAACGGGGCTACGCAGGCCGCCTACTTCGCCGGGAGTGGCGGAGGATGGTCCAAGGACGGCAAGACCCTCCCCGGTGTGCTGGATATCGAGCACAACCCGTCGGGCGCCATGTGCTACGGCCTCTCCACGACGCAAATGCGTACGTGGGTCAACGACTTCTACAACACGTACAAGGCCCGTACGACCCGGGACGTCGTCATCTACACGACGGCCAGCTGGTGGAACACCTGCACGGGCAACTGGACCGGAATGTCCACCAAGTCCCCGCTCTGGGTGGCCCATTGGGGCACCAGCAGTCCCACCATTCCCAGTGGATTCCCCACATGGACGATCTGGCAGTACTCGGCCACCGGCCGGGTCGGTGGTGTCGCCGGTGACGTGGACCGCAACAAGTTCAACGGCACCATGACCCGGCTCCTGGCCCTCGCCAACAACACGGCGTAGCCGGGCTCGCTCCTGCGGCGGCCGGGTGAGTTCGTACGGGGCTCGCCCGACCGCATCGGTGCGGTCCCGCCCGTACCGCCGCCACCTCCACTGGCCACCCCACTGGCCGCTGCCGCTGAACAGCCGGCCGGAACGACCGCAGACCAGGAGTCCGCCGTGAATCGTCCGAAGCTGACCCGTC
This sequence comes from Streptomyces sp. NPDC057136, assembly GCF_042670885.1. Lineage (NCBI taxonomy): Bacteria > Bacillati > Actinomycetota > Actinomycetes > Kitasatosporales > Streptomycetaceae > Streptomyces > Streptomyces sp. NPDC057136. The sequence goes on from NZ_JBHUUV010000028.1 coordinate 76,133, forward strand.
GCCGCATCCTGCTCGCCGGCACCGGCGGACTGGCCGCCGCCGCGTTACCGAGTGCCGCCCACGCATCGAGTGCCATCGAACCGGATATCGACAGCACCCTGCAGTGGAACGCACGCCCGCCCCGGAGCCCGGTGAGCCTGGTAGGGAAGCGGCCGAACAAGATCATCGTGCATCACACCGTCAGCGCCAACACCACCGACTTCTCCCGCGCCCAGGCCCACGCTCATGCCCACTGGGTCCAGGACCTGCACATGGACAAGAACGGGTGGATCGACAGCGGCTACCACTTCCTCGTCAGCCGGGGCGGCTGGATCACCGAGGGGCGGCACCGCAGCCTCAGTACGTTGCAGGGCGGCAGCAACTTCGTACTGGCCGCCCATACGTCCGGACAGAACGACCAGGCGATCGGCATCGCCAACGAGGGTGCCTACCACGATGGTGCTCAGCCGCCGCAGGCGCAGTGGGACGTCCTGGTGGTGCTCTGCGCGTACACCTGCCAGCAGTACGGCATAGCGCCGAGCCGCATCTACGGGCACATGGATTTCGGCACCACGCTCTGCCCCGGCGTGCTGCACGACATGCTGCCTCGACTGCGCAGCGAGGTGGCGGCGAGTATGGGCTGAGCGCCACCGCGGGGCCGGTTCAGCTGCTCAGGCCGAGCCCGGGCAGGGTCAGCCGGCCAATGTCCTCACCGGCTGCGTCGGTGCAGGTGACGTCGGCCACCCCGAGATCCGAGGGCCGGCGGGCGCCGCGCGCTCGTAGCTCCGCCACGGCCAGACGGGCTGTAGCCGCAGCGCCCGACGCGTCGGGGTCGAAGCTGCTCACCCACCACTGCGCGACAGGGATCGCACGATCGTGCCAACCCCTGGTGGTCATCGCCTGCTCGTGCACCGTGTCGTCCATGGCGGCGTCCTCGTCGTCGACCATCACGACCAGGCCGTCCTCGGGGCCGAAGAGGAAGGTCAGGGGACGGTCGCCGTCGGCGTGATTGACGAGGTCGAATGCCGCCGAGCCGTCGCCGATCTGGGACGGCAGCTGGGTGGCCCACGCCAGCATCAGGCTGCGCAGCGACTCCTCCAGCCGCTCCCAGTCGGGTGCCACGCACGGTGGCAGTGGCGGAGGGCCGGCTGCTCCGTCACGGTGCAGTTGCCACAGGAGTGGAAGGTCGGCATAGGTGTGGACCTGTCCGTCCCTGTCGCCCACCCCGCGCTCGAAGAACGCCCGCTCGCGCTGCTCCAGTGCGGCTGTGGTGTGACTCGTCATGCGCAAGGAGCTTTCTCTGCTGTCGCTCTCGTTGCTGTCCAGCAGCAGGCAGCGCGCACCATCCCGCCAACGGATGTTCGGCCCGCGGGAGTCTCCGCCGTACAGGGTCGGTACGCCCATCCGAGGGACGAGCACCCCCAGCGCCTGGCGTACGGCATCGCTCTGCTCGCCGGTGTACCGGAGCAGGACGGCAGAGCGCAGCGGGTCTTCATCCGGGTCCCGGCGGTACAGCTGTTCCACCGCATCCGCCAGGCGCTGGACGTCGTAGGCGGGCAGGTCTGCTTCATCCATACGTTCACAGTGCTGCATACCGGGCAAAAGCGGGCAGGCGTGTGCTGCCCCCGGGCTCGCGAGCCGGCTCAGGCCCGTGCGGCGAATTCGTAGAGATCGAGCAGTCGGCCACGCGTCGCGTGCAGTCGCCGGGTGAGCACCATGCCCACCCATTGGCTGATCGCGAATCCGAACTCGGGATCGGACTGGCACAGTGACCGCACCTGGGACGCGTCGAATTCATAGGCGCGGACCGGGCTGAGCGTTTCGGCGCCCAGTTCCCACTCGAAGGGCGGGAAGAGCCAGGACAGGCCGATCAGCTCTCCGGACCCCAGGGTCTCTATTTCCGTGTGACGCCGCTGAGGGAGCCGTGCGTCGAGAGTCACTGCGCCGGTCTTCAGAATCCAGAAGCGGTCGGCGACGGTGTGTTCCTCGAAAAGCCGTTGAGCTGCTGGGAACCGGACATCCTTCCCAAGGCTCAGAAGATGTTCACGGTGCAGGGCGGGCAGGGAAGTGATCTTCATTGTGGTGGTCATCGGAGTACTCCTCCGAGGAGCGGCGCTCTATGGAGGGCGGGGAACACAAGATTCTGCCGACCTCTCGTAGAAACGTTCTTCCCCGCCACGCAAGAAGTACGCGACAGAAGTACGCGACGAATCGGAGATGTGAGGCGGAGGCGAGACGGTGCTCGGGTGAGATGTCGCCCAGGGTGCGGCATCCGCCGCGGCGCCGGTCCCTCACCGCGGCGGATCTCGCCTGCTCGTGCACCCGGTGTCAGCCGCTACGTCGACGCGGCGAGGTGCTGTTCTGCGGCGTCCACCGCATCGTGCACAGTCGTTCGGCCGAGCAGTACGCACAGGGTGTAGGCCGCGTCGTCCAATGCTTGTCTCGCGCTCCTGTCGGAGGGGGAAGCCGCCAGCAGTGCCTGGCGCTTCCGGAACTCGGACAGCACCTGCTCGGTCCGTGGGCGGCTGGGCAGCAGGGCCACGCCCCGCACGGCTTCGGGGGGTGGCGCAGGAGTGCGGGCCGTCTCCATCGCTCCCCGGAGCGCCCGTTCCACGTGCGCCGGAATCGGTACGCCGCGCGAGCCGGCCACCATCGCGGCGGCCATGGCCGCAGGAGTGAGGTGCGCGGTCTCGGCAGCCATGGCCAGGACCCGCTTCGCGTCCCGTCTCGAACACGGTGTCATTGCCATGATCATTCCGACCGCCCATGGTGTGGGGGGCTCATCCAGGAGCGGCTTCCATGCGGGCTCCGTTGCTCTCGGTGAAGGGGAGGGACCGGATTCGGAACGCTCTTCGGCGTACGTGGACATAGTGGAGGCCATCCCTTCGAGCGGCGGGTAATGGTGCTTCTGTGAGCAGTGTGGAAATCATGCCCGCCGTACGGAAGGTCGGCTCACCCTCGCGCAACTCCCTCTGGGCCATTGGATTATTGCCCGTCCGAGCGGACAACGAATCAACCGCGCCGGTTCGACGGATTTCCCATTCCTTGATCCCTCTTCCGGGCGGCACGATCACGGCGCGCATAATGTGCTGATCCGGAGATCGGTAGATCCGGAGAATGGGAGTTCCCTGCCATGAGGAGTGCGCGGAACGGGAGTGCAGCGAGTGAATGGAACTTATTACTGTGATGATCGGCTCTGCATGCGATATCAACAATCCGGGACTTCGTACCCGATCAGTGCTATTGGCGCCGATCGGGCCGGTCGGGCGGGGTGGAGCCGTCGTACGACCCCGCTGCCACGCATTCACCCCCACACCGCCGGACGTTCGTGTCGGAGGCTGGAGGAGATGGAACAGCCTGGGTCCGTCGCTGCGAGGCTTCGGCGAACCACCGGCTCCTGGACGGGGTCCGGCACGTGGCTTCAGCCGGACCGGGTCCAGGCCTGTGTCGACCTCCTCGACCTGTCGGGCGCCTCGATCTCCCTGCACGGCGATGGAGGCGCGCGCGCCATTGGTGGTCGAGTGATCCGGTCGCCGGACGGCTGGCCGAGGCCCAGTACACCCTCGGAGGCGGCCCGTGTCAGGCGGCGACGGCCCTGGCATCGCCAGTTCTGGCCGCCGATCTGACGTCGGGACCGGACCCGCGGCACTGGCCCGTCTTTGCTCGGCAAGCCGTGGAACTGGGTGTCCTGGCGGTGTTCTCGCTGCCGATCGGTGCGGGCATCCCGATCGGCACGCTTGATCTTTACTGTGACAGTCCGGGTCGCGTCTCGGAGAGGGGTCAAGCCCAGGGACGCCACGAGCGGCTTCCGCCACTACGTCGCGAGCCCGGAATTCCACGCGCTCAGAAGGCGCCTGGTGCGGACGTGCCGAGCAGGGGCGACATCGCAGCCACCACCGACGGCTCGCCCCGGTAGTAGACCCAGGTGCCGCGCCGTTCCGAGGTGAGCAGGCCGGCTTCGCGCAGCTTCCTCGGATGATGCGAGACGGTGGGCTGCGAGACGCCGCATTCGGCGATGTCGCATACGCATGCCTCCCCGGCGGGGTGGGAGGCGACCTTGGGGAACAGTCGCAGCCGCACGGGGTCCGAGAGCGCCTTGAACATGGCAGCCATCTTCTCCGCGTCCGTCGGCGAGAGCTCGGCCGAGGTGATCGGCGGGCAGCACGGGGTGACTGGTTCGGTCGGCAGGACCGGGAGTTCCACCACCCTTGAATTCGACATACGTCTATGTTGACACTCGTCGATGTAAGTGGCATGCTCCAGGCATTGAGAGATATCGACAAACGTCGAAGCAGGGTTGGTGTGCTCCGGCACGGTCACGTACCTGCCGATCCGGCTTCGTTCCATTCCGCCTGACAACACCCCGCGTCGAGGAGAACACCCGCCATGGGCGAGAAGCAGCTTCCTGTTGTGGTCATCGGTGCCGGCCCGGTCGGCCTTGCCGCCGCCGCGCACCTCACCGAGCGCGGCATCGAGCCGCTGGTCCTGGAAGCCGGGCCCGCCGCCGGCAGTGCGGTGCGTGAGTGGGGGCATGTGCGGCTGTTCTCCACCTGGTCCGAGGTGGTGGACCCGGCCGCCGAGAAGCTGCTGGCGCCCACCGGATGGTCCGCTCCCGACGGTACGACCTACCCCTCCGGGGCGGACTGGGCCGAGCAGTACCTCCAGCCGCTCGCCGACGTCCTGGGCGACAAGGTCCGCTACGGCGCCACCGTGACCGGTGTCTCCCGACTCGGCCGCGACCGGGTCGTGGACGCCGACCGCGAGCAGCAGCCCTTCACCGTGCACGTCGAACTGGCTGACGGCTCCGAGGAGCGGATCACCGCCCGCGCCGTCATCGACGCGTCCGGCACCTGGTCGACCCCCAGTCCCATCGGCGGCGACGGCCTCCCGGCACTCGGCGAGAAGCCGGCGGCCGACCGGATCTCGTACAGGGTCCCGGACCTCAAGGACCCGGCCGTCCGCGCTCGTTACGCAGGCAGGCGCACCGCGGTCATCGGCTCCGGCGCCTCGGCCTTCACCGCCCTCGCCGCCCTGGCCGACCTCGCCAAGAAGGAGGGTGACACACACGCGGTGTGGATTCTGCGCCGCGGCGTCACCGGTTCCACGTTCGGCGGCGGCACCGCCGACCAGCTGCCCGCACGCGGCGCCCTCGGTCTCGCCGCCAAGGCGGCTGTCGACGACGGCTACGCCGATGCCGTCACCGGCTTCCGTAGCGGCGCCGTGGAGAAGGCGGGCGAGCAGCTGGTCCTGGTCGCCGAGGACGGCCGCCGCCTGGACCCGGTCGACGAGATCATCGTCCTCACGGGCCTTCGCCCCGACCTCTCGTTCCTCTCCGAACTGCGCCTCGGCCTCGACGAGCGCCTCCAGGCGCCCACCGAGCTCGCCCCACTGATCGACCCGAACCAGCACTCGTGCGGCACCGTCTACCCGCACGGCGTCAACGAGCTCTCCCATCCGGAGGAGGACGTCTATCTGGTCGGCATGAAGTCCTACGGCCGCGCGCCGACGTTCCTGGCCATGACCGGCTACGAGCAGGTCCGTTCCGTCGCCGCGGCACTCGCCGGAGATCAGGAGGCCGCCGAGCGCGTCGAACTCGTCCTGCCCGAGACGGGAGTCTGCGGCGGTGCCGGCCTCTTCGACGAGCCCGAGGCCGCCCCGAGCGGCGGCGGCTGCTGCGCCAGCCCTGCCACGATCCAGATCGGCATCGGCGGCGCTCCCGTCTCCTCCGGTGGCTGCTGACGTACATGACACAGACCCGGGCCGGTGCGGCCGCGACCAGCACGGGGGTCCGGTCGCGGCCGCGCGGCGCCCTTCCTGCCCTCTGTGCCACTCAGGTCACCAGCTGGGGCGTCATCTATTACGCCTTCCCCGTCCTCAACTCCCGTATCACCGCCGACACCGGCTGGTCCCCGGCCGCCACCACCGCGGCCTTCTCCGCCGCTCTGCTCGTCTCCGCGGCGTTCGGTATTCCCGTCGGACGCATCCTGGACCGCCGAGGTCCGCGCGCCGTGATGACCACGGGTTCGGTGCTCGCAACCCTGGCACTCCTGCTCCTTGCCGCAGCTCCCAACCTGGCGTGCTTCACGGCTGGCTGGCTGCTCGCAGGGGTCGCGATGGCCACCACTTTCTACCCGCCCGCGTTCGCCGCCCTGACCCGCTGGTGGGGACCCGACCGCGTCCGCGCCCTGACCGTCGTCACTCTCGCCGGCGGTCTTGCCAGCACCGTCTTCGCCCCGCTGACCGCCGCCCTCGCCGAACACCTCAGCTGGCGCGCCACCTATCTTGTTCTCGCCATGATCCTCGCCGCCGTCACGATCCCGGCCCACGCACTCGCCCTGCGCGCACCATGGCCCCCGGCAGAGCCGGTACCGGCCGTCACGGATGGTACGCCGGTGGTCCGCAGCCGCCCGTTCCTTCTGCTGGCCGCCGTCTTCACACTGTCCGGCTTCGCCATGTACGCGGTCGTCATCAGTCTCGTCCCCCTCCTTCACGAACGCGGTGCGAGCACCACCGCGGCAGCCTGGGCCCTCGGCCTCGGCGGTGCGGGTCAGACCCTCGGCCGTACCCTCTACGCGAGCTTCGCCGCCCGCACCTCCGTGACGACCCGTACCGCCACCCTCATCACCCTCGGCGGCGCCACGACGGCCGGCTTCGCCCTCGTCCCCGGACCGGTACCTCTGCTCGTGGCGCTCTCTGTTGTCGCCGGAGTCGTACGCGGCAACCTCACCCTCCTCCAGGCCACTGCCGTCACGGACCGCTGGGGCACGACGCACTACGGCCGTCTCTCGGCCATCCTCACCGCCCCCGCCTCCCTCGCCGCCGCGCTCGCTCCGTGGGCCGGCGCCGTCCTCTCCGGCCCCCTCGGCGGGTACGACGCACTCTTCCTGGCGCTGGCGGGAAGCTCCCTGGCAGCCGCCGCCCTGGCGACGGCTACGGGAGTACGGTCACCTCGGCCGCCGCTCTGACCGGCGGCGCCTCGTGCGACCCGTCAGTTACCGGTCGTCACCCGCACAAGGCGGTGTCGAGGAGAGCCTGCACGTCGGCCGGACCCTGCTGGGTGGGTGCCCGGTTGGCCGTCACGGCGATCGTGGCGGCCCTGCCGTCGTCGGTGACAGCGGGGCGGGTCTTGTAGCCGGGGATGTCACCGCCGTGGCCCCACATGAGGCCGCCGCAGCTCAACGGGGTGCTGGTCACGCCGAGTCCGTACCGGACGCCGGACCCGAGCAGGTCGGCGGGCACGGTCGTGCGCATCTGTGTGAGCTGGGCGGGCTCGAGGAGCTTGCCGTCGATCAGGGCGGAGAAGAAGCGGTTCAGGTCGCTGGGGGTGGAGATCAGCTGCCCTGCGGCCCATGCCCAGGAGGGGTCTATCTCCGTGATGTCGTCCAGCGGTGCGCCGGGCTTCGTCGCGTGGTAGCCGCGGGGGTGGGCTTCACGGATGCCCTCGTCGCCGACTTCGGGGAAGTAGGTGTGGCGCAGTCCGATGCGGTTGATGATGCGCTCGGTGATCTGTTCGGCCAGTGGGCGGCCGGTGACCTTCTCGATGAGCAGCCCGGCCAGTACGTAGTTGGTGTTGCTGTACGACCAACTGGTCCCGGGGGCGAAGTTCGCCTTGTGCGTCAGCGCCACGTCGAGCAAGGTGCGGGGCTGGTGGTAGACGTGGCGCTCCTTCTCGCCTGTGAGGTCGCCGATGCTGTCGCTGTACTCGGGCAGTCCGCTGGTGTGCTGGAGCAGTTGGCGGACGGTGATGTCGCGGCCGTTGATGCCTTCGCCTCGTACGAGGTGGGGGAGGTAGGTCTCGATGGGGGAGTCGAGGTCGATTTTGCCTTCGCCGACCAGTTGCAGGACGACTGTGGCGGTGAAGGGTTTGGTGTTGCTGCCTGCCCGGACCTGTCCGTCGACCGGCACCTTCGACTTGGTCTTGAGGTCGGCGACCCCGGCGGTGTAGTTGCGGGTGCGTCCCTCGCGGTCCACCGTGGCGGCCAGCGCGGCGGGGTACTTGTCGTCTGTCACCAGCCGCTTCATCCCCTTGCGTATGGCCTCGGCACCGGAGCCGTGTGCCTGCGCCGCAGACGTGGACTCGGAAGCGGATGTGGACGCGGATGCAGCAGAGGACGCGGGCAGCGTGCTGCCCACGGCCAGGACGCCGGCCATGAAGGCCACCGTCGCGATCGACCGCCCCCGCCGCGGCCTGGATGATGATGTGATGCGAGTGCGCTGATCAAGGCGATCGGACATGGGAAACCCTTCTGGTGCGACCTGTCGGCCGCATGGATAGTGCGAGATCACTGGTCTGCTGTCGCTACGGTGTGCCGGGCCGTCACTTCTTGCAGAGGGCGGTGTCGAGCAGGGCATCGGCAAGGGCGAAGCCCTGCTCGGTCGGCGGCAGGTCGGCGGTGACGGCAATCGTGGCGGCGCGGCCGTCATCGGTGACGCCGGGAGACGTGTGGTAGCCGGGGGTGTCACCGCCGTGGCCCCACATGAGGCCGCCGCAGCTCAGCGGAATGCTGTTCAGCCCCAGTCCGAACCGGGTACCCGGGTCGTAGCCCAGTCCGTCGGGGACCTTGACGGTGGTGCGCATCTCGGCGAGTTGGGCGGGCTCGAGGAGCTTGCCGTCGATGAGAGCGGAGAAGAAGCGGTTCAGGTCGCTGGGGGTGGAGATCAGCTGCCCTGCGGCCCATCCCCAGGAGGGGTCTACCTCGGTGATGTCGTCCAGCGGTGCGCCGGGCTTCGTCGCGTGGTAGCCGCGGGGGTGGGCTTCACGGATGCCCTCGTCGCCGACTTCGGGGAAGTAGGTGTGGCGCAGTCCGATGCGGTTGATGACGCGCTCGGTGATCTGTTCGGCCAGCGGTCGGCCGGTGACCCTCTCGATGAGCAGCCCGGCAACAAGGTAGTTGGTGTTGCTGTACGCCACGCTGGTGCCGGGAGCGAACTGGGCCTTCTGGGCCTGTGCCAGGTCGAGCAAGGTGCGGGGCTGGTAGTACGTGTGACGGTCCTTGCCGAAGACGGCGTCGACAATGGAGTCGGTGTAATTGGGCAGCCCACTTGTGTGCTGGAGCAGTTGGCGGACGGTGATGGTGCGGCCGTCGATGCCTTCGCCTCGTATCAGGTGGGGGAGGTAGGTCTCGATGGGGGAGTCGAGGTCGATTTTGCCTTCGCCGACCAGTTGCAGGACGACTGTGGCGGTGAAGGTCTTGGTGTTGCTGCCCGCCCTTACTTGCCCGTCGACCGGTACCTTCGCCTTGGTCGTCAAGTCGGCGACTCCGGCGGTGTAGTTGCGGGTGCGCCCCTCGCGGTCCACCGTGGCGGCCAGTGCGGCGGGGAACTTGCCGTCGGTCACCAGCCGCTCCATCCCCTGGCGTACGGAATCACGCGGGCCGTGAGGCTGCGCCGCCGACGAGGGCAGTGTGCCGCCGACCGCCAGCGCGGCCGCGATCACCGCCACCGCCGCGATCCCTCGCCGTCGCCCGGACGGCGAAAGAGCACGAGCGCGCTGCTGAGAACGATCCGACATGGCTGAACTCCCTCGAAGAACCTGCTGGTTGCACCGGCGAACCGGATGAGTCCAGCCTGCTCGTTCAAGATCAGCCGAGCCAGCCCGGCAGCACGCCCATGCACCGTAGGGACAACCCCCGCCCCACCGAGGGAGCCTGGCCCCCCTTGCCCATGCGCCCCGCGTCACCGGGCTTCGCCCACCCGGTCGGTCAGGACTCGGGGAGGGGTGTGCCGTCGACTGTCAACGCGAGGAACATCAGGGCCAGTTGCGGGGGTCGAGGACTGCACGGGCGATGCCTCCGGATCTGCTCTGACTGCTGCCGTATCTTTACCCGCTGGTTCCGACCACGCGATAATGAGCCCGCCGTGACCGAAGGGGTGTGCGATGGGCAGATCGCAGGGGTGGGGGCCGGTGGCAGTGGCGCTGCTGGTGGCGGGGGCCGTCGGATGTTCCGGCGCCGGAGACGAAGACGGTAAAGACAAGGGCAAGGCCGAAGGTCGCGTCCATGGCGTTCATCAGTGGACCAGCGAGCCCTGCGATCTCCTCAAGCGGAAGCCGCTGGCCGAGGGTTTCGAGGTGGGGAGCACCACCGACTCCGCCGAGTCCGACGCGAAGGAGGACGTCGGCGAGAACGGGGCCCGCCCCCGCTACCAGGACGCGGGCTGCCTCACCGCTGTGACCGATCCCGACGGGCGGCACTGGAAGCTCAGCACGACGGCCTGGGTGTACGAGGAGGTCGAGCCGGCCCTCCATGCGTTCCGGGTCAAGGAGGATCTGGACCGGGTCCGCAACCACAAGCAGTCCCAGCTCGACGACTCGACGTACTGGATCGCGGCCGAGGACGGCGGACTGCCGGGTCGCACCTTGTTGATGCGGGACGGCAATCTGCTGCTCACCGTGTCTGCGTATGGGCCGTACGGCAGCAAGGAGCACGAGGTCCAGGAGACGCTGGGTCAGATCGTGGAGAAAGCGGCGGAGCTGATGGAAGACGGACTGCGGACTCACGACGCGTCCGCACCGTCGTCGACACCCTCGTCGTGATGCTCGTGCTGTGACCGGGAGGGCAGGGAAGCGGCTACGTCGTGGACGCTTGCCCGGCGCGGCAGTTGCCTACGGGGCGATCATCGTCGGCTCTGTTCGCCTTGTTGCTCCGCAAGGTCGTTGCGGTCACGCCAGGCTTGCTCCCACTGCCGGGCCAGGGCCGGATAGATGATGAGGTGCCGGAAGGGCGCGATGGCGGCCATGTAGAGCCGCCCGAACCATCCGTTGTGCTTGACGAGGACGGCCATCCGTAGCTCGTAGTCACCGTTCGCTCCCCGCACCCAACCGAGGTGCATCACGGTGTGCACGGTCTTGTTCGCCAGTTCGCGAGCGGACTCCGTGCCGATCTCGTAGACCGCTTTGAGGGGCATGGCGTCGGTGTCCTGGCCCCGGCGGGCATCGCGGAGGTCACTGGGCAGGCGATCGCGGAGCGAGGTGATCCGCGCACCGACACCCGCCGTCGGTTTGTCCCAGCCGAGGAGTGCGCCGAGCTTCCATCGAACGGCGAACAAGAACCGTACCGGCCGGGTCTGTCTCGCGAACCCGCCGGACGTCTGCATCGCTTTGAGCATGGCGGGGAAGTCGTCGGGCCCCGCTCCGGGCGTGCGGAACGCCCAGACGTCCTCGACTCCGAAATCAGGAGTGAGTTCGTGGATGCGCCATGGGCGCTCGGTGTGGGCGGACTTCGCGATGCGTGCCACGTCTCGACCTCTCGATTCGTTCTGTACGGCACCGTATATATTGCGTCTGTACGGTACCGTACAGACGCTCGACACGACACCCCTGAGAGCAGGTGAGCAGGTGCCTCCCATCGCTCGTACGCCACGTGGCCGCTGGATCGAAGCGGGACTCGACGCCCTCGCCCGGGGCGGCCCCGATGCTGTCCGAGTAGAGGCTCTGGCCGCCGAAATCGGAGTGACGAAGGGCGGCTTCTACGGGTACTTCGACGGCCGTCCCGCGCTGCTCGCCGAGATACTCGACGCGTGGGAAGACCGCTGCACCCATGCCATCCTCGAGCAGGTCGAGTCCGAGGGCGGGGACCCTGCGGAGAGGGTCCGGCGCGCCGGTCAGCTGACCTTCTCGGACGATCTGCACCGGATTGATCTCGCGGTCCGTGAGTGGGCTCGGCACGACCCATCGGTCGCGGCACGGCTGCGGCGGATCGACAACGCCCGGATGGACTTCCTCCGTGCCATGTACGGGAGCTTCCTCACGGACCCCGACGAGGTCGAGGCGCGAAGCACGCTCGCCTTCGCGCTCGCGATCGGCCGCCACTTCATCGCGGCGGACCACGCCGGACGCACCACACGCGAAGCAATCCACCTCGCCGGAGAATTTCTCCTGCGACCCCAGCCGCGAGCCCTGCATGATCCAAGCGAGAGGCCCTAGATCCGGGCTGCGTTCGCCTCTGTCCCCCTGCCCCGCACCACGTCCATCACCGGCCCTGCCACCGCGCTCATCCGGCGCTTGCTGAGGTCCAGGACCGGGGTTGGGCCGGCGCTCACAATACCCGTGAGACCTTGTAGGCGATCCCGCCCTCGACCAGGTAGCCGGACCCGATGCAGATGATGCCGTTGAGCCATGCGTACGTCTCGGCCCCCGTCTCGAAGACGGGCGTCGTACGGAAGTAGTAGCGGGCCGGGTCGATCCGGAGCCGCTCGGCGGGGTCGGACAGGGCACCACCGGGCAGCACCTCGCTGTGCAGCCCCGGACCGTGGAACGTGCCGCCCGTGGCCCTGACCAGCACGTAAAGTAAGGGCCTGGAAGGACTCACTATCGGCCGCCTCGCCACCGACCTGGGACTGAGCAAGAGCGGAATCCAGACGCTGTTCGGGACCAAGGAGAACCTGCAACTGGCCGCAGCCGAGACAGCGCGCGAGGAGTTCACCGAGGCGGTCGTGCGCCCGGCCCGAGCCGCCGCGCCGGGCGCACCCCGGCTGTGGGCGCTGACCGAACATTGGCTCACCTACACACAGACCCCGCTCTTCGCGGGCGGATGCTTCTGGGCCGCCGGGCTACCCGACTTCGACAGCCGCCCCGGAGCGGTCCGGGACGCGCTGGCGGAACACCGCAGGACCTGGCTCACCCTGCTCACCGACGAGTTGCGCCACGCCGTCGCCGCCGAGCAGACCGCCGAGCTGGATCCGGACCTGGTGGCCTTTCAGATCGATGCGGTGCTCATGTCCGCCAACACCGCACTGCGCCTGGGTGACGTCGATGCCGCCTCCAAGGTCCGCCGCGTCGTCGAGTGGCTGGTCAGGGCGCCGCCCGCCTCCATCGACATGCCGAAGGATTGACCGCCGGCAGCGGTCCACGCCTACACCCTGGTCGCCGCAGCTGCTGAGGTTGAACTCGTGGGCACCGAGCCTCGTTCAGCGCAGGTGGAGCGTGCTCCAGACGCCGGCGTGGTCGGAGGGCCACAGGCCCGACGGAATGCGGTCGGCCGGGTCCTCCCCGACCCGGTTGGCCACCGAGGCGGTGAACCCGCCGCGGAAGAGCACGTAGTCGAGGCGCTGCGTGAGACGGGACTCGGTGTTGCGCAGGTTTGCGTCCTGGCAGCAGGTATGGCCGGGATTGTTGCGACGTGTGGCGGCCCAGGCGTCGGTGAAGGGGGGCACCAGAATGCGGTAGGTGCTGCTGTCGGGAGCCGCGTTGAGGTCGCCCAGCAGCACGCTGGGCAGTCCGGTGTCGAGCGGGCCTTCGAGCAGTTCCCGCGCCTGCGCTTGCTGCACGCCGACGCTGAGGTTTTCCAGGTGCGTGCTGACCACGTGGGTGGTGCGGCCGCGCACGGTGGCATCGACGGAGACCCAGCCGTGCAGAACATTGATGCCGGGCAACTGAGAATTCACCGGGTTGGGGACGCTCACATGGGCGTCGAACAGAGCCTTGTCCGCGTGGGTGACGGAGAAGACGTTCGCGGGCAGGTCGGTGCGGGCCAGGAGTACCTCACGGTCGGTGAGGCGGATGTCCTGCAAGCCGCTGGATGTGACCCGCGGGGCCTCGTAGTCCCCCGTGGTGAGGGAAACCACGGCCTCGTAGTGCGTGCCCCGCTCGGCCAGCTCACGGAGCAGGATCTGCAGAAAGTCGTACTCGACGTGGTCGGCGTTCGGCGTAGTACTCATGTCGAAAGCCCCGCTGCGCCACAGTGCGACCTCCTGCAGACCCACGAGGTGGGGATCGGTGCCGGCGATCTCGTCCGCCAGTGCCTCCGCCCGCTCGGGAAAGTTCGTGGCCTGGACGTTCTTGAACGCCGCGTCCACGCGGGTGAGCAGCTCCCCCTGGGAGGGGGCGGTGAAGACGGGCGTGAGATCGGCTCCCCAGTACAGATTGCGGGTCATGACCTTGAGGGTGGTCGGCGGCTGAGCGGCCTGGGCCGCCGTGAGCGACCCGGGTGTCACCAGGAAGAGGATGACCAGGAGTGAGGTAAGCCAGGTGCGGCTCGGACTGCGCCGGGAGCGGCGGGACGCCGGCCCGCCGGGCAGGGTGGTTGCGCGCATGGCAAGGCAAACCTCTCGGTCGGGGGAGGCGACAGCCCGCATTGGGGCGCTGCGGGTTGGACATGCTGTCGGGCGGCCGAGCGGGTCGCCACATCGGTGCCAGGGGCACACCGGTAGCCAAACACACGTCTGGGCCATGCGCTTTTTTGGTGCACCTTTATGGGTGTTCCAGGAGAGCGGTGGCGTCTGACCGGCTTGGTCCTGGCCGAACTTGGGACCGGTCAGCTCCAGGTTGAGGGCACGTCTCCAGACGATCCGCCACCCGCACCGCATCGGCGGCCTGCCGGTTCGACAGCCTCGCGACGAACTGCAAAACGAGCACCAGGGCATAGGCATTGGCATATGTATCCGGGACGAGGAGAGTGATCAGTTCGAGACGTCGCCGCCCGAGCCGCGAGCGACAGGATCGGTGACGGCGTCAGGGCCCGATCGTGGGGAAGCAGACGCGCCCGGGAGTCGTTGGCGCCGACCCGGCAGTGTGCACGCCCGGGTCTCCGAGCAAGTTCATCGCGGCCGGGAGCAACACACCGCGCACGACGGTGGCTTCGATGAGGATGGCGCATGCCATTCCGAGGCCCAGCATCTTGTATTCGATGGCGGACAGCGTCATGAAGACCATTGAGCACGATGGAACCAGCGGGATGGTCCACGAACGGAACGTCACTGCGAGCAGGAGAAATGCGAGGCCAAGGACGAACGCGAAGACGATCGGAGTCCGGCTGTTCACCTGCTCCGTGGAGTCGTAGGGCATGGCGCTTTTGCCCGCGACCGCGTAGTCCACGCCCTCCACCGTGCCGAGAGTGGAGGGGAGAGCCTGTTCGCGCAGGGCCTCCAGGGCTCGTGCAGCCCGTCGGTCGCCACTCGCCGCCACCTTCGGGTTTGCGCGCTGATCTGCTGGTTACGGCATGAGCGTTGGTCGGTGATGACGTGACGTACTGTGCCGTCATGAACGCCTTCGCCGTGGTCGCTGTCGTCACGCTCGCCCTGCTGCACGTCTACATCCTGGTCCTGGAGATGTTCCTGTGGACCAGCCCGCGCGCACGAGCAGCCTTCGGCACGACGGAGGAGTTCGCGGTTTCGACCAAGGCGCTCGCCGCCAACCAGGGCCTGTACAACGGCTTTCTGGCGGCTGGGCTCCTCTGGGGCGCCTTCGCCTCCGACCCGGTTGGTTTCCAGGTGCGAGTCTTCTTCGTGGCCTGCGTAGCAATCGCCGGGCTGTACGGTGCCGCGACGGCGTCCCGCAAGATTCTCTTCGTCCAGACGATCCCGGCCCTGGCTGTGCTGACGTTGGTACTCCTGGCCCGCTGAAACGTCGAGGACGCTCACGCAGGCGACTCGGATGGGATTCTGGCGGCTGCCGGAAGGCTGCTTGCTCAGGGAGCATGAGCAGGAGCACGGCCGGTCTCGACCCGACGAACGCCGACGAGGCGGGCGACGGCTGCATATGCGGTGAGGCGTACACGATCACGCCGTAACGGCCTTCCCTGGCTGTACCGCGCAGGGGCGGCCCGGGGAGACCGAGCGACGCGAACACCGATAGTGTTTTGCCGAGTTGTGGGACGAAAGCAGAGCACTACGGGGAGTCGGGAACGTGCAGACGGGTACGGGGACGGGTTCGGGAACGTTCGAGCCGCTACAGGACGACGATCCGCGCACGGTGGGGCCGTACCGTCTGATGGCGCGGCTCGGCTCCGGGGGCATGGGGCGGGTCTATCTCTCCCACACCCCCGGCGGACGCCCCGTCGCGGTGAAGGTGATCCGTCCCGAACTCGCCGATGACGCCGACTTCCGCGACCGGTTCCGGCAGGAGGTCGCCAATGCGCGCCGAGTGCAGGGCGTGTGCACGGCACCCGTCCTCGACAGTGACACCGAAGGGCTCGTGCCCTGGCTCGCCACCGCATACGTTTCGGGTCCCTCCCTCGCGGACGCGGTCAAGCAGCACGGCCCGCTGCCCAGGGAGACGGTGCTGCTGCTGACGGCGGGCGTGGCCGAGGCGCTCCAGGACATCCACCGCGCGGGGGTCGTGCACCGCGACCTCAAGCCGTCGAACGTGCTGCTCGCTGTCGACGGGCCCCGTGTCATCGATTTCGGGGTGGCGCGCGCAGTGGACGCGACCTCTCTCACCCGCAGTGGGTCCGCCATTGGGACTCCCGCGTTCATGGCTCCTGAGCAGGCTCTCGGCGGGGAGATCACCGGGGCGACCGATGTGTTCGCGCTCGGCCAGATTGCCGCATTTGCCGCGACGGGCTCGGGCGCCTTCGGTGACGGGCCCTCGCACGGGGTGCTGTACCGCATCGTGCACGAGGACCCGCAGCTGGGTGAACTGCCCGACTATCTGGCCGAGTTGGTTGCCGGGTGCCTGCACAAGGAGCCGCAGCGGCGACTGACCCCCGCCGAGGTCGTTCGGCTGTGCGCCGCCGCCGATCCCGAGGGGGATCTGCGCCGCGCGGACAGCTGGCTGCCGGCATCGGTGGCGGGACAGCTCGCGCAGCACGCGGCGGGCGAGCCGGAACCACCCCGGCCGGACACGATGGCCCTGCGCGTCACCCCGCCCGGTGCCTTGGGGCAGGGGGTCGCACCGCCACGGCAAGGCGCCACCGGCGGCGTGTTCGGCCCCCCGGCCGCCGGCGGCTTCCCCGGCGGCATGTACGGCACACCGGCAGTGCCCGGTCCCGCGGCACCGGGTTCGACCGGCTTCCCCGGCGGTGCGTACGGGGCCCCCGGCGAGTACGCACCGACGTCGGCTCCGTACGCGGCCACCTCTGGTGCCGGCGTCGCGGCGCACTCCGCACCGACCGGTCCCGTCGTGACCGCGACGCGGCGCCGCGCCAGGCGTACAGGACTGATCGCAGGTGGAGCGGTCGTCCTCACGGCGGCCACGGTGACCGGGGCCCTCTATCTCTCCGGTGTCCTGCGCCCCGGCGGGCAGGACACCGCGAGCGGACAGCCGGGCCCTGACGCGAGCCCGACGGCGGAGCAGCACCCGACGGGCTCCGATCAGCCCTCGGCATCGGCGTCGAAGAAGCCTGCGGCGGAGAGGAAGCCGCACCCCTCCGCATCGCCGTCCCGCAGCACCCCTCCCGCCTCCGCCGAGCCTGCCGCGCCGCAGCCGTCGGCCACCTCCCGCAAGCCGACCGCGACCGCCCCCGCTCAGCCGGTGCCCGTCGGCTACTCGGGCCTTCGTATGACGGCCAGTCACGACCTCTACCTGGGTGACAGCCCCGTAGGGCCCAAGGCCGACACGGGCTCCAGCGACGAGGACCTCACGTACGCCGTGTACTCCTCCGGCGCCGTCGTGGCCCCCGGCTCCACCAGCCGGAGCCAGCTGACCCGCCTGGCTCCCCGTGCGGCCGGGACACTGGATTCGTGCCTGGCGCAGACCGGCAGTGAGAAGTACGTATGGGTCAGGGACCTCGCCGTCGGCGACCGGCTCTGCGTGATCAGCGGAACCGGCCACGTCGGTCTCGTCACCTTCCGCGGTACGGCGCCCTCACCCGACGCGACCGACTACATCACGGTGGACGTCCGGGTCTGGCGTAACGCGGTGGACCCGGTGAGCGGCTGACCCGGAGCCACCACCACCGCCTGGACCGAGGACGGACTGCTCCGCACCACCGGCGCGCAGCCTCGCTACGACAGCAGGGGCGTGTGCCCGGCGCCCACAGGCACCTACGACTATCGGCTGACAGGTCACGGCGACCCCACACTTGTGCGTTCGTCCACGGCAGAGGCAGGGACGACGTCACTCAAGCGTTCGCGATGATCGAGCTTCCTCCCGTTCGGACCGTCGGGCCCGACTGCTCACCGCCGTCGGTGCGACGGCGGAAATTCCCTACCGTGCTGGGCGGGAAGGGCGGAGACTCGTCTCATGACTGACATGGAGTCGTTCCGGGAAGCGGTCACCGCGTGGGCGGCCGGCGGCCCCGGTGAGCCCGCGCGCGAGCTGGCCGCGCGGCTGCCCGTCCGGGCAGCCGTCCTGCTCGAAGGGCCGAGCGACGTCGCAGCGGTCAGCGCGCTGGCCGCGAGCCGCGGCCGGAACCTGGCGGCCGAAGGAGTCTGCGTCCTGCCGATGGGCGGTGCGATGAGCGTCGGGCGTTTCGCCCGCCTCCTCGGGCCACCCGGCCTGGGCCTCCGCCTCACGGGACTGTGCGACGAGGCGGAGCGTCGCTTCTACGCCCGTGGCCTGGAGCGGGCCAGTGCAGCAGAACAAGCGTTCTTCGTCTGCGCGTCGGATCTGGAGGACGAGCTCATCCGCGCACTGGGCGTGACACGGGTGGAGGAGTTGGTCCGGGCAGAGGGCGACCTGCGCGCCCTGCAGACCTTCCTGCGTCAGCCCGCACAGCGGGGCCGCACATCACAGCAGCAGTTGCGGCGCTTCCTCGGCACGAAGAAAGGGCGCAAGATCCGCTACGGCCGCGTCCTCGTCGAGGCCCTCGACCCCATCCGCGTACCAGCCCCACTCGACGGCCTGCTCACCAGCCTCTGACAGCTGGGGGGCGATGCCCACGTCGGTCGGTGAGAGCGTTGTGGGTGCGTAGCTCCGGCTGTGACACGCGACATGGTCGGCATGACGGCGGTCCTGATCCGCGCGGCCGACCGGGCAATGGCGGGCAACGCGGGCCCGGTCGTCGGGGCGGGTTCGGGAGCCTCTTACACGTCATTCCAGGCCATCGAGCTCATCTTCCAGCCGGCAGGCGTCCGGACGAACTGGGTGGTCTTGCGGCCGGAGCTCTCGAACCACTCGCCGTCGAGGAAACCGGACTTGCGGTATTCGCTGAACCGTTGCGCGATCGACCCGGCAATTTCGGTCCGCTCGGCGACCTCCCATTCGGAGAACTCCGTCAGCGTCCCGGCGGTGAGGATTTTCTCCCGGGGCTCGACGAACGCGTCGAGGTCGTAGATCACGGGCTCGTCCCCGACGTTCGCGATGATCATTCCGTGAGGAATGAATACGTCACGGACAACACCGACGTTCGGCCTGCTGCCGCCGGTGTTGGTGAACGCACCGAGGAAGGTGTGCATCAGCTGGTCGAGTTCGGCCTTGACGTCGGATACGGGTACTCCCCACTCCTCGGAGAGGATCGACCAGATCTCGCTGTCGTGCCGCTTGCCCCGGTACACAGAGCTCTGCCGCAGCACACCATCGCGGGTCATCCCGAGTCGGCGCGCGACGTGGATGCTGCGGGTGTTGCCCGCCGCGACCACCCATTCGACCCGACTCATCCCGCGTTCCTTGAAGGCCCAGTCGATCAGCGCCCGGCATGCCCGGGTCACCAGCCCGCGTCCTTCCCCGTCCGCCTCCAGCCAGCAGCCGATCTCGCACACCCCGGAAGTGGCGTCGAACTTCGTGAACATGACGCCGCCGACCAGCGCGCCCTCCAGCCAGATCCCATAGATCCGAGCGGCGTCCTTGGCCTGCTTGTCGGCATACCGCTGAAGGACAGCCGTTGCGGAGATGAGGTCGGTGCTGAACGTCGCCCAGGGTATCCAAGGGTCCACGTAGGGCCGTGCGCGGTCGATATGAGCAAGGAACTCCTGCGCGCGCCAGGGCTCCAGGGGGCGGAGCTGAGCATGGTCGCCGAGCGGCAGTGTGAACACGGATACCTCAAATCCCCAGTACGTAACGAGCGTTCGGTATGTAAGGTAACAGCATGCCCCCAGCACGTGGAGACCGTGAAGCCCGCCGCGAGGACGTGTCCCAGGCGGTGTGGCACGTACTCGCCGACAAGGGGTTCGGCGGGCTGACTCTGCGTGCCGTCGCCGCCGCGATGGGCGTCTCGACCGGGATGGTCATGCACTACTTCCCGACCAAGCGGGCCTTGGTCACGCATGCCCTGGACCTGCTGGAGAAGCACACCGCGGAACGTCCCCGCCGTGAACGCCCCACCGAGGGCCTTGCCACCGTACGGGTCATGCTGCTGGACATCCTGCCGCTGACCGCGGACGACACCGCCCGCAACCGCATCTGGGTCAGTTCCTGGGACCTGGCCCTCGCCGACGACGGGCTGGGCGCGGAACAAGCCGACCGCTACACCCGATTGCGTTCCGCGATCCGCCCGCACCTCGAAAGCGCCCGCAGGCTTGGCGAGTTGCCCGCAACCGCCGACCCGGAACAACTCGCCGCCACCGCAGTCGCGTTCACCCACGGACTCGTCGTCCAGGCCCTCTTCGACCCCGGCCGGTTCCCGGAGGACGTACAGACCGCCATGCTCGACGGCTTCCTCTCCTCGATCGCCTTGACCGTGCCTGACGCCGGTGTCGCCAAGC
Organism: Streptomyces sp. NPDC057136; assembly: GCF_042670885.1. NCBI lineage: Bacteria > Bacillati > Actinomycetota > Actinomycetes > Kitasatosporales > Streptomycetaceae > Streptomyces > Streptomyces sp. NPDC057136. The sequence continues at coordinate 96,410 of NZ_JBHUUV010000028.1, forward strand.
CGGTCCCTGGCAAGTAGGCCCGGCGTGGGGCTTGCCTGGTGGATCGGTGCGCGGCAGCGCCCGAGGGCGGCCGCAGGGCTTGTTCGCACCGACCAGGTCGCGCTGGTGGCACGGGCGGCGCCGGTGTGGTAAGTCCAGGCGACCGCGCCGGAGCGCGAGCGGCCCGGGTGAACCTGGCGATGCGTTACAGCGTGGGCAGGGGTGGCGCTCGACGTCGTCCGCTTCGGACGCGAGTGCGGTTTGAGGGACCGTCACGACCCCGGACTGTCACAACCATTTCCCAGAACGCGCCCGGTTCCACTTTTGAGTGAGAACAAGTTGTGACAGTGAATCCGCGATCCGGACCGCTCCCGCCGACCGTTCTTGATCGCGCTCCGGGAAAGGGTCGTTTCTGAGAACCCAGCTTCAGTTGCTGATGGCGGGCATGGCCCGGCTGTAGCGGGTGTCGATGAGCTGGGAGACGAGGAAGGCGGCGATGTCGGCGCGGGTCATCGCCGAGCCGACCTTGTCGTGGCCCAGGAAGCCGCACTTGATGCGGCCGGTGGCGGGCTTGTCGAGCGGGTTGGTGATCCGGGCGATGGTGTAGTCGAGCGGGGAGGAGGTGACCGCCTCGGTCATGCCCTTCAGCTCGGCCAGCGCGTTGGGGAAGGCGAGCTTGGCCATGACGGGCAGGACCTTGGGCTTCCAGTGCGGCCTGTCGTGCGGGTCGGCCAGGGAAGGAGTGGCCAGGCCGATGAACCTCGTGACGCCCTCGGCCTGCATCGCCTCGACGATGGTGCGGGTGCCGTCCGTGATGGCGGTGCCTTTCACGGACCGCTTCAACGACGGTCCGAGCGCGCTGATCACCGCGTCCGCGCCTGCCACGGCCTTGCGGATCGCCTTGTTGTCGTAGAGCCGGCCGGTGGCCACGGTCAGGTTCTCGTCGGCGAGGGCGAGTTTGGCGGGGGTCCGGACGTAAGCGGTGGTGTGGTGTCCGGAGTCCAGCTCCACCGGCCCGAGGTTTCGCCCCTCAACACCCTTTATCCGGCGACGCGTCGGGGAGCGCCGGCCAACCTCGCGCTCGCCGTGCTGCGCCACGGGCTGATCGAAGCGGCGGGCGACACAGGCGGTCTCTGACACCGGTGGGCCGGACGCGGGGCGAGCCCGGGCGGGGATTGGGGTCGGTCGTCTCCTACGTCCGGTATTTCGTACGCAGTTCGAAGTGTCGGTGCTGAAATTAGGGCCGCGCCCCGGGCGCGTCAATACCTTCGCCCGGATCCGTGTCGAGGAGGACGGAAGATGCCGCCACGCTTCCGTCACGTTACCCAAACGTGACGCCCTCACTTCGGTAGGACCCCTTGACCGCCATGAATTGTTAGCGCTCACAATGACCTCCGCGTTCACATATCGATGTCCAAGGAGGTGCGGCCATGGTGCAGATGCAGGTGCAGTCCCCGGTTCGGCCGCCCACCATGGCCGATGTCGCCCGACGGGCGGGCGTGTCGCACCAGACCGTTTCGCGGGTGCTGGGGGGCCACCCCAACGTGCGGGACGAGACGCGGGCGAAGGTGCTGCGGGCGATCGAGGAGATGGGCTACCGCCGCAACTCCTCCGCACGGGCGCTGGCCACCCGGCGCACCCGCACGCTGGGTGTGATCGCCTCCAACACGACGCTCTACGGCCCGGCGAGCACGTTGTTCGCGCTGGAGGAGGCGGCGCGGGCAGAGGGGTACCTCGTCTCGACCGTGAGTCTGCGCGAGATGACCGTCGGTACGTTCTCCGAGGCCCTCGACCACCTCAGGGACGGCGGGGTCGAGGGGGTGGTCGCCATCGCCCCGGGGCAGCCGGCGGTCGCCGCCCTCGCCGAACTCCGCCACCCCTTCCCGGTGGTGACCGTCGGGAGCGAACACGGTCTGGGGATTCCCGGCGTCAACGTGGACCAGCGTCTGGGCGCACGGCTGGTCACCGGGCATCTGCTGGCCGCCGGCCACCGCAATGTCTGGCACCTGGCCGGGCCGGGGGACTGGCAGGAGGCGGTCGACCGGGTCGCCGGGTGGCGGGCGACCCTGGAAGCGGCGGGCGTCGAGGCGCCGCCCCCGCTGAGCGGGGACTGGAGCCCGCTGTCGGGCTACCGGGCCGGCCAGGAGCTGGCCGGCCTGGTGGGCAGGGGGCTGACCGCGGTCTTCGTGGCCAACGACCAGATGGCGCTGGGGGTGTTGCGGGCGCTGCGCGAAGCCGGGATACGAACTCCTCAGGACGTGGCGGTCGTCGGCTTCGACGACATCCCGGAGTCGGAGTTCTTCGCCCCACCGCTCACCACCGTCCGCCAGGACTTCTCGGCGGTGGGCACCCGCAGCATCACCCTGCTGCTGGACCTGATCGAGGGTCGGGCTCCCTCCGGGGCGACCCGGATCGTCATCGAGCCCCAACTCGTCGTCCGCGCCAGCAGTTCCCCGTACCCACCCTGACGAGGGCGGCGCCCTCACCGTACTTGCCCATCCCGTACCCCCGTATGTCCGAGATTTCGAACAATGATCGGCAGGCTGGACGTTCATCGCCTGTCCGCTTGAGTACAAGGAGAAGAACATGCTCAACAGACGTAACTTCCTCACCGCCGCAGTCGGCGTGGCGGCCGCGGGCGCCCTGACAGCCTGCGCCAAGAACGACGCGGGGTCGTCCGCCTCCTCCGGCGGCAGCGGAGACAGCGGCGGCAAGGCGATCAGCCTCGGCTTCTCCCAGGTCGGTTCGGAGAGCGGCTGGCGCACCGCCAACAGCGACTCGGTCAAGGAGGCGGGCAAGGAGGCGGGTTACACCCTCAAGTTCTCCGACGCGCAGCAGAAGCAGGAGAACCAGATCTCCGCGATCCGCAGCTACATCGCCCAGAAGGTCGACGTCATCGCCTTCTCGCCGGTCGTCGTCACCGGATGGGACGCGGTGCTGAAGGAGGCCAAGGCCGCGAAGATCCCGGTCGTCCTCACCGACCGCTCGGTGGAGACCTCCGACGAGTCCCTGTACGTCACACTGGTCGGCTCCGACTTCACCGCCGAGGGGGAGCGCGCGGCCGTGATCCTGGAGAAGGTGCTCGCCAAGGCCGGTCACAAGGGCGAGGTGAAGATCGCCCAGCTGGAGGGAACCACCGGCGCCGCCCCGGCCATCGAGCGCGCCAAGGGCTTCAAGACCGTCATGGACCGGCAGCACAAGGACGACTGGAAGATCGTCGTCAGCCAGACCGGTGACTTCACCCGGGCCGGCGGCAAGCAGGTCATGGCCGCCTTCCTCCAGTCCGACCCCGACATCAACGTGCTCTTCGCGCACAACGACGACATGGCCATCGGTGCCATCCAGGCGATCGAGGCGGCCGGCAAGAAGCCCGGCAAGGACATCCTCATCGTCTCGATCGACGGCGTGAAGGACGGCTTCGTCGCGATGTCCGAGGGCAAGATCAACGCCATCGTCGAGTGCAACCCGCTCCTCGGCCCCCAGCTGATGGACGTCGTGAAGAAGGTCCACGCCGGCGAGAAGGTCGACCGCTGGATCAAGACCGAGGAGAGCGACTACACGCAGGACCAGGCCAAGGACGCGCTCCCGAACCGCAAGTACTGACCGACCGCCCCCACCGGCAGGGAGCCCCCCCGACCGACCGAACTTCTCGGTCCGGGGTCCAGGGGGCTCCCCGCGGGACTGAACGAGATCCATGAGGAGCGCTGCCATGGCAGAGCCGCTGCCCGTCCTGGAGATGACGGGCATAGTCAAAGAGTTTCCGGGGGTACGGGCTCTGTCGGGTGTCGACTTCCGGCTCTTCCCCGGCGAGATCCACGCCCTGCTCGGCGAGAACGGTGCCGGGAAGTCCACGCTCATCAAGGTGCTGACCGGGGTCCACTCCCTCGACGGCGGCACGATCACCCTCGATGGCACGTCGGTACAGTTCGCCAGCCCGCTGCAGGCGCAGCAGGCCGGCATCAGCACGGTCTACCAGGAGGTCAACCTCTGCCCCAACCTCTCGGTGGCGGAGAACATCTTCATCGGACGCGAACCCACCCGCGGCGGCCGCATCCAGTGGAAGCGGCTGCGCCGGGAGGCTGCGGAGCTCGTCGACCGGCTCGGCCTCGACATCGACGTGACCGCGCCCCTGTCCTCGTACCCGCTCGCCGTGCAGCAACTGGTCGCGATCGTACGGTCGGTGGGAACCGGCGACAGTGACGGCGAGGGATCCGGCGCCAAGGTGCTGATCCTGGACGAGCCGACCTCCAGCCTCGACCGCGACGAGGTCCTCGAACTCTTCGGCCTGATGCGGCGGTTGAAGGACCACGGCGTCGCGATTCTCTTCGTCTCGCACTTCCTCGACCAGATCTACGAGGTCTGCGACAGGATGACCGTGCTGCGCAACGGCACCCTGGTCGGCGAGCACCTGGTCCGGGACCTCGACCAGGTCGGGCTCGTCCAGCTGATGATCGGCAAGGACGTGGAACAGCTGGAGCAGCTCCACGACCACCAACTCCACGCGGAGGTGGGCGAGCCGCTGCTCCGGGCCGACGGCCTCGGCAGGACCGGCGCCATCGCCCCCTTCGACCTGGAGATCAAGAAGGGCGAGGTCGTCGGTCTCGCCGGACTGCTCGGCTCGGGCCGTACGGAACTCGCCCGGCTGCTCTTCGGCGCCGACCGGCCCGACAGCGGCAAGGTCACCATCGGCGGGAAGCCGGTCCCGATGAGCGCGCCGAACGACGCGATCGGCGCCGGCGTCGCGTTCTGCTCGGAGAACCGCAAGGCCGAGGGACTCGTACCGGATCTGACGGTGCGGGAGAACATCATCCTCGCCCTGCAGGCTTCGCGCGGCTGGGCCCGGCCCGTCCCGGCCGCCCAGCGCGACGAACTCGTCGCCAAATACATCAAGGCGCTGGACATCCGCCCCGCCGATCCGGAGGCACGCGTCGGCCGGCTCAGCGGCGGAAACCAGCAGAAGGTGCTGCTCGCGCGCTGGCTCATCACCCAGCCGAAACTGCTGATCCTCGACGAACCGACCCGCGGCATCGACATCGGCGCGAAAGCGGAGATCCAGAAACTCGTGGTCTCGCTCTCCGAGGAAGGCATGTCCGTGCTGTACATCGCGGCCGAACTGGAGGAGGTGCTCCGGATCAGTCACACCATCGGAGTGCTGCGCGACCGCAAGCTCGTGGCGCGGTTCGCCAACGGGCCCGAGATCACCCCCAGTCGCATCCTGGAGACCATCGCGAGCGGAGAACACCAGTGACCACCCCTGCCCGACGGCGGGCGCTGACGCACCATCACCTCTTCTGGCCGGTCACGGCCCTGGTCGTCCTGCTGCTCGTCAACGTCCCCTTCACCCCGGACTTCTTCTCGATCAGGATGACGGACGGCCATCTCTACGGCAGCCTCGTCTCGATCGTGCTCTTCGGCTCGCCCCTCATCCTGGTCGCGGTCGGTATGACCCTGGTCATCGCCACCGGCGGCATCGACCTCTCCGTGGGGGCCGTCGTCGCGATCAGCGGCGCGCTGGCCTGTTCGTACATAAGCGGCCAGGCCGACCAGAGCGCACTCTCCGGCGTCCTGCTCGCCCTGGCCCTGGGCCTGGTGGCCGCGGTCGTCTGCGGGCTCTGGAACGGCTTCCTGGTCGCCCGGATGGGCATCCAGCCGATCATCGCCACGCTGATCATCATGGTCGCCGGGCGCGGTGTCGCCCAGCTGATCGCCGACGGCCAGATCATCACCGTCAACAGCGAGCCGTACAAACTGATCGGCGGCGGCTACTGGCTGACGCTCCCCTTCTCCATCTTCGTGGTGGCCGCCGTCGTGGCCGTCACTGTCGCGCTGACCCGCTGCACGGCCCTCGGGCTGCTCGTCGAGTCGGTCGGCGGCAACGCGGAGGCAAGCCGTCTCGTGGGCATCAGGTCCCGGCGTATCAAGATCATGGTCTATGTGTTCTGCGCGGTCTGCGCGGGCATCGCGGGGCTGATGATCAGCTCCAACACCTCGGCCGCCGACGGCAACAACGCCGGTCTGTGGATCGAGCTGGACGCGATCCTCGCCGTGGTGATCGGCGGCACCTCGCTCCTCGGCGGCCGGTTCTCCATCGGCGGCACGGTGGTCGGCGCGCTCGTCATCCAGACCCTGACCACCACGATCTACACCATCGGCGTACCTACCCAGACCAACCTGGTCTTCAAGGCCGCCGTCGTCATCGTCGTCTGCCTGCTGCAGTCCCCGAAGTTCCGCGCCAAGGTGTTCGGCACGAAGGGCCGCGCGCGGGCGGCGAGCCCGGCGGAGACCGCCACGGTGACCGAGGCCGCTCCCAAGATGGAGGTGTCGCGATGAGCGCGACCACCCAAGCCCGTACGGCCCCGGACAGTCGTACCGTGTCCAAGACCGCGCGTCTGCTCGGCGACCGGCGGCTGCCCGTCCTGGTCACGGCCGTGCTCTTCCTCGCGATGTACGTCACCGGTCTGAGCCGGTACCAGAACTACGGCTTCGCCGAAACGCAGGTCTTCCTCAACCTGTTCATCGACAACGGCTACCTGCTGGTCGCCGCCGCCGGAGCCACCTTCGTCATCCTCTCCGGTGGCATCGACCTCTCCGTCGGCTCCGTGATCGGCTTCACGACGATGTTCACGGCATGGATGGTGGAGCGGCAGGGGCTGCCGATCCTGGTCGTGATCCCCCTGGCCCTGGCCGTGGGCGCCTTCGGCGGCTTCCTGATGGGCTATGTGATCCACAACTTCGAGATCCAGCCCTTCATCGTGACCCTCGCAGGGCTCTTCCTCTTCCGGGGCCTCTGCCTGGTCATCAGCAAGGAGTCGATCTCCATCAGCGACGCCTCGGTCAGCAGCATGGCGCAGACCCATGTGTCACTGGGCGGCGCCTTCCTGTCGGTCGGAGCGGTCGTCGCGCTGGTCGTCCTGGCCGTGGCCTTCTACGTCCTGCACTACACCCGCTTCGGACGCCGGGTGTACGCCATCGGCGGCAACGAGCAGTCGGCCATGCTGATGGGCCTTCCCCAGGGCGGCACGAAGATCGCCGTCTACACGGTGAGCGGCTTCTGCTCGGCGCTGGCCGGCCTCCTCTTCACCCTGTACATCCAGTCCGGCGACCCCCTGCACGCCACCGGCATGGAGCTCGACGCGATCGCCGCGGTCGTCATCGGCGGCACGCTGCTCACGGGCGGCTCCGGCTATGTGGTGGGCACCCTGTTCGGCGTGCTCGTCCTCGGCCTGATCAAGAGCATCATCCAGTTCGAGGGCACGCTCAGCTCCTGGTGGACGAAGATCGCCACGGGCGTGCTGCTCTGCGCCTTCATCCTGATCCAACGCGCGATGACGGCGCGCGGGAAGACCTGACGGTCCGGGAGGGAGCGACTGTGGCCTGCTCGACGCGCATGTCGAGCAGGCCCCCCGCTGGGGGTTATACACAAAAACCAGCCCCCGAG
>NZ_JBHUUV010000029.1:0-103521 GCF_042670885.1 Streptomyces sp. NPDC057136
GCCGCGGCACCGGGTGGTGCGGCGGCCCTCGCCGTCGTCCTCGGGCAGGCCCGTCGCCGGGCGCTGTCCTACCGGGGCTATCCGCCGCCCCCGAAGAACCCGCCGTTTCCGTTGCCGTTCCCGCCGTTCCCGGTACCGTCCGTCGTTCCGTCGGTCGTGCCGGTGGTATCGGTTCCTTCGGTGGTCCCGGCCGTATCGCTTCCGTCGGTCGTCCCCTCGGTGGTCCCACCGTCGTCCGTACCGGCGTTGGTTCCGCCGTTGTCCTTGCAGTCCGGCGAGCCCCAGATGCCGCAAGTGGTACTCGGCGTGGGGGTCGGGGAAGAAGGCGTCGGCGACGGGGACATGGTCGAAGGTTCGGCGGAGGGCGTCGGGGAAGCGGTGATGGTCGGCGTCGGCGTCGGGCTGGCCGCACCACCGCCGTACATCTTGTCGCCCCACGGCTGCGGCTTCGGGAAGTTCTTGACCTTCTGGCCCTTCATGGCGGCGGCCATGTAGTCGTGCCAGATCTGCGCGGGGAACGAAGCACCGTGGATCTGCTCCTCGCCACCCGTGCCGTACATCTTGAGGAACTCGCGCTCCTTGTTCTTCTCGTCGTCGTCCAGACGGAACATGCTGATGGCGGTGGACAACTGCGGGGTATAGCCGACGAACCACGCCGACCGGTTGCCGTCCGTGGTACCCGTCTTCCCCGCCACGTCACGGCCGGGCAGCTGCGCCGGCGTACCAGTACCGTTCTCGACGACGTTCTTCAGCACATCGGTGACGTTGTCCGCGATGATCGGATCGAGCGCACGATTCGGCTTCGAGTCGTGCTGGTAGACCGGCGCGCCCTTCTTCATGACCTTGGTGACCGAAAAGGGGTCGCGCTGCATACCACTGGTGGCGAACGTCGCGTACGCGCCGGCCATCCGGATGGCGCTCGGCGAGGACGTACCGATGGAGAACGACGGAACGGTCGAATCAGCCATGTAGTCGTCGTCGCGCAGCCCGACGGCCATGGCGACGTCCTTCACCTTGTCGGTGCCGACGTCCATACCGAGCTGTACGTAGGGGGAGTTGGCGGACTGCTCCATGGCGTACCGCAGATCGATGTCGCCGTATGACTGATCGCCGTCATTGGTCTGTCGCCACTGCTCCCCCTTTTCGTTCTGCCACACCTCGCCGTTGTACTGCGTGATCTTCAGCAGGTTGTCGCCGTTGTAGATGCTCTTCGGGGAGACCGGCGTGCGTTCCGACTCGCTCTGGTCCGCGTCGAGCCCGGGGTTGCGCTTCCCGTACTGCATCGCGGCCGCCAGCACGAACGGCTTGAAGGTCGAGCCGACCTGCGCACCGGTCGGATCGGCGTTGTTGGTGTAGTGCTGCGTCGCGTCCCGGCCGCCGTACGTGGCGACAATGGCACCGGTGCTCGGGTCGACCGACGCGCCGCCGAACTGGACGTGGGTGTCCTTGGTGGGGCGCTTCTTCGCGTCGATGTTCGCGGCGTCCACGTCCTCGACAGCCTTCTTGAGCTGCTTGACCTTCTTCTCGACGAAGGTCGTGTGGATCTCGTACCCGCCCTGGGCGAGTTCGTCAGAGGTGATGTCGGTGTTGTTGAGTACGTACGACTTGGCGAGGTCGACCAGGTATCCGGTCTGACCGCCCAGCTGCGCGTTCTTACGGGGCGACACCGGCATGGGGAACTCGTCGTACGTGGCGCGCTCCGCCTCCTCCATCCTGCCGTCCTTGACCTCCTCGTCAAGGATCCACTTCCAGCGGTCCTCCGCCCGCTTCCGGTTCTTCTCCTTCGTGGCCTTCACAGAGTCGACTTCCGGGACACCGGCCGGGTCGAAGTAGGTCGCGCCCTTGAGCAGCGTGGCCAGGAAGGCGCACTGGCTCGGGTCCAGGTCCGTGGCGTCCTCTTTGTAGTACGTACGGGCCGCGGCCTGAAGTCCCCAGGCGCCACGGCCGTAGTACGAGACGTTGAGGTAGCCGGCCATGACTTCGTCCTTGTCCATCTCGCTGCCGACCTTGAGCGTGATGAAGAGTTCCTTGAACTTCCGGCTGAGGGTCTGGTCCTGGTTCAGCCTCGAGTTCTTCACGTACTGCTGGGTGATGGTCGAGCCGCCCTGGGTCTCACCGCCCTTGGCCATGTTGAACACGGCTCGGGCGATACCCATGGGGTCGATGCCCTTGTCGTCGTCGAACGACTTGTTCTCGGCCGAGATGACGGCATCCCGCATGGCCTCAGGGATCTGCGCGTAACTGATCTCCTGGCGGTTGACCTCACCACCGGTGGCAACCAGCTGCGTGCCGTCGGCCCAGTAGTAGACGTTGTTCTGCGCTCTGGCCGCGTCACTGACCTTGGGCGGCACGACCATCGCGTACGCGACCCCGGCCACGCCCATCAGAACGCCGAGGAAGCTGAGACACACCCCGGAGACGAGCTTCCACGACGGCACCCAGCGGCGGAAGCCGTACTTCCCGTAGCGCGGGTAGTCGATGAAGCGCTTCTTGCCCGGGCGGCCTCCTGCGCCACCCCGGCCGCGGCCGGGGCCTTCGTGGCCGCCACCGCCGCCTCCACCGCGACGGCGGCCACCGCCGCCGGCTCCGGAGCTGAGCTCTTCGGCGTCTCTGCGGCGTCCGCCGCCGCGCTGGGCGGCGCGGCGGGCCTCGGCGCGGCTGCCGTACTGGCGTTCCTCGCCGTACGAGTCGGAAGGTGATTCATTGGCAACTCTGCGTGACGGTGTTTCGCGACGTCCTGCAGGCTGGGCGGCTCGTCTGGCCGCGGCGCGTCCGCCACCTTGCGGTTGCGACGTTTTGCGACGGTGCTCGCTCATGGAACGACTACTCCTCGGGCAGGCGAGAGCGCCTGGAAGCGGCAGTTGAGATCCGGTCCCCCCGAATTACGGACAAACCCTGCGGAGGGCTCACCCGCAGCGCATCCGGCAGTCCGCGAAGACTGACGCTCGGGAGCGCCGCACGGTTCCCGGTGGTCTGCATGCCGCCCAGACTACGCACGGCCAAAACGCATCTAGCGCCGAAGTTCACCCCAAATGACGCAAGTCGCTTCCTACGAATTGGTGATGTGACGCCGCTCACGAAGGCTGCCCTTGTCGAAGCAGGCCGACCGATCTATCGTGCTGATGTATCGAGTCGATACATCAGCACGGCATAAGTTCCACTCAAGAGCTCCGCGGGAGCGTCCGGAGAAGGAAGAGGAGGCGAAGGTGAGCAGACGCTCAGGCATCCTCGAATTCGCCGTACTCGGCCTCCTCCGCGAATCCCCGATGCACGGGTACGAGCTGCGCAAGCGCCTCAACACCTCGCTGGGGATCTTCCGCGCCTTCAGTTACGGCACCCTCTACCCCTGCCTCAAGACGCTGGTCGCCCATGGCTGGTTGATCGAAGAACCGGGAAATGCTCCGGCAGAGCTTCCTCCCACCACGGGCCGGGCGGTCGCTCCCGCGTCTTCACTCGCAGGGCGCCGGGCCAAGATCGTCTATCGGTTGACGGCAGAAGGTAAGGAGCACTTCGAGGAGCTGCTCTCGCACACCGGCCCGGACTCCTGGGAGGACGAGCACTTCGCCGCTCGTTTCGCCTTCTTCGGGCAGACGGAGCGAGAAGTGCGGATGCGTGTGCTGGAGGGCCGCCGCAGCAGGCTCGAGGAGCGTCTCGAAAAGATGCGCGCCTCGCTCGCCCGCACCCGTGAACGACTCGACGACTACACGCTTGAGCTGCAGCGACACGGCATGGAGTCCGTGGAGCGCGAAGTGCGCTGGCTGAACGAGCTCATCGAGAGCGAGCGCTCGGGACGGGACCAGCGAAGGTCCCCGACCGAGGGTTCGCCTCAACAGGACACATCAGGAGAGACGGGCGGCCTGCCCCGGCACCGGGATTCCACCCGGCCGGATCCGTCCGACGACACCACCAAGTGAAAACCCCGCAGGTCCGCAAGGTCTCAGCGGGGAACACCGAGAACACACAGGGAGCAATCGGCATGGGTTCGGTTCGCGTAGCCATCGTTGGTGTAGGCAACTGCGCCGCCTCGCTGGTGCAGGGCGTCGAGTACTACAAGGACGCCGATCCGGCCGGCAAGGTGCCCGGTCTGATGCACGTCCAGTTCGGCGAGTACCACGTCAGCGATGTCGAGTTCGTCGCCGCCTTCGACGTCGACGCGAAGAAGGTCGGCCTCGACCTCGCGGACGCCATCGGCGCCAGCGAGAACAACACCATCAAGATCGCCGATGTGCCGAACACGGGCGTGACCGTTCAGCGCGGCCACACCCACGACGGTCTGGGCAAGTACTACCGCGAGACGATCGAGGAGTCCGTCGAGGCCCCGGTCGACATCGTCCAGATCCTCAAGGACAAGCAGGTCGACGTCCTCGTCTGCTACCTGCCCGTCGGTTCCGAGGTCGCTGCGAAGTTCTACGCGCAGTGCGCCATCGACGCCAAGGTCGCGTTCGTCAACGCTCTCCCGGTCTTCATCGCCGGCACCAAGGAGTGGGCCGACAAGTTCACCGAGGCCGGTGTCCCGATCGTCGGCGACGACATCAAGTCCCAGGTCGGCGCCACCATCACGCACCGCGTGATGGCGAAGCTCTTCGAGGACCGCGGTGTCATCCTGGACCGCACGATGCAGCTGAACGTCGGCGGCAACATGGACTTCAAGAACATGCTCGAGCGTGAGCGCCTTGAGTCCAAGAAGATCTCGAAGACGCAGGCCGTCACCTCGCAGATCCGCGACCGCGAGATGGGTGCGGACAACGTCCACATCGGCCCGTCGGACTACGTGGCCTGGCTGGACGACCGCAAGTGGGCGTACGTGCGCCTCGAGGGCCGCGCGTTCGGCGACGTTCCGCTGAACCTCGAGTACAAGCTCGAGGTCTGGGACTCCCCGAACTCCGCCGGTGTCATCATCGACGCCGTGCGTGCAGCGAAGATCGCCAAGGACCGCGGCATCGGTGGCCCGATCCTCTCGGCGTCCTCGTACTTCATGAAGTCCCCGCCGGTGCAGTACTTCGACGACGAGGCCGCCGCCAACGTCGAGAAGTTCATCTCGGGCGAGCTCGAGCGCTAGTCCGAAGCTCTCTGACCTGCTTGTTTGCCCTCATCGGGCATCCATAGCGAGCAGCACCAAGGCGCCGCCCCCACCTATCCGGTGTGGGCGGCGCCTTGGTATGCGTCGGTCTTCTGCGCTCTTCGGCGGGCTGAGTTCCTTGATCATCTCCCAGATTTCTCCCCGCCTAGGTGGACGGTCTCCCGATTCGGCCAGGCTCGTACCGCGTGCCGGCGGCGGCCGCGCGCACCTGCCGCTGCTCCTCCTCGCGCAGCACGCAGCTGCCGCACATGACGAGGACGACCCCTCGGATGGCGGCGATGGGAGTGACCATCCGCTGATCGTCGTGGCATCGGAAGCACGTCCCGCCGGGCTGCCAGTCGTACGGCTCGAGGATCGCGCCTGGCGAGTACACAGCCGGTTCGGGATCCGCCTCACCGCCACCTGCCTCCGGATGTGGGGAGTGGGGCGTAGTCGGTAGCCACGCAGGCCGCGCCGGGCCATCCCGGGTGCGATGCGGGCGCCCGATCCAGTCGGGCTGGTCCGTCACTGCTGAGCTCTTTCGTTGAAGTCGGGCCTATTCGACCCATCCTCCAGTATCGAACGTTTATGCGATAACGCAAGATCAAGCAATTTGCCTGGCCAGGCAATGACAATACGTGACGATCGGGATTCCTTGGGCAAATGCCGATCAAGCCGCAGCCCGAGTGGGTGCTCTCCCAGCGGCGCACAGTCGGCGACCGCATCCGAGCCGCTCGCCTTGCTGCGAACCTGTCTCAGATGCGCCTCGCCACCATGCTCGGCGTAGACCACCGCACGATCCACCGCATCGAGCACGGCACCAGTGATCCCGGCCTCGGCCTGCTACTGATGCTCTCGAATGCCGTCGATGTCCCTCTGGCCGAACTGATGCGGGAGTAGCCCCGCCCGCGGCTGGCCGGCGTCAGCCACGGGCGGGAGTTTCAGCGGTCGCGCCGTGCCGCAGCCAGCCGATCCGCTCGGGTTCGCTGGAGCCAGATCAAGTTCTCCAGGACCGAGTTGCGCTCCGCTCGCCGAGGTGCTGCGGGCCGCTCAGGTGCCGGGGTGTCAGTCGCGGTGGTCTTGGTGGTGGTCATGAGCTCTCCCGGTGGCAGCGGCAGGCGCAGTGCAGGCGCTCGATCACGCGGCCGCCCACGGTGACGGTGTGCGGCCCAGCGCAATGCCGGTGCCCTCCCGCCCAGTCGGAGGCCGTGGCACTCCGGCACTCTGGAGACCGGTAGGCAGCCTTCGGCCGCTCGTCCAATGTGGTCACCGAGCTCATCCGAAGTGCTCCGCCCCGATACGCGGACCCGTCTGCGGGCCATACAGGTGGGCGTGCTCACGGCAGGCGTACACGCTGGTCCCAGCCCCGGACGAGGAATGCACCTCATCGACGGCGACCGGGTCGCGGGTCAGCTGTCCGTCGTGGCAGCAGTACTCAAGCTGTGGCAGTGCCTGTTCGCTCATGGTGGCCTCTTTCCGACCCGACTCGGCTAAGAGCACCATCGTCTGGAGGACATCCGACCGATCCGATATGCAGGCCCTATCACCCGGGCATATCGTGCCGGGATGAGTAGTCGGGGACTCTGGGCAGACGTCAAGCTGCGTGCCGCATGGGCACGCCAGGACTGGGCTGCCATCCTTCGCGAATACCGGCGCGCCGCGGGCTTATCGCAGCGCGGCTTGGAGCCGCTCGTTGGGCTTGCGCAGCCTGACATTTCCGCGATCGAGTCGGGCCGCAGGCAGGTGACGTCAGCCGAGGTGATGGCCCGCATCACCGAAGGACTCTCCGTGCCCCCAGAGTTGACCGCGGTTGCCAGCCGCCCCGATCTCGATGACTGGGCGCCGCCCGTAGAGCTTCGCGAACGGATCGCGCACGGGCACGCAACCGGCCGCACCGACCTGCGAACCGCCGACTGGATCGGCGAAGTCCTCGCCCAGCACCGTCGCGCCGAGGACGAGATCGGCGGACTCGACCTCTGGCCGGTCGTCCGCTCCCAGCTCGATGCCGTCACCCTGCTTATCCCCGGAACCACTGGGCCGGCCGCCGATCGGCTGATGCTCCTCGCCGCAGAACACGCGCACTGGCTGTCGTGGGTGGCGTGGCAGCAGGAGCGCACCGGGCCAGCGCTGGCGTGGATCGATGTGGCGCACGGGTGGGCGGTCGACGGCGGGCACACGGACATGGCGTCGTGGGTGCACCGCATCCGCTCGTACTACTCGCTCAAGCACGGCGACCCGGTGCGGGCGCTCCGTACCGCCGAGGCCGCCCGGCACACGGTCGGTCTGTCCCCGGCGGCAGCGTCGGTGGCCGCGCACCAGGCCGCTGCCGCCGCGGCTGCGCTGAGCGAGCGAAAGCGCGCGCGGCTCCTGGCCGACGAAGCGCTCGAACTAGCCCTCCAGGTACCCGACGAGGGCGACCGTCCGGGCTGGCTGTACTGGCTCGACCCTGTCCGCGCCATGCTGCAATCCGCAGACGCGGCTTACACCTGCCACGACTGGCAGGCCGCAGCAGACGGCATCCGTGCGGCCCTGCCAGGACTCACCGGGTACCCGCGAGACCAGGCGTACTACCAGGCGCGGATGGAAGATGCCCAGCGAAGGATCTAGTCCTCGACCGGGTCCATCTTGAGGACGCTGGGTGCGGCACCCGGTTCGAGCGTCTTCTGAATGGCGGCGTACACGTGGCCGAGTGCCGGCCCGAACGACACCATGGTTCCGCCGATCTCCCGGGGCTCCTCGGGATGGGGGTCCTCGATCTCGAAGACCTCTGTTCGCTTTTCGAGGTCGGCCGGCTCGTAGTCGTCCGGGCCGACACCGGGCGGGATGATGCTGTACGTGATCATGTACTTGAACGTGGCCATGGGTCCTGATCGTAGCGGCGGCCTCGGACATGGGGCGGCCCTCCGGGGAGTCGGGTCCGCGGAGGGCGCTCCGGCCAGAGTAGCGGCCCGAGTTGGGCAGCACCCCCTGGACGCACGAATATGCCCCCTGCCCAGCCCGAGGGCCAGACAGGGGGCAGCGCTCTATCCGCTGAGCATGGTGGCGAGGATGCCGCCGCCAGCACCGAGGGCGGCGGCCACGCCCGATGCCGTCCACACCCGACGCTCCAGCGCGGTGACGCGGATCGCCAGAGCGGCAGCCGCGGTCTCCGCCGCGAGGAGCCTTTCGCCGGTGTGCATGTTCCGCTCGACCAACACATCCAGTTTGCCGTCGAGCTGAGTCAGACCTTTGTCGAAGGTGCCGCGCATTCGCTCCAGCTCTACAGCCACCGACGGCCCCACAGTTGGGGCCTCCGGCGGCATCACTCGCGGTTCCGTACGGTCTCGGTGATGCCCGGTCCCTCCGTCCCGCCGGACGTGGCCACGGCGGTCAGCACCGCCAGGAGCGCGGCTCCACCAGCGAGCGACAGGCCATCCCCCCAGTCCGCGTGGATGAGTCCTACGGTGTCGAGACCGAGAGCGGCCACCAGGGCCTGCGCGCCGGTGCGGAGCGAGCGTTCGCCGGTCGCTGTCCAAAATGCCTTTGTGAACATGGTGTCGTCCTTTCAGGACCAGAGGAGGTGCCAGGTGAGGGGGCCGGGGTAGCCGTCGGCGTCGCCCCGGAGTTGCTTGTGGGAGCGCTGGAAGTCGGCGACGTTCTTGCGGTCGGCCTCGCCCCAGGACGTGGAGGGGCCGACGCGGTAGTGCCGGCCGAAGCCGCGGCGCACCAGCTGCTCGCCGAGCCGCTTGATCGCGGTGCTGGACTTGCCGGGCCCGAACGCGGCGCGGCCGGGGTACGGCGGCCGCGCGGGCGGTGCGGGCTTCGGCGGCTTGGGCTTGACCGGCGGGGCAGGCTTGTCGTCGTCCAGGCGCTCGTCGATCCGGTCCCGCATGTCGTCCATGGAGAATCCGCGCGGGTCGATCTTCCCGGGCTGCCACTCCCGGTGGCCGATCACCGACGGGGCGTCCCAGCCCATGAGGCGGCAGACTGCGGCCGCGGCCCGCTCGATCGCTTCGAGTTGGGCGGCGGGCCAGGGGTCCTTTCCGTCGCCGAAGTTTTCGCACTCGAAGCCGAAGAAGTGTCGGTTGCCGTCGGTGTTGGCCTCGTTGTCCTCGGGCGTCGGCTGCTCGGCGATGACGGCCTGGAGGACGTCGTCGTCGCCGAGGCCGGCGTGGTTGGTGCGGCCGTAGCCGACGAGGTGGACCCGGCCGTCCTTGGCGATCACGCCGTGGCAGAGCGGACCAGGCAGGCTCGCGTGAC
Organism: Streptomyces sp. NPDC057136; assembly: GCF_042670885.1. NCBI lineage: Bacteria > Bacillati > Actinomycetota > Actinomycetes > Kitasatosporales > Streptomycetaceae > Streptomyces > Streptomyces sp. NPDC057136. The sequence goes on from NZ_JBHUUV010000029.1 coordinate 9,299, forward strand.
CGTCGCGGCAGAGTTCGACGGTGCGGGCGGTGCCCTTGGTCACGGTGTGATGGATCATCACGCCGTGAACCGGACCGAACGGGCCCTTGTGGTTGCGGTTGTGGGTACGCCAGTCGCCGACCTGGACGACGGTCAGGCCCTCATCCTGCAGGGCTCTGAGGAATGCGTCTGCGGACGGTGGTGCGGCCATGGGCTGTCTCCAGACATGGAAGAGGCCCCGGCCGTGTGGCTCGGGGCGGACAGGGCGGGGCAGGTCAGACAGGTGCAGGCGCAGGGACGTAGCGGCGGACAGTAAGGCGGCCGACCTGGTCGACGGTCAGGGTGTCGCCGGTCTGCCACGCAGTGCTGTGCGCGTCCGCGCGGAGAGCGACGACCATGCGGTGCCCGGCCGGCCAATCAGCAGGCACCTGGTACGGAACAGCGACGGGCAGGACGAGGTGGTGCAGGTCCCGGAAGACGTTCATGCCGACGCTGCCCGCCTCCTCGTCGAGGCGCCACCACGGGCCCGCAGTTCCCTCCCCGGAGTCACAGTCGTAGGCCCACAGGTGCGCGCCGACACCGACGGGGTAGGCCACGGGCGTGATGTCGTTGGTGACCTTGAACCAGGCGTCGACGTCCAACAGATCGCCTGCGTCCACAGGGACGACGACGCGCATGATGGTGACCCAAGTTGCTGCGGACAGGTCGACCTTCAGGCTGGTGGGGACAACCTCGTTCGTCGAGTGGAACCCGGTCAGTGCCAGGTCGGACGTGCTAATGATCGTCATAAGGCAGGCTCCACAATCAGCTCTCGGAGGACGATGGGTGTCAGCTGACGGGGCTTACCGAGATGGACCGGGCGAAGAGGTTGCCAGTCCCGGCAGCGACCATGCGGTGGCAGACGACGGCGTTGTACGTCGAACCCGGGGTCAGGCCGGAGACGATGAAGAACATGCCCGCCTGGACCCTGCTGGCAGCGCCGCTGACGTTGGGTGACTCCAGGCAGTTCTCGTTCAGCCCGTCCTGAACGACGGTGCCCGCGCCGAGCGTCCCCCCCGTGCGCAAGGCGAAGCCGACCTGCGCAGCGACCGCGGACGCCGGTTGGAAACGGGCGTGCCAGTCAACCCGGACCCGGCCCGTTGTAGGTGCGGTAAAAACGACGCCCACCACGGGAGTGCCGGACACGAACACGATGTCGGTGAAACCCGAGATGTCCGACGCGTCGTTGGCATACGGCACGGGTGGTGTGTCCAGGGCCTGGACCGTCGTCCCGGCCAGCAGATCAGGCATTGCGCCCCCTTCTCATAGTGCTCGAACCGTGGGCCGGGCCAGGCTGATTGGAGTCCCTGCCGCCTGGGCCTTGACGATGCCGTTCCGGGCGCGAACCACCGTGAACGTCTGCGGAGATGACGCCCCGCTGATCGCGGTGACAGACACCGTCTCCCCACCCACCGTCATCAAGATCGGCATGTTGCCCGCCGCCGTCGTCCACAACGGCCCCAGCGTCGTCGCCACCGACAGTGAAGTCGCCGACGATGTTGCAGACGAGGCCAACTGGCTGCCTGCGGTGTCCCGCTTGCCGCGCGCCGCGTCGTCCCGGATACCGATCTCCCAGGGGCCGGCGGGCGAACAGTTCGCCGCGATCGTCCACTCGTAGAGATCGAGGACCTCGGTGTAGCCGCGCATGTGCTGGTCAATCAGGCCCGGTGGCAGCCAGGGCGGCAGATCGGAGATGGTGAGCCGGTCGCCGATGTCCAGTTCGAGGACGTCGTCGATGAGGTGTGGTGCGGCGTGCAGCCACAGCATGATCGTGGGGTAGCGGGCCTCGTCCCAGGTGCCCAGGTGGACGCGCCAGGCGGCGATCTGATCGGGCTGTCCGTCGCTGTACAGGGCCAGCGTGATGGACTCGTCGTAGATGCCGACCCCGGCCGGGGGTGGCTGAGCGGACAGGGGCCCGGTTTCCGCGACGGTGCGCCCGGAGCTGCCGCCCAGCCTCGTGACCGTGACGTCGTTGCGTACACGCTGGTCGTCCTCGGTCGGCTCCAGAGGCGGCGGCACCTCACCCTCCGCCGTGTAGCTGAGGGCCAGGCCGACGCCCTGGTTGTAGAGGGACTGCCGGTCCCGGTACACCAGCCCCGTCCGGTCCAGGTGCTCGTACAGGACACCACCGTCGGCGGCCGCGGCCTCCTCGACCAGATCCAGGAGGGTGCCGGGGCGCTGAGGGCCCATGCGCTCCGAGGGCGTGGTGTAGTCCTCGCCCCGCCAGGAGAGATTGACCTGCGCGCCCTCCTCGGCGGCCAACCGGGCCAGCCGTGCTAGTGCGGTCTCGCCGTTGAAGCCGTCATCGGCGTCAGCGAAAATCCCGCTGCCGGGCGGTGCGGTCAGGGCGGCAGATGTGGCCGGGACATCGAACACCGCGAGGTGCCCAATGACCATGTCAGCCGTGCCGGCACCCCAGCCCCCAGACACCCCGCTCACCGCGCCCTGCGCCCCCACGAACCCGGTGCGTGCGATCCACAGACCGCCGTCCACGATGTTGCGCCAGGACACGTACAGGCGGCACGTGCCCGCGTCGTTGGCGGTGTAGACCGCCAGGCGATTCCACGTCGCCGAGAAATCGGCGAGCGCTGCGGCGTCGGTGTACGTGAACGCGGCGAGGACCGCACCGTCCGCGCCCTGCGCCTCGATCCGGACACCGGCAGTGCTGGCGTAGACGACGGCGGTACGCATGACGGACCCGGTGACGGCCACGCGCAGCAGCTCGGTCTGCAAAGCGGGCAGCGTCGGCAGCAGGTAGACGTGCTCGACCTGCCAGCCGCTGGCCGTGCTCTGCGGCACCGTGCCGCGCATCGACGATGGGCTGCCCAGTCGTGGCAGTGCCGATGAACCGCCGAGCGAGTCGTCGGCGGCGAAGTCGAAGCCAGTCACATTGAGGGGCGTCACCCCTGGCAGCGGGGAGTAGGCCGCCGTTGCCTCGGCGCCGTCCTCCATCGGCCAGTAGGCAATGAGATTGGGGTCGGACGGGATGCGCCGACGCAGCGTCGAGTCCAAAGCCTTCCGGCCCTGGCCCAGGCGCCGCGTCACCCCGGCCGCTTCGAGCGGTGTGTAGACGTCCTTCCCGGACACGTCCCATCGGGGCGGCCAGGAGGAGACCTCTCCGTGGAATCTGAACCGGCGGTCGCTGATTTCGGCGTCGGCTCCGAGAGTCCAGGTGCGTCCCGCAGTGTCCGTCCATCCGGTGACGCCCTCGGCCAGGGCCCGGACGTCAGGCGACGCAACGACGGTACCGCCGATCCCGGAACGGACCTCGGCCCGGTGCACTCGCCCCGCCACGGGTGTTACCCCCGTGGCGGCGACCGGTGCGATTTCCAACGTGGCTGTCCCGGCAAAGATGCTGGTCGCTGGGGTGTTGCTCAGCGAGTCGCCGATCTGAGTCCACGGACCGTCCATGGATGCGGCCCAGTAGAACCGGACGGTGAACCCGCCAGCGCCGTTGTCCGCGTCCAGGGTGGCCCGCAGCGCTGCGCGTTTCGGCAGCGCGGGAAGCGGCACCTGGGCAAAGATCGAGGCGCTTCCGGCGGGCGACCAGTTGAGGATGAGGACACCGTCGAGGAGCCGGAGCAGGTACGAGCGTTGGTTCGTGGCGGAGACCCACTTACCGATCAGAGACTGTGAGCCCGTCGAGTACCAGTCCACAGTTGCCTCGATCCGCAGGTCGAGATCCCCCACGATGTCGAGGGCAGCCGCATCCGGCGTGCGGGCGTAGGACGTGGCGCTGCCCTCAAGCGACAGGTAGGACTCCGGACCCTTCACCGACACCCGGATCGGTGTGTTGCGGCCGATCAGCCCGTAGTGCGGGCCCATCGGATTCTTCGGCGTGTACCGGCCGTCGCGGTTGTTCACGGTGAGGGAGCATCCCGACGGTTCGGTGCTGCTCGCCTCGTCGGGAGCTCCGCGGGCGATGGTGATCGGGTCGCGGGTGTAGACGTCCGTGCTGATGTCCGTCCACACCCCGCCGATCTGCAGCTCGGTCCGCACGTCCAGCGGTGTCTGGGGGAACGTCACGCCGTCGCCTCCTTCCCGTAGCCAAACGCCTTCTGCACGCTGCCTCGTCCGTCCTTGCGGACGATGCCGCGGATGAACCGCTTGCCCTCTTCCGCACCCACCAGCTCGATACGCACGGTCTGCGCACCGCCGCCCGCCATGAGGAGCGGGGCAGCTGGCCGGGCCAGCATCGGGCCGCCGGCCCCGGGTGGCGGCGGCGGTTTCACGCTGTCGGCCATGGCCTTGTCCAGCGGGGCCTGGCCGTCGGCCATGCCCGTGATGATTCCGGCGGGGATCATCGCCCCGACCTCGTCCGCCATGAGCGTCGACGGCGAGTGGATACCCAGGGCTTTTTTGATGCTGGCGGCCATGCCCTTGGCGATGCTGGCCATCTGCTTTTCGATGGCCTTCTGCTGGGACTTGAGTCCCTTGACCAGGCCACGGGCTGCCTGGATCCCAGCCCCGTACATGGCGGTCCCGGCGGTTGCCCCGGCCTGCCCTGCGGCGCCGACCAAGGCCCCCTGGGTGGCGTTGATCTGGCTGATCTGGCTCTTGGACGCGAGAGCCAGCGCGGTCGCTGCGCTGGAGCCTTGCTCAACTCCGGCCTGCGCGATCTGCGCGATCAGGTCGCTGCGGACGCCCTTCTTGCGGAGGGTCGCCAGCTGCGCGGCGAACTGCTTGGCCTGCGCCATTTTCTGCGTGAGGGTTGCGAGGATCGTCTGCGCGGTGACTGGACCACCGGTTGCGCCTGCGGTGATGTTCGCTGAGTCGAGGACGCCCTTCTTCACGTCCGCGGCGAGCTTGTCCCGTGCCTTGAGCTGATCGGACAGGGCCTTGGTCGCCGTCTTCATCCGGGCAGCGACCCGCACCTCCTGGTTGGCGAGCGCCACCAGGCGCTTGGATCCGGCGCCGATCTTGTCGAGCGCGGCGGACCGCTTCTTCCCCGGGGCCAGGCCGTCACGGACGATGTCCGCGAGTTTCTGCGCTGCGGACTTGACCTGCTTGGCCGACCCGGTGAGGCCTACGACGAGACCGCGCGCGATCCAACGCCCTTGTGCGGCGGTGACCTTGGACGGAGATGAGATCCCCAAGGCCTTGGCGATCGGCCCGGGAATCACCGACTTGGCGAACCCGATGACCTTGGACTTGATCCAGCCGCCCATGGCTTGGATGCCCTGCCACAGGCCCTCTACGACGTTCCGGCCCTTCTCCACGAGAAGCGCACCGAGGTCGCCGACGGCTCCCTTGATCTTGCCTGGGAGCCCGGACACGAACGCTGCGAGCTGCACGATCTTCAATGCGATCTGGAGCTTGAGCCGGTCCCAGGCTTTCAGCAACGCGGCAACGAAGTTGACCACCGTGTCGCGGATCGAGGTGCCAACGCTTTTGATCTTGCCCCAGATCCAATTCCACACTGCCCCCGTCATCGATTTGATCCGGTCCCAGTTCGCGACGATGAGGATGACCAGGCCCACGATGATGGCGATGACCCAGCCCACGGGGCCCATCGCGATCAGCCACTGTGCGGCCATGACGACGGCCCAGGCGACTGCCCGGGCGGCCATCATCAGGAACTGCGCGGCCGCGACCAGACCGGCACGGACCACCGCGGCGATCCACGTTCCGATCGATACGAGGGCGCTGCCTACCCACGCGGCGGCGGTCGTTGCCGCGGACAGCACGGCTGCCCCGGCGATACGGGCGTAGGCCATCAGTCCCATCGCCATCATCCGGGTCCAGTTCCCAATGACGGTCCAGCACGATGCGGAGATCACGGCGTGCGCGGCCGCGACCGCGGACGCGATCGTGGTGTAGGTGAACATCGCGACTTTCGTGGCGACGACCGCAACGGCCAGGGCGACGAACGCGTAACCGAGCGGCTTGACGACCGCCTTGTTGTCGGAGGCGAACGAGATGATCGCGCCGGTTGCCTGGCCGAGCTCCACCATCACGGTTCGTTTGAACTGCTCGAGCTGGGCGGCGTTCGTGCCGCCCATCGACTCCATCAGCCGGTCCATCGCACCGTCGGTCTTGTCCATGCCAGCGGCCGCCGCTGCAGCAGCGGGATCCAGCGCGTACAGGGCGTCGCCCATCACGTTCGCCGGGTCCCCGAACAGCGCGGCGGCCGCGTTGAGCTTGGTCTGTTCGTTCGACGTCCCGCGCAGGGCGTCGAGCGTCATCGACAGGGCCTCCTCGGCGGAGGCGCCCCCTGCTCCGATCTTCCGCGCCATGTCGCTCGCGCTCAGCCCGATCGACGTGTACGCGGCGTCAACTGCTGTGCCTCCGGCCAGGGCCCGCTCGCCGAACTGGCCGATGGCGTCGGCGACCTGGTCGGCGTCGCGCGCACCGCCCTGCAGGCCCTGCGCGATGAGCCCGGTGGCGGTCTGCCCGTCCAGGCCCACCCGGCGGAACTGGGTGGAGTACTCGTTGAACGTCTCGAGCAGGTCGCCGCTCTTGTCCGCGGCTGTGCCCAGGCCAACGGCCAGGATGTCCAGTGCCTCGTCGGCGTCGTCGGCCAGCCCGGTGCGGACCATCTGGCCGGCGGCGGCCGTCGCCATGGTCAGGTCCTGGTCGAAGGTTTTCGCCAGCGCCAGGGTCTTGGACGTCAGTCCTTCAAGCCCGCCCTCGGCCTGCGAGGTGTCGCCGATGTTGGCGTACACGCCCTTGACCGCGAGGTTGACCTCGTCGATCGTCTCGCCCCACGCGTCTTTGTAGACAGACGCGGAGACCTGTGCGACCTCGGCGGCCTCGGCCGGGCCGAGCTGCAGCTGCGCGGACAGCTTGGCCCCGGCGGCCTCCATGTCCAAGCCCTGCACGACGCTGGCGCCCAGGAGCGCAGCGAACCCAGCGCCGATGGTCGCGGCCGCCGTGTTGAACTTCTCGCCCATCGCGGACACTTCGGCCGAGGCGCGGTCCCGCGCCACGAGGTTGAACACCAGTGACGTGTCGCTCATGGCGGGCCCCGCTCTCTGTTCAGTTGTTCGCGGCCTCGTCGGTGGCCTGCTTGTATGCGTCCAGCCAGGACAGCACTGCGTCGGTCTGTTCTACGGTCATCAGCTGCCATTCCCACGGCCTGATCTTGAGCAGGTGGGCCGCGTTGCCGAGCTGCGCTACTCGGCGATCGGCAGCCCCGCTTTTCCCTCAGTCGAGGTGTCGTCGTAGGCGGTCTCGATCGCGGCATCGATCTTGATGAGCGAGGCCGCGAGTTCGTCACCGTGCTGGGTGTCGACGATGTTCTTGCGGATCTCCTCCCACTCCTGGCGGGAGTACTCCAGAGACAGTTCGTCCCACGCGAAATCGACGTCCTCGAACTTGGTCTTGGGGTGATCGCGGCGCAGGAAGGTGAAGAGGAGGGCGCGCCTGCATCGGGAGTTGCCCTGCAGGACGTCCTGGGTGAACTGGCTGAAGTTGCGTTCGGTGCGGCGCTCGATGTCCTCGCGCTCCACCGACATGAGCTTCTTCGGGTTGTAGTGCCAGCGGGTCGGCTCGTTCTGTCCGTCGGGCTCGTAGACGAGATACATCAGGCGTTTCCTTGTCGTGCTCGGGACGCGAGGCGGGCGGCCATGTCTTCCATGGCGTCGAGGACCGCGCGTCGGTGCTGGTCTGCGTCGTTCTGAAATGCCTCGTCGAACCACTCCCGTTTGCCGGTCTGGGTTCGCCACGGTTCGCGACCGTAGGAGAGGGTGCGCCATCCGCCGGAGCGGCGGTTCGTGCGCTTCGGGGCGTTCGCGAATCCACGCAACCCTGGTGTCTTGAAGGCTTTGACCCTGGCGCCAGACCACCGGCCGCCGAGCTTGACCTCGGGGCGGATCTTCTTGGCGATGGCTGACCGCAGGCCGGGCCCGGTGCTGGTACCGGATGAACCCATGGCCATGATTCCGGACTTGGCCTGCGCGGCGCCCGGGCGCAGGGCGTCGCGCATGTTCTTGGCCAGGTCCTTGCGCAGGGCTTTGCCGTCGGCCTCCTGGCGGATCGCTCGCACCAGGGCGTCAAGGCCCTCGTGCGTGACCTGCAGGTCGAACGGCGGGCCGGCGGCCATCAGACCGTGGCGCGGACCACCGCGCCCGAGGTGGGGTATCCGACCGAGACGGACGCCTCGTCGCCCACGCCGCCCTCGATGGGGTTCCATCCGTTGACGAGGACGTTGCCGGTCCACTCCGGGTTGGACGTGGACTTCACGGCGTTGTCCAGGCGGACCACGAACGGAACGACGGTGCCGAGCAGCGGCCACATGATCGAGTCGATCTTTGTTGCGGCGACGTCCTGCAGGAACTCGAGGCTGAGTTCGCCGCTCTTGAGCCCGCCGAGGACTTCCTTCCAGCCGAGGCTGGCGTAGGTGGTGACGTCCTTGTCCTCGACCTCCACCGTCACCTCGGCTTTGCGGGCGTACGCGCTGAGGTCGTTACCGCCGAGGCTGACGAACGCCGCCAGCAGAATCATCTTTGCCATGGTCGATCACCTGATTCCGAGAGAGACAGCGAACATGAACGAGGGGGTGGTGCCGGTCACCGTCCAGGCGATCCGGTAATACGTGTCCGTGATGGCGAGGCCGTCGGTACGCAGCGCCTGCCCACCGGGCGCGGTGGCCGCGGCGAACGAGCCGCGGGTGACCGGCGTGGTGAAGCCAGGCGCGTCGTCGGATTCGACGGTCACCGTGATGGAGGGGGCGGCAGTGCCCGCCACGGACAGGACGTGCAGGGCGGCATAGAGCCGCTTACCGGCGGGGACGGCGCCGAGCTGCAGCGCGGTGCCGGACCCGGCGGCGGTGCGGGCGAGGCCGGGCGGGTGCGCGATCTGTCCGCGCACCAGCGGCCACGAGGATTTGACCGTCCCGGACCACGGGGCGATCTCGCCGACGGCGTCACCGACCTTGTAGTCGGCGCGCATCCCCTGCACCAGGTAGGCCAGGGCTCCGACCACCGAGTCGGTGGGGCACACGGTGTACGGGCCGACTCCGCCGAGGTTGGCCCAGGAGGAGTTGTCGACCTTGGACGGGTCGCCTGCTTCCCACTGGCCCTCGGCCGAGATCTCGGCCGAGCCGAGCCCGCCGAGGACCTCCTTCCACCCGCCGCTGCGGTAGTTGGTGGAGTCCTTGTCTTCGATCTCCGAGGTGAGTTCGATCTTGTTGGAGGCGCCGGACAGGTCGGCGCCCGGAGCGAACAGGCGGGCGTCGAGCAGCACGAACTTAGGCACGGCTACCCCTCTCCGATGATCTTGATAATGAGTTCGGCGCCGATGTAGCTGGCGCCCTGGTGCTCGTACCAGCGGTAGCCCTGGACCCGCATCACGTGCAGGTCGTCTGCCAGGCCGCCCAGCGCGAGCTCGCCGGGCGCGCCGCGCGCGGCCTCGATTGCCGCCTTGAGGGAGCCGGGGCCGGAGCCGGACAGCATGGCGTCCAGGAGACGCTGCGCGGCCTCGTCGTCGGCCAGGCCGACCAGGACCCGGCACGTCAGCTCGACCACGTCCAGGCCCCGGTTCATGGCCCGGTCGAACTCCACCGAATACTCGCCACAGAAAAAGTGCGGTTCGGTCACCGCGTCCGGGGTGAACCCGGTGCACGTCAACTTGGCGGACACCGGGAGCACGACCGTGCTCGCAGCCTCCGCGATCGCCCCCCGCACGGCGGACATCTGCATCGGTTGCCCCTCCCTAGCCGAAGCCGTCGAGCACGTACTGCTCGATGAGATTCCAGACGTCCGGGTCGCGGCGGGACAGGCGCACCACGCCCCACTCGGCCGAGCCGGTCACGCCCTCCGGGCTGTCCTTGCGACGGAAGAGGCGGGCGGCCTGGATCAGCGCGGCCTGCTCGATGTCGTGCGGTACGGCCGGCCATCCGTAGCGGGCGGTGACCCGTACCCGCGATGTGCCGCCGCCCCAGCTGCCGCCCAGCCGGACGAGACCGGTCACCGGCCGCTCGTCCAGGAGGGCGTTGTCCGGGGTCGTCTCGTAGCCGGTCACCGGGGACCAGGAGGCACCGGAGCCGGTCTCGACCACGAGGCCGTCCGTACTGCCGACGTCGTCGACGAGCAGGACCTCGCCGTCGTCCTCGCAGACGGTGCGCCCGCCAAGCCGGTACGTGCGGGTGACCGGTGTCGGGTCGAGCCAGAACCTGCGGCCTGTGGTCTTGTCGATGCTGCGCGACGCTGAGGTCAGCGCCCGCTGTACGAGCGACAGCCGCGGGTCGTCGTCCTCGAGCTTGAGCATCAGGCGCAGCGTGGCCACGTCCGCGTAGTCCTGGGCCACCGGGGTTACCCGGCCTGGCGGCGCGCGGCAGCCGTCTTCTTGGCCGGCGGCTTGTCCTTCGTCTCCTGCGCCTCCTGCTCCAAGGTGGCTGCGGGAGCGGGCGTCTCAGCCGCGGTCTGCTGCGCCGGGTCCTCGGGCGTGCGGCCGGTCGGCTCGCCCTCGCCCTGGTCCTCGTCGTCGGTGTGGCCCAGGCGGTGCAGCTGGTCGTTGACCTGCTCGACCCGGTCGGGCTTCTTCTGCTGCTCGTACGAGGCGCGTTCGCGCAGCAGCGCGGCGATCATCGTCTGGTCCGAAGTGACCATGGTGTTTCCTCTCAGAAGATCGTGACGTCAGCGGTGTTCGTCACCGCGGTGTTCGCCGAGTACGTCAGGCGAAGGAAGCGCCACGGCGAGCCGGGGCGCAGGAGGCGGTGCGTGGTGCCGGCCGTCGTGATGGCGAACGTGGCGACCGACGGGGTTTCCGGGGTAGCCGGATCGGCGTACGCGGCGGGGAACCAGTTGGTGCCGTCCGCGCTGCCCTCGATCGCGTACGTGCACGTCGGGGTGGCGGCCACGGTGGTGGTGATGGTGAGCAGCGCGGGCCGCTCTGTGGAGGCGCCCCGGTCCACGATGTGGGTGGAGGCGCCGTTGCCGGTCTGGCTGGCGGAGATCCGGGCGGAGTTGGGCAGCCGGTCTCCGCCCAGTGCCTGCAGAGTTGCCATGGTCGTCCTCTCCCAAGGAGCGGCCCACGCGGACAGGCCCGGCCGCTCCGGGATGGGAGCGGCTGGGCCTGCCGTGTGGGGAGGGTCAGAACGCCGGAGTGACCAGGCCGGTGCCGGTCACCTTCTGCATACCGTTCGAGTACCGCCCGAAGGTGTACGCGAAGTAGGAGTAGGCGACCAGGAGCACGCCGAGGGTGGCGGCCTTGGCCTGCTCGGCGCGGATGAACATCGGTGCGCCCTCGTCCTCCCAGACGTGGCACTCAGCCGACGGGACCACGAACAGTTCGTCCTCGTTCGTGCCCACGCCGAGGTTCGTGGCGATGTTGTTGTCGACGACGACCTCGAGTCCGCAGGGCAGAACGCCGCGCGGACCGGACGCGTACGAGGACTGGGAGTTGGCCGTGCCCGCGGCCTGGACCGGGACGCCCGTCCAGTTGATCATCGGCCAGACCGACGACATCTGGCTGGACAGCCAGTACCAGCGGCGGCTGCTCATCACCGCGTGGGACGGCCGGCCCATGGCGAGCAGCGCAGCCTCCACCCCGCTCGCCGCCCCGAGGATCTTCGGGTACAGCTCGGCGCCGGTCGGGGTGCCATCGGTGTACGCGGTGGCCTGCGCCACGGCGGACAGGCCGGTGGATGCCTGGTTGATCAGGGTGTTGTCCATGACGGTCGCGACCCGGTTGAACAGGTCCTGCATCGTGACGTCCTCGATGCCGGTGCCTCGGTCGATCGCCTGCCGGGAGACGGTCTGCTGACCGGCCGCGGTCTGCACCGGGACGGTCAGGAGCGTGTCGTCCATGTTCGTCTCGGCGGTCGGGTCGTTCTCTGCGGCCTGCAGGGCGGCGGACGACGCGGTGGTGATCCGGCTGATGTTCACCGACATGCCGGACTCCGGCAGCGGGTGCCGGTTGCAGATGTCCGCGAACGGCCGGAGGTTCGCCGTGGCCGGGGCGTACATGTCGGTCAGGTACTGCGGCACGGTCAGACCGCTGAATGCGGACGTGCCGACGGCGCGCTGCAGGTACTCGGCCCGCTCCACACGCTCCTCGGCCATGTGCCTCGACAGCCTGCTCGAGGACTCCACGTCCTGGTAGAGGAACTGGCGGGAGACATCCATCAGGAACGACTTGCCGTGCGGGTCCTGGTCCTTGCGGTAGGTCCGCTCCTCGTTGCCGACCCGGGCGACCTGGTCGTACGAGGGGCGCCGCGCCTGCGTCGGCGTGACCGTCTTCGCCTCGGCCTGCCGCTCCATCTCCTCGGCCTTGATCTTGTTGGCGTTGGCCAGCTTGTTCTCGATGCCGGTCACGTCGCCCTTGGACTGGTCGCGGGCGGCGAACAGCTCGGCGACCCGCTCGTCCTCCTCGACCGTGAGCGAGGAACGGCCGTCCTGCTGGGCCTTGTCCAGGATGAGCTGGATCTCGGCGCCGCACTTCTTACCGCGCTTGTGCGCGGCCTCGAGCTCGACCTCGATCGAAGCGATCAGGTCGTCGATGGTTCCAGGCATGGTGGTGCCCTTCCGGTAGATCGGTGGAGTGGTGGTGTGCGGCGCGACCAGGTGGCCCGGGCGATCTGCCGGGCATGACGAGGTCCCGCCTCCGGGCGATCTGCCGGAGCGCGTGCCGTCGGTGGATCGGGGGTGGTGCTCAGTCCTGGCCGGCGTCGACCAGGAGCTGGGTGCGCAGCATGGTGATGGAGCGCCCCTGCGCGGAGGGTGCCGCCGGGGCCGGCGCGGGCGTCGGCGGCGGAGTGAAGGCCGGGGGCTTGGCGCCGAGGTCGGCGCGCGCGGTGAGGCGGGCGAGTGCTTCGCGTGCCATGAGTGGCGGCATGTTCGGGATCGACGCGAGGAAGTCCCCGGACCGGGCCGACACCGACGTGTGCGGGTTGGCTCCGTACGTCACCGGTCCGACATCACCGCGGTTCAGGTCGAATGAGTTGATGCGGTACTCGGTGTAGTCCGGGGACCACTGGCCCGAGGTGATGCGGAACATGAACGACTGCTCTCGCACGTCGTCGTCCTCGAGGGCCTGGACGAGCAGCTGCACATCGGCCCGCTTGGGGTTGAGCCACGCGCGCTGGCCGAGGCCCGCGTCGTCGGCCCACAGCTGCAGCCGCTGGTTCCTCGTCCCCGCCATGGGAGTGCCGGCGTGGTTGAACCGGAACACCACCTCCGGGTCGGCGGCGAGCGTGGCGTCTGCAGCGCCGTGGCTGACGACCTCGGTGTACGGCCCGTAGAAGTCGTACATCTCGTAGCCCTGCTCGAACGCCGAGGCGTAGCCCGAGACCTCGTACCACTCCTGATCCTCGCGCATCACCTTCTTCGCACGGAGCTGGGAGCGGAACCGGATCTCGGGGGACTCGGGCCGGTCGCGGGGCAGGGCGGTCGCCGGGGCGTTGGTGTCTGCGGCGGCGGACCGCGCGGCGGCGGCCTGCGCGCGCAGGGCGGTCATCGTGCTCATGGGGTCGTCCCTCCGGGGATCGCGGGTTGCGGAGCGGGCGTGGTGCCCTTGCCGAACAGCCGGTCGAACTCGGCCAGCTGGGAGTCGGTGAACGGCGGCCGGTCCTCGAGCTCGCGGGCCTCGGAGGGGGCGAGCTGCCGCGACTCGATCTGTGTGCGGAACATCGCGGCCCGGGCCTGCGGGTCCATGCGCAGCAGCGCGTCGCTGTTGAGCTTCACGAACCGGGGCCGGGAGGTCAGCGACGACAGCGCGTCCTCGCGGCGGATGATCGCCGGGCCGAGGCTCATCACGAGGAACTGCAGGTTGCGCTGCGTCATGTTGGCGTACGTGACGGAGCTTCCCGAAACGGCCGCGTCGATGAGGTCGCCGGGAGCGTCGAAGAATCTGGCGATGTCGCCGATGCCGTACCGCTTGGCCTCGATCCATTCCGGCCCGGCCGCCTCGGCCTGGATCATCTTGTATTCCCAGTCCTGCCCGGTCACGAACAGATCTTGGTTCGCGGTCGCCGCCTTGAACCGGCGCTTCGTCTCCTCGGCCTTCTCCGGGCTGACGGTCTTGGCGGTGTTCTTCAAGTGGGCCGAGGGCACGGCACCGTTGGAGAACCAGTCCAGGGCGAACTGCTGAATGGACAGGTACTCGCCGATGGACCAGGCGGCGAACGCCACCGGGGACAGCCCGACGTGCAGGCCGGACATCGTGTACTGCTTCTCGTGCCAGATGACCGACGGGTCGTACTCGGTGCTCCCGATCCGGTACTTGGCCAGCTTCCCCTTACGGACGATCACCGTGACCTCGGCGACGGGCACCAGCTCGATCCGGGACGGGAAGCCCAGCCCGTCCTTTGCGGTGATGATCCCGAACGCGTTGCCCGACCGGTCCAGGTCGAACTGAGTGCTGTACATCCACTCGAGCATCCCGACGTTCTCGCCGCCTGGGTTGACCAGCACGGGCGGCTTGGGCACCTCGACCTGGATGCCACCGACTCTGCGGTACACGTCAACCGGCATCGTCGACACGAGGTTGGCCCGCAGCCGCAGGCACGCCCACACCGCCGAGTTCCGCAGCGCGGTATCCGGCGTCACGGTCGCCGAGCCCGCACGCTGCGCCTGCCTCGTCGGGATCATCTGGTCAGCGGTCGGCGACGGCGTACTGCGGCGCGAGAACAGACTCACGTGTCCTCACCCCGCTTGCGTACGGCCGTGCCCTGCCGGGCGGCCAGGGACGAGCCGCCCAGGATGATGGCTCCGGCCACGGCCAGGCCCGCCCACCCGATGAGCGGGTATATCCCTGCGGCCGCGCCGGCCCCGATGAGCACCAGGCCCAGCACGTCCAGCCACGTCGTCATCCACTCACGCACCGTGCTGCTCCTCTCTGTCATGTGTCAGCCGATCGAGTCGAGGACGTCGTAGTCGTCCAGGACGAGCGGCCCCTTGGTCAGCAGCGCCCAGCGGGCCCACGTGACTGCGGCGAACGGTGCGGCGTCGGTGAGGCTGTTGGTGCGGTCGATCGTCCACGCGTCTCCGATGCGGCGGGACCTGGCTCCGTTGACCGACGCGGTCAGCGGGCTCTGGTCCAGGTGACGGGCGGTGTTCTGGTTCATGGCGTCGGCGATCTGCCCGCACGCCTCGGAGGCGTCACCGGACCGCAGGACCACCAGGTGCCCGCGGTGCGGTTGGTCCTTGTCCTCCGGCACCGTGATGCCCGCGGTCTGCAGGTCATCGATGAGCGAGGCCGCCGGAGAGCCGGACCCGGCCACCGCGACGACCAGCGGGTCCCACAACTCGGCGAGACGCTTCACCGCGGGTACGACCCAGGCGGTACCCGCCCGGCGGTCCATGACCTCCAGGTGCACCAGGCCGTCCTCCCGTACGGACGCCATCCCG
Source organism: Streptomyces sp. NPDC057136 (assembly GCF_042670885.1). NCBI lineage: Bacteria > Bacillati > Actinomycetota > Actinomycetes > Kitasatosporales > Streptomycetaceae > Streptomyces > Streptomyces sp. NPDC057136. The sequence goes on from NZ_JBHUUV010000029.1 coordinate 24,607, forward strand.
ATGGACGACCAGGCCCGGTCCTGCGACACGTCGATGGAGAACGCCATGTCCTCGCTCGACTGTGACGCGGTATCGACCAGGCCGGGCCACATCTTCTTCGGCACGTTCGGGTCCACGGGCGGCGTGGCCTTGCGGGTCCGGTTGAGATAGGCCCGGTCGAACGCGCCCGGGTCGGCGGCCATCTTCTCGAGCTCGGCGGCGATGATGTCCTCGCTCACCGTGTAGCCCAGCGCGGGCAGGCAAGCACGCCACGTCGCCGGGTCCGCACGGTCCATCTCCTCTGGGGCGAACCACTCGAAGTAGGCGGTACGCGGCCGCAGGCCGTTGGCCCACAGTGCCTCGATCAGGGCGCGGCCGGTCTTGCGCTTCCCGTTCAGCCACACCGACTTCTCCGTCCCGCCGGCGGACGCCCACCACAGCTGGGCCTTGAGCCGGGTCAGCATGGCCGGGCTGAACGCCTGCTCGAGCCGGTCGTCCTCGGCTGCGAACGCCTCGTCGATGACACCGAGATCCAACGCCGGACCGTGCCCAGCCGACTCGGTGTTCGCCGTGATCCCCAGCCGGGACCGGGTCCGCTTCCAGATGATCGCCTCGCTGCCGTTGGCCTTGCGGGAGGTGACCCGGCGGCTGAGCGGCGACGTCTCAATCGTGGCGAGGAACTCGTCCTCCCACCGCTTCCGGGCCATGATCCGGTTCTGCGCGGCGTAGATGATGTTCTGCCGCTGACCGGCCGCCATGCGGTGCACCATCAGCCCGAGGATCTGCTGAGTCTTGCCCTGCTGCCTCGGCACCGACAGCCCGACCTCCCGGTGGGCGAACACCCCGGTGGCCGGGTCGATCTCGAGCGCGACGTCCAGTACGTACCGCTGCCACGGCATCGGCGGGTAGCCGAGCTTCTCCATCACTCGCCATGCGGCCGGGCCGAGGGACTCGAACTCCGGGCGTCGCGGCGTACCCCAACGGGGCGGGCACGTCAGGCCGTACAGGTCCAGGCACTGCTGGGCGAACTCTGCCGGCGGCGCCCAGGTCTCAGATTCCTCCGAGGTCACCGAGGTCGTCATCGTCGTCGTCATCCACGGCACGCCCCTCTACCAACGCCGCCACCGTGGCCCGCAGCTCCCGCGCGAGCTGGGGGAGGATCTTGGCGTCGTTCGGTACGTACACCGAGGCGCCGCACTCCTCACAGGGGACAGGGTGGTGGCCGTCCATCTGGCGGGCCAGGCGGTGGGCCACCGCGGCGTGCGTCGGCTCCATGCCGACCAGGTCGCCCAGGTTCTCGATGTCGTCGGCGAGGGCGAGCTCCACCGGGCCGGTCTCGTTGCGCCGTCGTCGCGTCCGGGGGGCGGCGGTCTCGTCGGCGTCCGCTGCTGGCAGCAGGGCGGCGATGCCCACGCCGAACACCTGGGCCAGGGCGGCGATGTCGTCCACGTCGATGCGGCGGGCACCGGACTCGATCCGGCTCACGATCGGCTGGGACATCGGCCGGCCCGCCTGGGTGAGCCGCTCGGCGAGGTCGCGCTGCTCCCAGCCGCGGGCTTCACGCTCGGCCGCGACCGTTCGGGCGGCGTGATCTCCGGCCGCCCCAGCCTGGAATGCCCGGGATGCCACGCCGTGCCCCCGTTCGCCGCCCCATCGCAAGAACCGCATAAGCCCTGGTCAGCCCGGGGAGAGAAAAATAAAAGCTGGGCGCGGGGCTGGGAAAGGCCCGATTCCTAAAACTCCCGGCCGCCTGGGCGGCTGACCTGCGGCTCTATGGTCCAGCGGCCGTCACCGTGATGCTCGCCAAGCCATTCCGCACTGGGTATTTGCTTCCAGGGGATCCAGCCCGTGCTGTACCCGCAGTTGCAGGCAGCCAGGCCAAGACGCCCATGTTGCGCGTCCTGCCATCGTTCACCTGTGGCTTCATCGAGCGGTCCAGGACGGGTCTCGACCTGCCTGCACGAGGTGACCCGGTGCTCGGCGGTCCAGGGTCCGGGGGCTGCGGACCGAGGGGTGACGAGCAGCGCCTCGCGCTCCTCGGTCACTGGCCCTGTTCCCTCCGGGTTGGAGTAGGGCCGTCCCCCTCTGCGCAGGAGCGCGGTGTACCGGATGACGGGGCGGCCTTCGCTGTCCACGCCTTCGGTGACTGCGCTGTCGAGGGGGACGTCGTTGGGGTCGATGCCGTTGGCCTGCAGCCAGGCCACGGTCACCGCCAGGCCGGGGGTGCTGTCCTTCGGCATGGTGACCTCCTGGGTCAGGGTCCGGCGTACCAGTCGCGTGAGGTGACGAGGCGGGGCGTGTTGGTGTTCGCGCCCTTCTCGCCGTTGCAGTTGCGTCCGCAGGTGGGGCAGCGGGTGATGCCGTGGGCGGGCGCCCAGTTGTCTTGGTCCTCGGGGTCGGCGCCGGCCGTAACGGGGGTGACGTGGTCGACGACGTTGGCGCCGGGGTGGCCGCAGAGGTGACAGACGTCGTTGGCGGCGAGGAACGCCGCGCGTGCCTTGCGGTAGCCGTAGGCGGTGAGGTCGTCGCGGTCGGCCATCGTCAGCCAGCGCTCGTGTCCTGGTCCTCGCGGGTGACCTTGAGGCCCTCGCTCATGATCGTGGTCTGTGCTGCGTCCCTGATCAGGTCGTCGATCAGACCGGGATGAAGACCTCCTGCGGTTAGTTCGGCCCGGTAGGCGATCAGCTTCTGAGCGGTGGTCAGCTTCTGCGCGGTGGCCATCAGTGGGTCCTTGTCGTCAGCTACGAGGCGGTCGGGTTGGCGGCAGACGTACCAGTCGCAGGGCGAGCCTGCCTCTGTGTGCCAGCACTGCACTGCAGGGTCGTCGCTGTAGTCGTCCACGGGAGCCTCCTGCGGGTACAGCAGAGGCCCGGCCGGTGTCCGGTCGGGCCTCGTGTAGGTGGTGGGTCAGAAGTCGGGGCAGAGGTGCTTGTGCGCCGCCGCGTTGATCTTCTGGGCTGTCGCCAGGGTGCGCCCCTCGGGATGCGTCGGGCTGGTGAAGCGCTGCCTGGCGAGGGCGGCCTGCTTGGCTTCGTCCTTGGGCCAGTTGTGGATGGTCTGGCACTGGGTGCGGCCTCGGCTCGCCGCCTTGTCTGCCTTGCCGTGGGCGATGTCGCGGTCGATCGTGTTGAGCTCGGCGACGAACGCGGCTTCCTGTTCGGGAGTCGTGGCCGGGATGCCGGCGGCGGCCAGGACGCTGGCCCGCTGCTCGGCGGTGAGCGACGGCGGCGCGCTGGGCTTGGCCTCCGTGGGGCTCTCCCCGCTGCAGGCGGTGAGCGTGGCGAGCAGGCTGACGGTGATGAGTGCGGTGGTGGTGCGCATGGTGCCCCCAAGGGTGATGAGGGGGACATCATGGGGCGGCTGGGGCGCTCCTGTCAGGTGTTCAGCCGGCGGATCTGAGAGAGGAGCCGACCCTGCCTGACGTCCTTGATGCCGAGTAGGGCGCGAGCGCGGTAGCGGACCTGGAGCCACAGCAGTGTCATGCCAACCATGCTGTCATCCCATGCGCTTCAGGTGGAGCCAGCTCGATGCCTTGATGGTCGTGGGGGTGGCGTTGGAGACGGCCTGGGCCCATTGGACCGTGACCAGGCCGTCGGCCCCGGCGATGAGGCCACCGGCTGGTTTGACGATGACACCGGCTGCCGTCACGCCCATGGACGATGAGGCGCCGAAGTCGAGCCGCGTGAGGCGCACCGAGCCTGTGCCGTCTGTTGTGCCGAGCGTTGTGGCGGTGGGTGTCCAGCCGCCGACGGAGCCAGGTGGGGCGGTGATGGTGAGCATGAGGTCGCCTGCGGGGTCGCCGGTGGCGAGGAGGCAGCCCTCGATGCTGTAGGCGGCGCCTGCGGTGACGGTGAAGCTGAGGTGGTCGTCTGTCTGGACGACCGTGGAGGCGGTCACGCCCTCGTCGGTGAGCTTGTACGCGGTGCGGGTGACACCGACGGCGTCTCCGGTGGGGACAGTCCCGGGCAGTCCTTGGATGCCCTGGATTCCCTGCTCGCCGCGCGGCCCGGGCACGAGGACGTAGTCGCCGCTGTAGGGCTCGACTGGTGCGAGGGCTGCCAGGTCGACGGTCTCGCCGAGGGCGGTGGTGAGGAGGACGGGGTACGAGCGGGCGTCCGCGTCGTCGGGGTACTCGTACACGGTGTGCGTGTAGTCGGTGGGGTCGTACCCGGCTGCGTCGGCCGCAAGGACGGTCAAGGTCAGTACCCCGTCGACCCAGCGGGCTTTCGCGTCACCTTGGGCGATGTGGCCCAGCTCTGGGTTGGTGACGAGGGCTGGGGCGGGTCGGAGGACGATGCGGCCGCGCATTGGGCCGCCGTCGGGGTGGGTGCGGTCGTCGGTGATGGTGATCGTGGAGACACCTTCGGGCAGGGCCACGGGGACCACCTCCGATCAGGGGAGCGTGTCAGGCGCGCGATGCACTTGGGGCGGGCTGGGTGATGCCCACGAGGCGTAGGGCGCGGGCCCGCGTGGCGACTTCGGCGCGGGCGACGTCCGCCAGGCGGTACGTGGCGCGGCCGGTCTCGGTGAGGCCGTGGGCCTTGAGGTGGCCGCGGCTGGCCCACTGGCGGATGGTGGCGGGCTTGATGTGAGCCGCTCCTGCGGTGAGGGCCTGGCGGGCCCGGTCGGCGTGGCGGGCGGCCTCTGCGGTGGTGAGGTTGTCGACGTCCATGTGCCTCCGTCCGGGAACGCGAAAAGCCCCGGCCGGGGTGGCAGGGGCTTGATGGGCACAGGTGTGCTGCTGGCAAGAGTGTGACGCTGTTCTGCGATCTTGTCCAGCGAGACGCGGTGTGCCCCGCCGAGGAACTGTCCCGGGCGGGGCACTGATCCGAGTAGCAGCCATGCACTGGATGCTGCTGACGCTACGGCGCACCACTGACAACGGGCCTACGGGCGCCACGTCTCCTGGTAGTCGGGGTGGTCGGCGTACGGCAGGGCGAGCAGGCGGAGCGTGGGACAGCCGGTTCCGCCGCACAGCGTGCACTCGGCCTCGCCCCGGTGGGTGCAGGGCCCTCCCTCGTCGGCGCAGAACCCGTCCACCACGGTGTGGGGCGTGCTGTGCCAGCGCAGGATCTCCCGCTTGGCTTCGACCTCGCGGAGGACGCGGGCCGGGTCATGGCGGGCGATGTGGGCGGCGTCGCCCGGCTCAAGCGGGCCGATGGTGCGGTGGTGGTAGCCGGGCGGTGTCACGAACTCCCGGCTCCACACCCAGTCGCCCTGCGTCGCGGCGCGCGCAACCGCTTCGCCTTCGTCCAGTCGGTCGCGGAGGAACTGCACCAGGTCGTCCATGGGCTCATCCTCTCGCAGTGATGCCCCGTCCCCGTCTGCAGCGGGGGCGGGGCATCGGGCCGGGCGCTACCCGGCGTGCAGATTCCAGTGTGGCAGGCGGTCAGTGGCCGCAGCCGGGCTTCGTCCACCAGCCGCACGCCGCGCAGTAGTCGGCGGCGAGGGCGGCGGTGAGGCGTCGGAGAAATGGCATGGGTCAGGTCCTCTCGGTGTGGAGCACGGTGTGGCGTACGGGGTTGTCGGGGTCGTCGGTGATCACGTATGTGGCGTTGTTGTTGTTGCTCTGACCTGCGGCAACAACGGCAACAGGAGTGGTCTCGGAAGGGGGTTGGGGGAGTGGTGGGACGTCGTCCCGGTGGACGCCCTCGCGGCTGCTCTCCCCGGGGGCTCGCACTCCGGCCCGTACGCGGATGCCCACGCGGGCCAGGAGGGCGCGCACATCGCGGGTGGCCCACCGGGCCTGCTTGGGGCGTGCGGGGAGCGCCTTGGCGAGGGTCTTGAGCTGTACGCCGCCCGTGTCCTGCAGGAGGCCGTGCAGGAAGGGCGCGACGTCGTCTCGAGTGAGGGTGTCGGCAGGGTCCGCGGCGTTCGGCTGCTCCGGCTCCTGGCCCTGCTCGGTGTCGTCGCGCTCGGCCATGGCGATGGCGAACCCGGCGATGATCGAGGTGGCGGCCCAGGCGGCGGCGAGCGCCAGCAGGATGTCCGTGGTGTGGGGCAGGCCACGGATGAACCCGGCCGCCAGGACGAGGGCGAGGAGCCTGACGAGGACTCCCCCGGTACTGCGGCGCTGCGCAGCGGACGCGTTGGCCGGCGGCTGCTCCTGGTCTTCGTCGGTGGTCTCCTCGGTGGCCGGCGCCTGCTCCGGCTGCTCCACCGGGTCGGTGGGGCGTCCGGTCAGCCAGGTGAGGAAGTGACGGTAGATCCAGGCGGATCCGACCCATACGGCGGTCCAGAACCCGATCCAGTGCTTCATGGTCAGCCGCCGATCATCATGAAGAAGGCTGCGGCGAGCTGGCCAGGGACGGCCCATACGGAACCGTCACCGGCGGTGGGCCAGGTGAAAGCGGCGATCACGGAAACGACGGCCGCCCGTACCGGATTGAGCGGGGCGGTCAGCATGATGATGAGCAGCAGGAGGGACGCGGCGCCGATGCCGATCTCTCCGAACGGGCCGTCCCCGGTGCCGACGCCCAGGCCCGTCCAGCCCTGGCGTACGACCTCGTCGGCGTTGGCCCAGATCTTCCCGGCCGCGGTGTACGCGGTGCCCGCGAGGAAGGCGACGGTTCCGGCCTTCCCGGTGGTGAGCTTGATCCGGCCCTTGCCGATGACACCGAAGATGAGCAGCGCGGAGAGGCAGAGGGCGAGGCCGCCGGCGCCGAGGAAGCCCAGTGCGGCGCCGCCGCTGTTGGGTGCTGCGAGATACATGGCGGTGGACTCCTAGACGATGCCGGGCGCGTTGAGCGCCAGGGCGAGAGCGGCGGAGCAGACGGGGATGCGGGCGGCCCAGACGATGACGGGCCGGAGTGCGGGCGGGACGTACGGCAGGCCGGGCAGGTACGACGCGACGATGTAGGTGACGAGGCCGAGGGCGACGCCGGCGCCGGGAGCGGCGGGGCCTGCGTCGGCGATGAGCTCCCCCATCTCCGCGACCAGGCCGAGGAACCATCCGACGGCTGCGGCGCCGCCGTGGTAGGCGAGCCAGATGCGGCGGCGGTACAGCCGCTCCTGCGCCCGCTGGTCGGCCGGGTCGGGGACGGTCCAAGGCGGCGAGGCGGCCGTCGGCTGGTTGACGGTGACGTGGATGCCGGGCGCGGCCGCGATGGTGTCCTGCGGGTCCGGGGCGGGCTCCGGGGCGCGGTGGCCGAACGGACGGGGCGCCGTCTGCCACCACGGCAGAGCCTTCTCCGGCTGCTCCTCGGGGTCGTCGTCCTCGTCCTCGGGCTCGTCCTCGTCGTCGGTGGTGTCCGGCGGGGTCGGCTCGGGGATGACGTGGACCTGGACGAGCGGCTGCGGAGACTTCTCGTCGGCTGCGGGGCCGTCGATCATGCGGCGCAGCCGCAGCCGTAGCCGGGTCTCGCTGTCGGTCATGGGTGGGCCCTTCACGTGGATGCGGCTGCGGTCAGCCGGTGGATGCGAGTGCGGTACGGGTGCGGTCCTCGGCTGCAGCTGCGCGGATGCGGTCCTTGGCCACGGCGACGATGCGGGGGGACCTGCCCTGCCCGATGTGCAGTTCGCGCTGCAGCCGCCGCTGCGACAGGGGGCCGGTCTCGGCGAGTGCGATGGCCTGGGCGATGAGCTCCTCGTCGCCGGGCTGCAGTTCGAGCGCGGATGCGGTGCTCGGCTGCGGCTGCACCGGTGGCTGCGCATCCGCTGTGACCTCGCGGAGGGCCGGGAGCATCGGTAGGAGTTCGAGGTGCAGGCCGGTGCTACCGAGGGCGGGGACGGCACGGGGCCGGCAGATGACGGGGAGCAATTGGGCGCCCACGGGAACACTGTTGGTGGGTGTGGGGGGTGCGGTCGGCTGCGCATCCGGCTGCGGCTGCGGTGCATCCGGATGCACGCTCGTGGCTGCGGGTGCGGCCTCAAGTGCGAGTGCGGGTGCAGCCGGTGTCAGTGCAGCCGGAGGTGCGAGTTCGACCGCCTCGTCTGCGGCGGCGTCGAATGCGGTGTCCGCGTCCAGCTGCACGAGTGCGGGTGCATCCGGCTGCGACGGGGATGCGGGCAGGGGGCGGCCGTAGCGGGCGAGGCGCAGCTGCAGCCGATCCTCTACGGGTGCCGTCCACCGCCAGCTCCGCCCGTACGTGGCCTGCAGCCGGGCCCGGTAGATGAGCCGGTCCTGCTCGAGCTTGATGACCTGCTCGTAGCTGCGCAGCTCCCACAGCTTCATCCGGCGCCACAGCTTGAACGTGGGGACCGGAGAGAGGACCCAGCGGGTGAGGCGTACGCCGTCCATGTGCTTGTCGGCCGTGATGTCCGCGAGTCGGCCCACGGCATGGCGGCCGGCCTCCACGCTCATCACGAACAGGACGGGGATCACGGCGTGCATCCCGGTGCCGACCGGATCGGGCCACGCCACGGCAGCGTTGAACGCGATCGTCGCCGCGGTGAGGAGCCAGGCGGTGGGGCGCAGCATCGGGAAGGGGATGCGGAGCCACGCCAGGAGGAGATCGAGGGCCAGAAGGACGACGATGCCCGCGTCCAGGCCGATGGGGAACACGAGGGCGAAGCCACCGAATCCCTTGCGCTCGGCGAGGTGCCGTACGGCGGTGTAGGACCCGGCGAACCCGATCGCGGCCAGGGCGACGGTCAGCGCGACGACGGTGGCGACGAGGCGCCGTTGCAGGCGGGTGAGAACGGGGCGAGACGGCACGGTGGGCTCTCCCGGGAAGGGCGGCCGGGCACGCGTGTGGGCGGGCCCGGCCGTACGGGTGGTCAGCTGTGGCGAGCTCGGGCGGCGGCCTGGCGGGCCATCGCGTCGCGGGCGGCCGTACCGGAGACGGAGGCGTAGTCGGCCTGGCACGCCGCGACGGTGGCGGGCTCGGCGACGACGAGGGCCGGCGTCGGCGCGACGGTGACGGGCTGCGCCGCCGTCGCGCTGTCCTCGGTGGGCTCGCTGTCCTCGGTGGGCTCAGCCGTGGCGTTGCCGTTCTCGGCCGACTCGTACGGGGTGTACGTGACGGGGCGCCGGGCGGCGAGGCGGCCGAGGTACTCCGTGTCGAACGAGGCGTTGTCCGGTGCGGCGAGGACGGCCGCCACGCACAGGCGGACGCTGTCGGCGCGCTCCTCGAGGAGCCGGTGGTACGCGGCCTGGTCGCCAACGGTGGCGGGGGGCGGGACGTCCAGGGCGGTGGCCACGGCCTGCAGGAGCGCCAGGAGCTGATCGCGGTCGGCTGTGACGTCGCTCATCAGATGCTCCTCGTGGTGGCGTCGGCCGTCTTGAGGAGGCGCATTCCGTACTCGGCGCGGGTGATGGGGTCGGGGGTGACCGGCCAGTCGACGCGCGGCATGTGGCGGAGCAGGAGGCCCACGGCGGCGGCGGTGCGAATGGTGCCGAAGCCGTGGGCGTCGGCGGCGGCGCGGCCGGCGTACGCGAGGCGGGTGGCCTCTCGCATGGGCAGCGTCGGCTCGATCGCGCAGAGCGCCGTACCGATGGCCTTCAGCAGGGTGCGGGTGGGGTTGTCCATGGCGGTGCGGGCGCGCTGCAGCGCCAGGTTCATGTCGGGGGCCGAGTTCAATACGGCGGTGGCGCGGATACGATCGCGCATAAGTCATTCCTCCTGGTGGATCAGGTGGTCTGGCTGGCCCCGGCCGGAGCGGCTAACTCCGACCGGGGCCGTTGTGTTGGCAAGTACGACCGTACGGAATAGTTGCGTCGGGCGCAACTATTCAGGGAGGATGGCGCATGACCAAACGCGATCCGAGGAAGGAGGAGCAGCGCACAATGCTGACGTTTACGCAGGCGGCCGCGCGGCTCGTCGCCGACGAGCACGTGCGGAGCATGGGCCCGGAAGGGCTGAGAAAACTCGCGCGGACCGACCCGGAATGGCCCCTGACGGAGGACGACTACGGCGAGGCAGCTGGGGCTCGCACGGTTCCGTACGAGCGTGTCGTGGAGTACATCCAGACCAGGAGCAAGCGTCCGGGGCGCGGCCCCGCGAAACCGCCGGCCCCGCCCACGCAGTAAGAGCTGCGCCCCGCCCAGGAGTGTCGGGCGGGGCGCAGCCGTGTCTGCGGTCAACTTCCTTGACGCCTCACGCTGCCGCTGCGCTTTCACGCTGGGCGACCATCAGCAGCGCTACGCGGGCCAGGGCGGGCATCACCTCGGCCCGGTGCACGTCGTACTGCTCGAGGGTGAGGCGGACGTCGCAGACCTGACACGAGATGTGCAGCTCGTCCTCGCGCTCGACCAGGGCGAACGCGAGGCAGCCAGGGCACGGAGCGTCCCGCGCGGTACGGCGCGGCGTGGTGTGCGTGACCCACTGAATGCGACTCAGGAGCTCCTCGAGCTGGCCGTACATCTCCTCGACCCACGGCCGGGTCACGGCGTACGGCAGGTACGCCTGCAGCCAGGAGCACCAGGCCGGGATGCCCTTGCCGGTCCGCGGCCAGGCGTCCTGGCACCGGTCGATCCGGATGGTGCCGTGAGCGTCGTGGTGCACGGCCGGGATCTCGGAGGCCAGGTAGCGCGCCCACCCGGCGAGGAGCGCCGCGATCGGGATACCGCCGCTCTGGTCGCCGTGCGGGTCCTCGATCGGCACGGCGTGCCCAGGGCCCAGGAGGTCCAGGACGCGGACGTCGACGGGGAGCGGGGAGTGCGCACGGCCGCTCCCGCCACGCTGCGCCGGACCAGTCGTCGGCTGCAGGCAGTCCCGCAGCAGGGCGGCCTGCCTGGGCAGGGTGCGCAGCCACGTGTGCGCGCGGTACTCGCAGCCCTCGCACAGGTAGCGGTCCTCGGCTGTCACGTGGTGGCAGATGCGGCAGGTGTTGTCCATGGGCGTGCTCCGGTACAGGTCAGGTGGTGGCGGGGTCGGGGCCGGAGCAGCCGAGCTGCTCGCGGATGGCCCCGGTGTGGCGTGGATCGGTGCACGGCTGCGTGGGAGGCAGGCCCGTTTCAGCCGGCGCCTCGTCGGCCCACTCGATACGGCCGCCGCCGTACCCGGCCTGCAGGAGCTCGATGGTGCGGGCGCTGCTGCACAGTCCCCACTCCGGGTCGTCCATGACGAGGGCCCAGCCGTTGGGGTACTGGGCGCCGTCCAGGACCTGGCCGTGGCTCAGGTGGAGCCGGAAGCCGCGGGCAAAGGCGGCGGTCACGGGCCCACGACCGTGATGCAGGTGCCGCTCAGGCACAGGCTCTGACCCTCGGTGGCGTAGTGGACGTGCTCGCCCTGGTCGCGCAGCGTCTCGGCGGCAGCCCAGGCCCGGGCGGATTCGATCTCGTTCACAGCTGCTCCTTGGTGCAGTAGTGGGCAGTGACGCGGGGGTCGTTGTGGGTGAGCCAGCCGAGCTCGCAGCACCAGCTGTCCCACGGCTCAATGCCGGTGGCCATGTCGGCGAGCGCACGGCGGCGGGCCTGACGGTGGGCGGCCTGCAGCTGCTCGGCGGCGCGCCGCACCCAGGAGCACGCCTCGGCACACGCACCGGTGAGGACCAGGCAGACCAGCGATGCGGGCCACATGTCGGCCCGGGCGTACAGCAGGGCCAGGCCGCCGAAGGTGATGGCGGCCAGGCCGAGGGCGGCGTAACGCAGCCGGGCGGAGATCACTGGGCGCCGCCGGCCTGCGCCTCACGCCACGCCTGGACGACCGAGGCCGGGATGGACCCACGGCCCGAGACCGTGTGGCCGTTGGCCTTTGCCCACTCCCTGACCACGGCCTGGTCGTAGCCGGACGACTTCCGCCGGGGGCGCAGCTGCTCCCTCCGGTCCCGGAGCTCGGCAAGCTGGTCCAGGAGGCGCTGCTCCTCGGCGTCGGCCTGGGCGATCTCCTCGGCCTTGGCGTACAAGCCTCGGAGTTCCCGCAGGAGCGTCCGGGCCTGCTCACCTTTACGGGCGACGAACTTGGTGTCGTGGGCCTCGGCCCAGGCAAGGAGCTTGCCAACAGGGAGCGAGACGGCGCCGACGGGCGGCGCCTGCTGCTGACCGGAGGCAGGTGGTGTCTGCATGGGCTTCCTCTTTCTGGCGGTGGTGCGAGGGATCGGTGGTGCCGGGTGGTGCGGTGCGTCGGGGAGCTCCTCGGCCAGGAGCCGGTGAAGGGCGGCGATCGTCATGGGCGGCGGGTGTGTTCAGCACCGAGGCGGCGGGCACGGCGCCACCGGGTGACGGTGCGGCCGCTCACACCCGTGATGCGTGCGACCTCGGGGCCGGGCAGGCCGCGGTCGGTGAGGGCCAGGCCGACCAGGACCCGTTCGCGGCGCGTCATGCCGGGCAACAGCTGCTGCAGGTAGGCCGCCGCCGCGACGTCCTGCGGGTCCGCTGTCTGCCAGGCGTGGAAGTCGAAGTCCCGGTACTTCCGCCAGCGTTCGCAGTGCGTGGCGCACATCCGCTGGCGGACGGCGTCCCGTTCACACCGGGGGGCGAGGCACTGCACGGTGCCGTTCACGCTGTCCGCCAGGAGGCCGGCCGCGCTCCCGTGGTGCTGCGCTGCGCCGTACGGCTGCTGCGCCTGGGCGGCGGGGAACTGCAGGTCGCGTGATGCGGCATCGCCTGCCACTCGCCAGCCCTCGGCGCCGGGTGATCCTTGGTCAGGCTCCGTACGTACAGCAGCCCGTCCGGTCCCTGCATCACAGCGAGGTTCCCGTCAGCGGTGGGCTCGGCGTCGATCGGCTGCCGCCGGCCGTTGGCGGTGGTGAGCGCCCAGCAGATCCGGGCCCTGCAGCCCGTGCAGGTGGCGAGGTGGTGGCTGGCTGGCTTCATGCTGGGGTCCCTCCAGGGTCGGCAGATGCGAGGTGGGGCAGGGCCAGGGCGTGGCCGTAGAGGTAGATGGCGTGGGCCTGGCCGTGCTCGGCGATGGCCTGGCGGATCAGGTCGGGGGTCACGGCCGCGCGGAGCTCGTGCAGCTGCTCGCGGCCGAGCGTCGGGAGCTCCTCGCCGACGGCGGCCGGGATCGGCCACGACACGCTCACCGCCGCGGCCGCCACCGGCTCGGATGCCGACCGCACGGGCTGCTCCTCGGTCACCGGCTCCGGCTGCTGTGACCCGGCGGTGGTGTCCAGGCAGAGCTGGCAGGGCTCACCGGAGTGCCACAGGGTCCCGGACTCGCAGGCGGGCAGACCGCAGCCGCGGCGGACCAGGGCGGCGCCCAGGATCCAGCGGCCCGGGTCGCGAGGCGGCTCGGTCGAGGCGTAGCGGGCGGTGAGCCGCGCTGTGATGCGCTCCATGCCGATGCCCTGGGCGAGCTGGCGGCCGATCTCGGCGTCGATGCGCCGCAGCACCCAGGAGCTGATGCCGGGGAGCAGGTGGCGTACGGGCTCGAGGACGGCCCAGGACCGGCGGGTCAGGTGACCGCCGGTCTCGGCGGTCTGCGGCCTGCTGGTGTTGCTGCGCTTTTCGTCGTGACCCGCGCTGCGGAATGTCGGCCCGGCCGAGTTATCCACAGGGGCTGCGGGCTTACTACCTGCAGGGCGCCTACGGCGGATCCCACCACCCACCCGCGTCTTCGTCACCGGTCGGTCAGTCCTGTGGTCTTCCCTAGACGTGAGGGATCCGTCGTGATCGTCCGGACCGGATCCGTCATGGATGTCAGGGGCGACGTCCTCGAGCTGGACGGCCTGCAGCGGGTGCCGGTGGACCTCGTAGGCGTGGCGGGCCTGCAGCCCCTCACGGTGGTGGACGGTGACCCAGCCGGTGTCCTCGAGCTCCTGGAGGAGCCGGGCGGCCTGGCGCTTGCCGAGGCACTCGCCGGCCGACTTGCCGGAGTGGTGGTAGAGCATCGCGCCGAGGTCGCCGACGGCCAACGGCTGGTTGCGGACGGCGGCGTAGGCGATCAGGGCGTAGAGGCGCAGCAGGCGCGGTGAGAGGGCGTCGGCGGCCCGTACGGGGATCCAGACGAAGTGCTCGTCCTCGTCGGCCGTACGGACGATGCGGTGTGCGGACTGGCCTCGGCCGCCGGGCAGGGTGCGCCGAGTCGTGAGGACCTCGGTCAGGTTGTCGACGCCGTCAGGGTTCTGGAGGTCGTGCAGACCGCGCTCAGCCTCGGACTTGGACAGGCCGAGGTATTCGGCGATGACGCTCACTTTGGCGGTGCAGCCGTCGGTGCGCATGGCGAGCGCTGCGACCTTGATGTAGACGCTCAGGGCCGAGTCTCGGTACTGAGCGCCTACAACGATGCGCAGGGGAACGCGAACGCGTTGGCCACCGCCGGCGCGCGGCCGTGCCGATGCCGCGATGTGCGGCGGGCACGGCGCAGCAGCAGCGGGTGCTGCTGCGTACGCGACGGCGGTGGTCAACGGGTCTCCTGGGATACGGGGTTGGTCAGTTGCTGGTCTGGGCGGACTGCGTGGCCCGGGCGGCGGCAAGCTCGCTCTCCCAGGCACGGCGCGGCCCGATCAGTACGAAGTTCAGGGCGCGCTGGGCAAGGAGGCCGTAGGCGTACGCGGCGCCAGCCAGGCCGTCGCTGGCGTCGATGGCACGGAACATCTCTCCGGCCTCGTGCTCACTGACGTAGTCCCGGCCCGCCAGGTCCTCGGCGTACTCCGAGGAGCCCGCGCACCCCACCAGCACGTCGTAGGCGGCGTCCAGGGCCTGGCCCTCGACATAGGTGTCGAGACCGGGGATGTCCAGCAGGTGCTGCACAGCGTGGCCGTCGTCGTCGGTCTGGAACGCCACCACCGGCGGCTGTTCGCCGTTCTGCACCGACCGAATCGCCCATGCGGCGCCGGACGCGTACAGCAGGGCCGCCTCCTCGTAGCGGCGGTGCATCTCGGCCTCGGCCCGGTCGTACAGAGAGCTCAGGTCGGACAGTGCTTTCTCGTGCGGTTCCCGGGTGAGGGTCCGTCCGTACGCGTTGGTCCGGCCCTCAAGCGCAATGCGGCCCTCGTGGTTCCGGCGGCGGCCGAAGTCGACGGTGTCGACGGCCAGCTGGGCGGAGATGTGGGCGGTCTGGTACTCGCGGGCCGTCTCGTACAGCGCGTACACGCTGTCGAACAGCGACTCGGTCCAGTACTGAGTCTTGTCACGCATGGGTGGTGGTCCGATCGGTCGCGGGGCGGCCCGTCTTCTTCAGGCGGGCCATGACGGAGTTGGGGATGGTGAGGAGGAGATCGGCGGTCTCGTACCGGTCGGCGGGCCGGGTCTTGCGGAGCAGGCCGCGCGCGCGCAGAGCGGTGAGGGCGACGGCGACCTGGGCGACGTACAGGCTGGTGTCGTGGACGAGGCCGATCAGACGGGGCTGCTGGGCGATCTGCCCGGCGGGGTCCGCGTGGGTGGCGAGCGCGATCGCGACGAGGCGGGCGTGCGGCGGCAGCGAGGAGGAGAGCACCGCCTGCTCCCAGAGCGACCGGTACGAACGGCCGGCCACCGGCGGGGCCGGGGCGATCAGCTTCTGGTCGGCGGCCGTTGCGGGGGCGCGGCGCGGCATGAGCGCGGGCGTCGGGCGGGGGCTCGTCATGACGGTGGCTCCTGGTCCGTAGGCGGGTCGGTGGTGATCTGGTGGATGTAGGCCCCGGGCGGCCAACCGGGCCCGGGCGGGGACTCCGGCCGGCCTGCGTTCGCGGAGGGGGTGTGGGCGTCGCATTTCCAGCCGGTGAGATACCGGCGGGCGTAGGCGAGGCCGTGCCGTGCTCCCATGTCGTTGCAGGGGCGAACCGAGCCGCTCATACGGCGGTGACGAGATGGCGGCACTCGGCGCAGACCAGGCCGTCCGACGTCACGCGGTGCACGGTCTCGAGGTGTCCACAGTTGGGGCTGTCGCACGGCATCCACACGGTGCTGTCGAGCGGGACACCCCGGACCCAGCGGACGGCGGCGACCGCGAGCACGAACACGGTCACCGCCCAGCACAGAAAGCCGGTAAGGGTCGCGGCGATCACCAAGAGCGGGATCATGGGTTCCTCCTGCGGGTCGTACGGGCGGTGATACGGCGGTCCGCGGCCCAACCGACGGCTATCCAGCCGACGAGGCAGAGGCCGAGGGCGATGAGCGCGGCGAGGACCCAGGCCGACTCGGTCACGACGGGCAGGCGCGCGCTCCACGGACCGTGGCCTGCGCGTCGCGGAGGCGGCCGAGCGCGGCGGCAGTCGAGGCGGCCGACGGAGTGGACGTCGCGGCCCAGGCGGCCGTGTCCTTCTCCAGCTCGGCCAACTGCTGCTGCAGGCGGCTGACTTCGGTCTCCAGCGCGATCACTTGGTCGGGCTGACCAGGCATCGGAAACGGGGCGGTACCGGTGCGGAGCAGGCCCAGAGACATTGCGGTCGCGACGGCCTGCGCGGCGGACCGTGCGCCGAGTTGGCGGTACGCGGCCGCCCGGTGCGACTTCACGGTGTGCGTGGTAAGGCACATGCGGCGGGCAGTCGCTTCCACGGAGTCGCCCACGGCGAGGCCGACGAGCACGCCGATCTGCTGGTTGGTCAGCGTGCTCGCGGGGCTGGCCTGCGGCATGGCGAGGGCGGCGGCCGCCAGGGCGGCTACGTCCGCCACGGTGATCGGCATGTCGCGCTCCTCGGCGACGGCCAGAAGGCGGGCGGTGACAGCGTCCTGCGCGGGGTGCATCACGGTGCACCTACCGGTCGGGTCGCCTCGATCTCCGTGACGTGGACGAGGTGGCCACTGCCGAGCATGTCGTGGCCGTAGACGACCTGGTCGTCCAGCGGCAGCTGACCCAGCGACGACCGGACCGCGTAGGCCAGTGCCGACGGGTTGCCTTCCACAAACATCCAGGACGTGCCGCCGAACACGATGTCGGCCCAGTCCTCGACACGGAACTGGAGCGGGGCGCCGTAGTCGTGGCGGGGCAAGGACGCGGCGGGCAGCACCGTGACGATCTGGCCGGCCTGCGGGTGAGCAGTGGTGTGCTTCATGCCGATCGCCTGCGCAGTCGCTGGAGGAACACGGCGAAGGTGCGGGGTGTCGGCTGTTGCTGGGCGAGGGCCGGGCCGTGGCAGGCGGTGATCGCGGAGCGGAGCTCGGCCGAGGTGGCCGGGCGCGGCTCCGGGATCAGCGGCCCGTAGATCGAGTAGACGAGGGACAGGACCATCGGCGTGTCCTCGCCGCGCTGCATGAGCGGCTCGTCGACCGACGCTCCGCCGGGGCCAACCACCGGCTCCCAGGAACCGATCCACGTCCAGCGGGCGCCGTAGACGTCGATCCACGTGCGGGTCAGATCGAACACGGTGCCATCGAGCACCCATGTGGTCTGCGGTGTGGTCGTCATGCCGCCACCTGCTCGGATGCCGCGTCGACCAGCGTGTACGCCTCGAACTGGATGCCGTTCACCGTGCCCGTGGCGCCGACGCGGATGAAGGGCGACTCGTCGCCGTTGCGGCCCTCGGTCACGGTGCCGCCGAAGTGCGCGGCGAACTCGTGTACGGCCTCGGGGGACTGGTGGAAGACCCAGCAGATCAGAGGGCCCTCATGCCACTCCGCCAGCCGGATAGTCGTGTGGATCGGGAGAGCCGGTGTCGTGCTCATCATCTGTTCGCTGGTGGCCAAGGCGTCCATATAGGCGTCGCGGCGGGCCAGTTCGGTGACGATGCGGGCGCGGGACGCCTCGGCGCGGCAAGTCGGCTCATCGATGCCGGCGAACTCCCGGAGGTCCGGGTTCTGCTCGAGGACCCTCCACCGGTAGGAGTCGGTGTACGTCATCGGCGGGCGGGTCAGGAGCAGCGTCCAGGGGCGTTCGCCCTCCGGCTGCGTCGCGGCCGCGAGTGCTGCGGTGATCCGGGAATGGGTAAGGTGCTTCACGGTGCCCTCGATCTCTGTCGTTGAGGTGTGCCGGTTGAGGGGCTGTCACGGACCAGGCCCGGTCCGGGCGGCCCCGTTTTCAGATCGAGGCGGCCTGGCGGCGGGGGAGTCGCGCGACGAGCTGCAGGGTGGCGGCCGGTGCGGCCGGCCTCCGGCGCTGAGCGATCACGTCGGGCTCCTCCGGGACCGCAGTGGTGGTGTGCAGCGCGAGGAGCTGGGCGTACTGCTCATCCGTGAAACGCCACGCTCCAGCCGCCTTGACGGCGTCGACGCGTCCCTTGCGTGCCTGTTCCTTGACCCACCACGTCGACACCTGTAGCGAGTCCGCGATGGCCTCGGGCGTGTGGAGCTGCGGCAGGGCGGACATCAGGCGCTCCGAACCAGGCACTGCTGCTCCTGCGCCGTGATGTATTCGGCCACCGCGTCCTCGCGCGCCACGACCCGGCCGCCGATCTTGAAGCACGCCGGGCCACGTCCGGCCACGCGCCACTTCCGGAACGTGGCGGGAAGGATGCCCAGGCGGGAAGCGATTCCCGGTCCGGACGGGGTGTCTGCGATATAGATCAGACCGGGTGGGGGGCTCGTGCGTGTGCGCATGGCTCGTCCTCTCGTGACACGACAGCGGGTGAATCCGATTTCACAGACAACTCGTTCTGTTTCGGAGACGCAGGCGGCGCGAAAAGGACGAGCACTGCGACTCCGAGCGCCTCCACGAGGGCATGGGCGGTCTCCATTTCGCACGTACTCATATGCCCGCTGACCAGATGACCGACCGTGGCGGGAGGCAGGCCCGCAGCGTCTGCAAGTGCACGGACACTGAACGGGGCACCCCGCCCGGGGTGCTCCATGACCCAGAGCAAGATGCCTCGGTCGCGAAGCTGGTAGCGAACTCTCACGGTGGCTCCAAATCAGAACGTACTGGCTACGTTCGGGAACACATAACCACAGGCGTAGACGTTTCGTCTACGAATTCGAACGGCCGGTTGTGGCGTTTCCGTGAAAGTTGACTCAGCGGTACCTTGTTCCGTAGACGATTCGTCTGTGAATCGGGATGGTTGTACGCGCTGACCAGCCACTTTGAAGAGAGCCCGGTGGTCACACTGAGACAGACAGGCCAGACACATAGGCGCTGGGCAGGCGCAGAGAGGCAGCCATGGCAACGGATCCCCCAACCCGTCGTGACACCGACACCGAGATCCCATCTCGGCTAGTACAGGAGATGGACGCCGATGATTTGAGCCAGATGGTGCGAGAGGCCAACGACGCCGGCGCGTCGTACCAAGACATGGCGGACCGGTCCGAGGCGGCAGGTCAGCCGATCTCGAAGCCGTACTTCCAGAAGCTCGCGACGAACGCCGTCACCTCGGCGCCGTCAAAGGAGCGGCTGAAAGGCATCGCGGCTGGACTGGACAAGCCCCTGCAACTGGTCAAGCGCGCCGCCTCGCGCCAGTTCCTCGACTACGAGGGGCGCGAGCTAAGCAACTTCTCGGACGACGCGCGCGTGATCGTTTCCCACCTGGCTGGCATGAGCGCCGAGGACACCCGGCGGTGGCGGGCCATGATCGAAGCTGACGAGCGCGCACGTCAACAGGAATAGGTCATTCATACCTGTTCTTGATCACGCCCTGTCTATGTATCGTGACCGAACACGCGGTCGAGGAAAGCGCGTTCGGCATATGCACGGGGAGGGTTACGTGATCACGTTCAGGCTTGCAGAGAGCGACCTGCCGGGGCCGGCCTACGTAAAGGTCTACCGCGGAGGCATGACGTACGTGCTCAACCGAGGGATGTTCTTGCCCGAGCAGGCGGCCGCCCTCACCGCGGCGTCGCAGCTGGCTCTTAAGACTGTGGCTCACTTCCAGATGTGGAACGGCGAGATCGTGGAGCTCGGCCTCCCGGTTGACGAGCCGTCCCTGCTGCACCAAGTACGGCAGCGCTGAGCATCCGCCTGGCGCTGCGGGGGCGCTCAGGAGGACGACATGGGGTACGGGGAAAAGCGCGGCGACTACCACCGCGCCCGGTACAAGATCCAGGATGGAAAGCCGTACGGCACGGTCAAGGACGATGACGGCAATACGATCCGCTTCCGCACGAAGCGGGAAGCGGAGCAGGCCGCCGACGCCGCCGAAGTGGCGGTCCGTGCTGGCACCTACGTTGACCGCTCTGCCATCCCCACCTTCGCCGAGTACGTCAACCAGTGGTGGGCAGGCCAGGAGTTGGCCCCGTCGACCATGCAGAACTACCCCAGTCACATCCAGGGCCACCTGCTCCCCACGTTCGGGGACATGCTGATCACGTCGATCACCCGGGCTGACGTAGAGGCGTGGCAGAAGAACCAGCGGGCTGACTACGCCCAGTCCAGCGTGACGACGTACCGCAGCGTCCTGCACCTGATCCTGCAGGACGCTGTCGAGGACGTCCCCGCGATGGGGGCCAACCCTGCAGCGCAGCGACGCGGCCGTGGGCGCCGCGCTGGACGCTCGAAAGGGCGTGGCCCTGAGAAAGTGGTCACCGATCCCCTGGGCGCCCTCCTTGTGGCCGAGCGGGCGGCCATTCTCTCCGGCCGCGACGACGAGTTCGTAGAGACGGTCACCACCACCTACACAGGCATCCGGTGGGGCGAGGCCGTCGGTCTCGACAGGGCGTACGTCAGGCCCTCAAGCATCCAGATCGAGGAGCAGCTGTACGAGCTGGACGATGGCACCATGGTCCGCTGCCCGCCGAAGGACGACAGCTACAGGACCATCGACACCCCTCGGTTCCTGTCCGCGCTTCTGACCGACCACCTGCGTCGTACGTCTCCGAGCGCCTGCCCCTGCCACGGAATGCGCACGGTCTTCCGCGCGGCCGGCCTCCGCCAGGAGCTCCGCGTCCCGCGCGCCCGTATCGCGGAGCGTGCCGGTGTCTCGGCGGCCACGGTGTCCCGCGTGCAGAACCGGCCGGAGATGACCAGCCAGGCCACCCGCGACCGCGTGCGCTCCGCCATGGCGGAGCTGGGCGTGGTCGAGGACGTCGGCACGGACCAGCTGGTGCCGCACTGGAGTCGGGACGACCACAGGCACCGGATTTTCGCGCCTGCCGCGTCGGGCTGGTATCCGACGAAGGGCGCCGGCCATGCCGCCCACCCGGTCTGCGTGGTGGCGGGTGAACAGTGGCCTGGTGCCGTGGTGCGAGGTCGGTGGTCCGGCACGCAGGCGACCGCGTGCTGGGTGCCGGTGGCGGCCGGGCTCACCAACCACGGCCTGCGGCACTGCCACGCAACGTGGTTGGAGGATCTCGGGGCGCCCAAGGTGCTCATCGATGAGCGCATGGGGCACATGGACGGATCGGTGTCCGCACGCTACAAGCACGTCACCCAGGGAATGCGCGACAGAACGATGGCAGGGCTGACCGACATGTGGGAGCAGTCACTGACCGCACGGGCAACTCTGACACCCCGCTCCCCGGTGGCGGTGCTCGATCGGCTCCTGCAGGAGCACACGTCGCGGCACCTTCTCTCCCAGAATTCTCCCCAGAGGGTCATCTCCCAGACGCTCCGCCGTATGGGCACCACCGCTGACCTGCATATTTCCAATTGGGTCGCATAGCAAGCGACTTACTACTTCATGAAGTCCCCGCCGGTGCAGTACTTCGACGACGAGGCCGCCGCCAACGTCGAGAAGTTCATCTCGGGCGAGCTCGAGCGCTGAGCAGCCGTTCACGGCGCACAGCCTGACCGGGGCGATGAGCGTTAGCGCTCCTCCCCTTCCACACGTTGAGGGCCCCTGGGCAATCCGCCCAGGGGCCCTCAACGTGTGTGACGCTTGCTCACATGCCTGTCGTGCGTGATCTGCGCGTACTCCTGCGCCTTCGGTACTTCCGTCGTCTTCTCGCCGTACGGCTTCTTTCCCAGTCGGCCGACGGCGTCTACCAGGTCGCTCTCGCCACGCACGTCGTCTTCTCCCCGGAGAACCAGGCGACGCCCGGCGCCATCGCCTCCGCCATGGCGGTGCTGCTGCTGCCGTACTCCTTCGTCGGCCCTTTCGCCGGCGTCCTGCTGGACCGCTGGCCACGCCGTCAGGTCTTCCTGTACGGGAATCTGCTCCGCGCGGCACTCGCCTGCTGCACGGCCCTGCTGATCCTCAGTTCCGTACCCACCTGGCTCTTCTACGTCTCCGCCCTCTGCGTCACGGCAGTCAATCGCTTCGTGCTCGCCGGTCTGTCGGCGGCGCTCCCACGCGTGGTCGACGCCGACCGGCTCGTCGTCGCCAACTCCCTCTCGCCGACGGCCGGCACGCTGGCAGCTACTGCGGGCGGGGGGCTCGCCTTCGCCGTACGACTGCTGGCCGACGGGTCCGATTCCGCGGTGGTCCTGCTGGGAGCAACGATCTACCTCGTCTCGGCCGTGGTTTCGCTGAGCCTGCCGCGGCGACTGCTCGGTCCGGATACGGACGCAAGCCATCTACGGCTCCGCGAGGCACTGGCCACCACCACCCGTGGGCTCGCGGCCGGGCTGCGCCATCTGGCCGAACGGAAAGACGCAGCCCGCGCTCTGGGCGCCATGACCGTGATGCGCTTCTGCTACGGGGCTCTGACAGTGATGGTGCTGATGCTGTGCCGGTACGCATGGTCCGACACCGAGTCCGACGGGCTGGGCCTGCTGGGGCTGGCGCTGGGAGCCTCCGCAGCGGGGTTCTTCGTGGCCGCGGCGATGACTCCCTGGGCCGTGGGACGCCTGGGCCGGTTCGGCTGGATGGCGCTGTGCGCAGGCGCCGCCGCCGTCCTGGAGCCGGCGCTGGGCTTGTCGTTCGCCCTCAGGCCGATACTGATCGCGGCGTTCGTACTCGGACTTGTCACGCAGGGAGCGAAGATCGCCACGGACACGGTGGTGCAGACATCGGTGGACGATGCCTTCCGCGGCAGGATCTTCGCGCTCTACGACGTGCTCTTCAACGTCGCCTTCGTCGTCGCCGCTGCACTGTCCGCTCTGCTGCTGCCTGCTGACGGGCGGTCGGTCACCGTGGTGACCGGAGTGGCTGTCCTCTTCGCGGCTGTCTCCGTTGCGACGTTCCGATGGAGACGCGTCAAGGGAGTGCCGGGCGGGACTCCCTAACGCCGAGGGGCGCTGTTTCACGTGAAACAGCGCCCCTCGATGCGTCCGGTGCTGGTCATGTTTCACGTGAAACATGACCAGCACCGGCCTCAGCTCTGTGTGGCCCACCACTCCTTGAGCGCGGCGATTGCCGTACCGCGCTCCATCGGCCCGTTCTCCAGCCGCAGCTCCAGCAGGAACGTGTACGCCTTGCCGATCGCCGGCCCCGGACCGACACCCAGGATCTCCATGATCTCGTTGCCGTCCAGGTCGGGCCGGATCGAATCAAGCTCCTCCTGCTCCTGCAACTGGGCGATGCGCTCCTCAAGGCCGTCATACGTCCGCGAGAGAGCGCTCGCCTTGCGCTTGTTCCGCGTCGTGCAGTCCGAGCGGGTCAGCTTGTGCAGACGCTCCAGGAGGGGGCCGGCGTCGCGCACGTACCTGCGAACCGCCGAGTCGGTCCACTCCCCGTCGCCGTAGCCGTGGAAGCGCAGATGCAGCTCGACGAGCTTCGCGACGTCCTTGACCATGTCGTTGGAGTACTTGAGATCGGTCATCCGCTTCCTGGTCATCTTCGCGCCGACCATTTCGTGGTGGTGGAAGGAGACGCGGCCGTCCGTCTCGAAGCGACGAGTCCTCGGCTTGCCGATGTCGTGCAGCAGGGCGGCAAGCCTCAGTACGAGGTCGGGCCCGTCCTCTTCGAGGTCGATGGCCTGCTCGAGGACAGTCAGCGAATGCTCGTAGACGTCCTTGTGACGGTGATGCTCGTCACTCTCCAGCCGCAGCGCGGGAAGCTCCGGCATCACATGGGCTGCCAGGCCCGTGTCGACCAGGAGCCCCAGCCCCTTGCGCGGGTGGGCGGAGAGGAGCAGCTTGTTGAGCTCTTCCCGGACCCGTTCGGCCGAGACGATCTCGATCCGCCCAGCCATGTCCGTCATCGCTGCGACCACGTCAGGGGCGACCTCGAAGTCCAGCTGCGCGGCGAACCTCGCCGCACGGAGCATGCGCAGCGGGTCGTCGGAGAAGGACTCCTCCGGGGTTCCAGGGGTGCGCAGGACGCGCTCCGCGAGGTCCTTCAGGCCGCCGTGCGGGTCGATGAACTCCTTCTGCGGCAGCGCGACGGCCATCGCGTTGACCGTGAAGTCGCGGCGCACGAGGTCTTCCTCGATGGAGTCGCCGTAGGAGACCTCGGGCTTTCGCGAGGCCCTGTCGTACGCCTCCGACCGGTATGTCGTAACTTCGACCTGGTATCCGTCCTTCTGGGACCCGACAGTGCCGAAGGCGATCCCGACCTCCCACACCGAGTCCGCCCACGGCCGGACGATCTTGAGTACGTCCTCGGGGCGGGCGTCGGTCGTGAAGTCCAGGTCGTTTCCGAGCCTGCCGAGCAGCGCGTCGCGGACCGAGCCACCGACCAGGGCGAGGCTGAACCCGGCCTCCTGGAATCGGCGGGCGAGGTCGTCGGCGACCGGGGACACTCGCAGCAGTTCACTGACTGCGCGGTGCTGCACCTGGCTCAGTGCACTGGCGTTGTCTTCGTTGGCGTTCGGCACAACAGAAAAGGGTACGTGCACCGACCGGCCCGGGCGTCATTGTTTCTTTTGACCCTGCGAGACTCTCCCGATCATGTGGCGCAGTCCCCAGCACTTTGCTCCGGCGCACATCGTTACCATGCGGGGACGCAGAGACCGACAACGATCAGCAGTTGACGACGACGAGGGACGGGTAGGCGCGTGGCCGAGGCGGCAGACTTTCAGGGGATGAGTCCCGCTCCTGCCCGCCGGTGGCTGCGGCGCACAGCCTCCTTGCTCATCGGGGCACCGCTGCTGGCCGGCCTCCTCGGCGGCCCCACGGCTCCCGCGGCGCAGGCAGCGCAACCGGCGAAGGCTCCCACCGGCTCCACCACCGTCGCAGTGTCGCTCGACACACTGAGCCCCAGCGCGCCGGTGAAGGGGGACACCCTCACCGTTTCCGGCACCCTGACGAACAACGGCAGGGAGACGATCACCAGCGCGACGGTCGATCTGCGAGTGGGCCCGAAGCTGTCCGGCAGGACCGCGATCGACGATGCCGCCAAGCGCACCGGCTACGTACCGGGAGCCGATCCGGCTCCGCTCGGCGGCAAGTACACGGTGAAGACCGCGAATCTGCGGTCCGGGCTCAGCCAGGACTTCGAGCTCTCCGTGCCCGTCAGCAAACTGCCGTTGGACGAAGCAGGCGTCTACCAGCTCGGCGTCTCGCTCTCGGGCCAGACTGCCCGGGCGCGCTATGACCAGGTGCTGGGCATCCAGCGCACCTTTCTTCCCTGGCAGCCCAAGGAAAGCGACGCCAAGACCAAGCTGACCTACCTCTGGCCGCTCATCTCCTCGGCCCATGTCAGCGCCGAGACGGGCTCGGACGAACAGCAGACACCGGTCTTCTCCAACGACGACCTCGCGGCCGAGCTCGCCCCGGGCGGCCGGCTCGAACAGCTGGTCTCGCTGGGCCGTCGGCTCCCGGTGACGTGGGTCATCGACCCGGATCTGCTGGCCACGGTCGACGCGATGACGAAGAACTACCGGATCAAGGTCGGGGACACCACGGTCGCGGGAAAGAACCAGGACGTCGCCAAGCAGTGGCTGACGGCACTGGAGACGGCGGTGGAGGACGGCAAGGTGGTCGCGCTGCCGTTCGCCGACCCCGATCTGGCATCGATCGCGCACCGCGGCAAGAGCGTCTCGGGCACCCTCAGCCACCTGCAGACCGCCACCGAAGTGGCGGGTTCGACGGTGGAGACGATCCTCCATGTGAAGCCGTCCACCGACTTCGCCTGGCCGGTGGAGGGGGCGGTCGATCCATCGATCGTCGACGTCGCCACCTCGGCCGGCGCGCACAACGTGATCGCCCGCAGCGACAGCCTCGCCGAAACCGGCAGCCTTCTCTACACACCGACCGCGGCCCGGCCGATCGGCGGCGGCACCACTGCCGTCGTCGCTGACTACCGGCTCTCGACGGCGTTCAAGGGCGACATGTCGCATGCCGGGGACTCCACGCTCGCCGTCCAGAAGTTCCTGGCACAGACGCTGGCGCTCACGGAGCAGGACCCCGAGAAGCAGCGCAGCATCGTCGTCGCCCCCCAGCGGACCCCCAGCGCCTCCCAGGCGCAGTCGATGGCCGACTCCCTGCACGCGCTCATCGACGAGCGCTGGACACAGCCTCTCGACCTGACGGCCGCGGCCGAGGAGAAGCCCGACGCGCAGGCGACGAGCAAGGTGCCCCGGTCCTCCCAGTACCCGAAGAAGCTGCGCGGCCAGGAACTCCCCACCCAGGCGTTCCAGGACATCAGGACGACCAAGGACTCGCTCAACAGCTTCCAGGTCATCCTCACCCAGCCCGACCGGGTGGTGACTCCCTTCGGTAACGCGATCAACCGCTCCATGTCGACGTCATGGCGCGGCAGGCCTCTGGAGGCGCAGCGGTACCGTGACGCGGTACGCACGTATCTGCGCAGTCTCACCACCGAGGTCCAGCTCATTGCGAAGTCGGACGTCACCCTGTCCGGCCGGAGCGCGACGATTCCCGTCACGGTCCAGAACAAGCTGGTGCAGGGCGTCGACAACCTGGTCCTCCGACTGACCTCGGAAAACGCGACCCGCCTGAAGCTCAACGACGACGGCGCCGTGGCGGAGCAGCCCGTCAAGATCGCGGGCGGCCACAGCCAGTCCGTGAAATTCGACGCCGCTGCCAACGTCAACGGGCAAGTGCAGGTCACAGCACGGCTGTTCACCGAGGACGGCACACCGTACGGCGAAGAAATGACCTTCACGGTGAAGGTCTCGGAAGTCACGCCGACCGTGCTGCTCGTCATCGCCGGTGGACTGCTGCTGCTGGTCCTGGCAGGCATCAGGATGTACACACACCGCAAGCGCACCATCGCAAGCGACACAACGGAGGACAACGGCGGCGAACCCGAGCAGCCGAGTGACCCGACGCCGGACACTGGTCCGGAAAGCGGGGACCCGTCAGGAACGGGTGAGAAAGTGGACCGTTGAGCGATGTCTGTCGGGCCGGTCGGCCGGGGACGATGAGGTGGGGTTTCGATGAACGCGCCATACGACGGTGACCGCGGCCAGGGCGCGGGTGGAGGTGGGTCCTCCGGCGGGCCAACGGTCCCTCCGGGCGGCCACGAGAGCCCGACGCCCCCCGATCCGTATCTTCAGCACGCCTTCGACCACGATCCCTACCAGGCCCAGGATCTCGCGGCCCAGGACCCGGTGACCGAAGCGCTCTACGACCGCGCCTCGCACCCGCCGTCGCCCCCGGGCACGTTCCAGGAGCCGCAGCCCCTTTACCAGCAGCCGCCTGCGGCCCAGTACGCCCCCGATCCCCGGCTGTGGGCCCAGACACCCGCCCCGGAGCCCTCGGGCCCCTCCCGGCACCTCCCGTACGGCGACAACGCGGCGACCACCCAGTTCGTCGGAGTGGACGACCTGGTCACCCGCGCGTCCGACGACCGCGAGGAACCGGATGCCTTCGCCCACCTCTTCCGGGACCAGGAAGGCTCGGGAAAGCCCCCGGGTCCGCCTGAGCCCGAACCGTCTCCGGCTCCCGTACCGCCCAAGTCCGGCGGCCGGGCCTCCAGCCTGCTGAAGTCCAGTGCGCTGATGGCGGCCGGCACCCTGGTGTCGCGGCTCACCGGTTTCGTACGCAGCCTGGTGATCACCGCCGCGCTGGGTGCGGCATTGCTCGGTGACGCCTTCACCATCGCGTACACCCTGCCCACGATGATCTACATCCTCACCGTGGGCGGCGGACTGAACTCGGTGTTCGTCCCGCAGCTCGTCCGGTCCATGAAGGAGGACGAGGACGGCGGCGAGGCATTCGCGAATCGTCTGCTGACCCTCGTGATGGTCGCCCTCGGTGTGATCGTCGTGCTCGCGGTGTTCGCCGCACCGTGGCTGATCGGCATGATGTCGCGGACGATCGCCACCGATGCCGCCGCCAACAGCGTGGCCGTCACCTTCGCCAGGTACTGCCTGCCGACCATCTTCTTCATGGGTGTCCATGTCGTGATGGGCCAGATCCTGAACGCCCGCGGGAAGTTCGGCGCGATGATGTGGACCCCGGTCCTCAACAACGTCGTCATGATCTTCACGTTCGGTCTGTTCATCTGGGTCTACGGCACCTCGGGCGAGTCCCACATGGGTGTGGAGACGATCCCCGCGGACGGCGTCCGGCTCCTGGGCATCGGCACGCTGCTCGGCCTGGTCGTCCAGGCTCTTGCGATGATTCCGTACCTGCGGGAGGCGGGCTTCCGCTTCCGCCCGCGCTTCGACTGGAAGGGCCACGGGCTCGGAAAGACGATCAAGCTGGCCAAGTGGACCGTCCTGTTCGTCCTGGCCAACCAGGCGGGCGTGCTGGTCGTCACCCAACTGGCGACCTCGGCTGGTGCGGCATCCGGCACGGACGGCACGGGTTTCCTCGCCTACTCCAACGCCCAGCTGATCTGGGGCATGCCTCAGGCCATCATCACCGTCTCGGTCATGGCCGCTCTGCTCCCCCGTATCTCCCGGGCCGCCCATGACAACGACCCCGGTGCGGTCCGCGACGACATCTCGCAGGGGCTGCGCAACTCGGCCGTGGCCATCGTGCCGGTCGCCTTCACCTTCCTGGCGCTCGGCCTGCCCATGTGCACCCTGCTGTACGCGTCCAGCGGCACCGAAGCCGCCCGCTCCATGGGCTTCATCCTGATGGCGTTCGGTCTCGGTCTCATCCCGTACTCCGTGCAGTACGTCGTGCTGCGTGGCTTCTACGCGTACGAGGACACCCGCACCCCCTTCTACAACACCGTCATCGTCGCCGCGGTCAACGCAGCCGCCTCCGCCCTCTGCTACGTGGTCCTTCCGGCCCAGTGGGCAGTCGTCGGCATGGCCGCCTCGTACGGGCTGGCCTACGCAGTCGGCGTCGGTATCGCCTGGCGCCGGCTGCGCAACCGGCTGGGCGGCGACCTGGACGGCGCCCACATCGTGCGCACCTACGCCCGCCTCTGCCTGGCAGCGGTGCCTGCGGCCATTGTCGGCGGCGGCGTCGGATTCGCCCTCCTGATGGCTCTCGGCGAGGGTGCTCTCGGCTCGCTCGCCGCCCTGGTCTGCGGCGGCATCGTGCTGCTGGGAGTCTTCTTCCTGGCGGCGAAGAAGATGCGCATCGAAGAACTCAACGGCATGGTCGGCATGGTCCGGGGGCGACTCGGACGCTAAAGGGGAGCCGGGCCGCACAACCATCGCCGGACACCGCGTGTCGTGCATAGCGCCGGAGTGTGGGCACAATTGGCGTGACTGTGCAGAGCCGGCTGGCATCGCTCAACGGATGGGGAGGCAGGAACGACGGTGGCGGAACGTAGCACGGCTGCCGTCGACGTGGCCGACAACAGCGGCGACGAGCCGCTGACCGCCAAGGCGGACGAGGCCACGACCGACGGGACCGCGGAACCCCAGGACGCAGCAGGCGTGAGCCCCAAGGACGCGGCCGGTGGGCCAGAGGGCTCGCGTGCCATTCCCCCGGCGCCCGATGTGCACAGTGGCCACAAACTCGCCGGCCGCTATCGCCTCGAAGAGTGCGTCACCCGTCTGGACGGATTCAGCAGCTGGCGCGCTGTGGACGAGAAACTGCGCCGTGCGGTGGGGGTGCATCTCCTCCCCGCGGACCACCCGCGAGCCCGCTCCGTGCTGGCCGCCGCCCGATCCTCCGCTCTGCTCGGCGACCCGCGCTTCGTGCAGGTACTGGACGCCGTCGAGGAGGACGACCTCGTTTACGTCGTCCATGAATGGCTTCCGGACGCCACCGAGCTCACCGCTCTGCTGGCCTCGGGGCCGATGGAGGCCCACGACGCCTACCAGCTCGTCAGCCAGATCTCGCAGGCGATGGCAGCCGCTCACCGTGAGGGCCTCGCGCATCTGAGGCTCACACCTGGAGCCGTGCTGCGCAGTTCGACCGGGCAGTACCGGATTCGCGGCCTCGCCGTGAACGCCGCCCTGCGCGGCGTCACCGCGGAACGCCCGCTGCGCACGGACACCGAAGCCATCGGAGCGCTGCTCTACGCCGCACTGACCCATCGTTGGCCCTACGAGAACGATGCCTACGGGCTTTCGGGGCTCCCCAAGGGCGTCGGGCTGATCGCCCCCGACCAGGTGCGGGCCGGGGTCCACCGCGGGCTCTCGGAAATCGCCATGCGGGCGCTCGCCAACGACGGCGCGACCGCCTCCCGGCAGGAACAGCCCTGCACCACGCCGGACGAGCTGGCGAAGGCCGTCGCGGCCATGCCGCGCATCCTGCCGCCGGAACCGACGTTCACCGCACCACCCGAGTACCAGCGCACGACCTACCAGCAGGGCACCTACGGACGCCCCTCGTCCCGTCCGAACCATGCGACACAGCCCGTCATGGCGCCGCCGCCCCCGCTGCAGAGCCGCACCGGCAGGGCCCTGAAATGGGCCGTGTCCGCCCTTCTGATCGCGGCGCTCGGTCTGGGCAGCTGGCAGCTGGCCGAGACCGTCCTCGACCGGGGCAAGGACCCCGTGGACCCGGGCACCAGCCAGACGACCCCGGACGACGACGACAAGAAGAACGAGGCGAACGAAACCGGCAAGCCCATCGCCATCGCCGGTGCCAGGGACTACGACCCGCTCGGTGCGGACGGCTCCGAGAAGCCCGCCGCGATAAAGAACGTGCACGACGGTGATACCACCACCTTCTGGCACACCGACGGCTACTTCAGCGCCGACTTCGGCAGGCTCAAGGAAGGCGTCGGAGTCGTTCTCGACCTGGGCAAGGTCCAGCAGGTCGGAACCGTGGACGTCTCCTTCCTCGGAGGCACCACCTCGGTCGAACTCCGAACGACGGAAAGCTCGTCCGTGCCGGCACTTCCCGGTGGTTTCACCAAGGTCGCCGACGGATCAGGTACGAAGGTGTCGCTCAAGCCCGACGAACCGGTGAAGGCGCGGTACGTTCTGGTCTGGCTGACCAATCTGCCGCTGAGCGACGACGGTAGATTCCGCGGCAAGGTTTCGGATATCAAAATCACCAGCTGACGGCACCAGGGGAGGGGGCTCACCGTTGGACAACGCCAGATTCGCCGACACGAACGACCAGGACCTCCTGGCCCAGCACGTCGCAGGCGAACCGGACGCCTTCGGCGAGCTCGTACGGCGTCACCGTGACCGGCTCTGGGCCGTGGCCCTGCGCACGCTCGGCGACCGCGAGGAAGCAGCAGACGCGGTACAGGACGCCCTGATCTCCGCCTTCCGCGCTGCCCACACCTTCCGAGGCCAGTCCGCGGTCACCACGTGGCTGCACCGCATCACCGTCAATGCCTGCCTCGATCGCGCGCGCAAGGCCGCCTCCCGGAAGACAGCCCCGGTCGACGACGCCGATCGGCTCGATCAGCTCCTGGAACCCCACGAGTCCGCCGAGGCACCCGCCGAACGCCAGGATCTGCACCGCGAGCTCCTGGCCGCCCTGGCCAAACTGCCGGTGGAACAGCGCGCCGCGCTCGTCCTCGTCGACATGCAGGGCTATCCGGTCGCCGAGGCCGCCCGCATCCTCGACGTCCCGACCGGCACCGTGAAAAGCCGCTGCGCACGGGGACGCGCCAGACTGGTCCCCATGCTCACTCATCTCCGCGGTGATGCCAGGGATAGCGGCGACCTCACCGTGGGAAGGAACCGCACGCAGGGGACATCCGTCCCACCGGCGTCGGGACCTAGAGATGCAGGGGCAAGTGATCCTGCTGCTGCGAAGGGAGGAGGTGGGCGCTCGTGACTTCCACGGCCGACACGGATCAGCACCCGGACGTCTCGGAGATCTCAGATCTCACGGAGGGGCTCCTCTCCGCCTCCCGCACAGCGGACGTCCGTCATCACATCGACGGATGTGCGCTCTGCGACGATGTCCTGAGCTCACTCGAAGAGATCCGCAGCCTTCTCGGAACGCTGCCCGGCTCCCCACGGATGCCCGACGACGTCGCCGGCCGTATCGATGCCGCACTCGCCGCCGAAGCACTCCTGAACGCCACCGCGCCCGCTGAGGCGACCTCTGTTTCACGTGAAACAGAACCCGCAGCCGAGGAATCAGCCGGCTCCAAGCCCAGCCCGACAGACCGCCCTGCAGGGCGCCCACGGGGCGCGACCGGTCCCAGTCGTCGTCCCGCCCGCCGTCGGCGCCGGACGGCCGTGCTCGGTGCCGCGTTCGGCGCAGCCGTTGTCGGCGTGAGCGTCTTCCTGTTGCAGTCGGTTCAGCCTTCTCAGAACTCGGATTCCTCCAAGATGGCGGACAGGAGCTCAAGCGCGGCCGAGGACAGTACGCGCACCTACGCGGAAGGCACTCTGGAGCGTCGCGTCGACGCCCTGCTGAGCAGCGCGACGGCTTCGGAGCGACCGGGCGGCGAGAAGCGGGAACCGACCGTCGACTCCCAGTTGACCCCCGAGGTCTCGTCTGCGGACCCCTCGGCGCCCAGGAATCCTCTGCGCACGCCCGCCGTGTATGTCCCCTCCTGCGTACAGCAGGGCACCGGTCGCACCACCCCGCCCCTGGCCGTGGAACAAGGCATCTACCAGGGAACCGACGCCTACCTCGTCGTCCTGCCCCACACATCGGACGCCTCGCGCGTACAGGCATATGTCGTCGATGCGGCCTGCGTGGACGCCACTCCTGCGGCAAAGGGAACGTTGCTCCTCACTCACTCCTACGCCCGCTCCTGAACTCCGCGCCGAATGCCGCGGCACGTCGGGGAATGCATGGCCCGTAGGATCCGTTGGGTGGGGTGAGAGTCGTTGAACCGGCCCCAGTAGGCAGTAGGCAGTCTGCAGAGACGAGGAAGACACCCGTGAGCGACGTCCGTAATGTGATCATCATCGGTTCCGGGCCGGCGGGTTACACCGCCGCCCTGTACACGGCTCGCGCGTCGCTGAAGCCGCTGGTGTTCGAGGGCGCCGTCACCGCCGGTGGTGCTCTGATGAACACCACCGACGTGGAGAACTTCCCGGGCTTCCAGGACGGCATCATGGGCCCCGAGCTCATGGACAACATGCGCGCACAGGCCGAGCGCTTCGGTGCGGAGCTCATCCCCGACGACGTGGTCGCCGTCGACCTGACCGGTGACATCAAGACCGTCACCGACACCGCGGGCACGGTCCACAGGGCCAAGGCCGTCATCGTCACCACCGGTTCCCAGCACCGCAAGCTCGGCCTGCCCAACGAGGACGCCCTCTCCGGACGCGGCGTCTCCTGGTGCGCAACCTGCGACGGGTTCTTCTTCAAGGACCAGGACATCGCTGTGGTGGGCGGCGGCGACACGGCGATGGAGGAAGCAACCTTCCTTTCCCGCTTCGCCAAGTCCGTCACGATCGTCCACCGCCGTGACTCCCTGCGTGCCTCCAAGGCCATGCAGGAGCGCGCATTCGCCGACCCGAAGATCAAGTTCGCCTGGGACAGCGAGGTCGCCGCGGTCCAGGGCGAGCAGAAGCTTTCCGGTCTGACTCTGCGTAACACCAAGACGGGCGAGCTCTCCGAGCTCGCGGTGACCGGCCTGTTCATCGCAGTGGGCCACGACCCGCGCACCGAGCTCTTCAAGGGCCAGCTCGACCTGGACGACGAGGGCTACCTCCAGGTCGAAGCACCCTCGACGCGCACCAACCTGTCGGGCGTGTTCGGCGCCGGAGATGTCGTCGACCACACCTACCGGCAGGCCATCACCGCCGCCGGTACCGGATGCTCCGCCGCGCTCGATGCCGAACGCTTCCTTGCCGCGCTCGCCGACGAGAAGCTCGCCGAACCGGAGAAGACCCCCGCGGTCTGACCCACGGCACCCCCACCCCACACCCCCGCGAAGTTAAGGAGGCCGCCGTGGCCGGCGACCTGAAGAACGTGACCGACGACACCTTCGACGAGGTAGTCCTCAACAGCACGAAGCCCGTACTGGTGGACTTCTGGGCCGCTTGGTGCGGTCCGTGCCGTCAGATCGCCCCCTCGCTGGAGGCAATCGCGGCTGAGCACGGGGACCAGATCGAGATCGTCAAGCTCAACATCGACGAGAACCCGGCCACCGCCGCCAAGTACGGCGTGATGTCCATCCCGACGCTCAACGTCTACCAGGGCGGCGAGGTCGCCAAGACCATCGTCGGCGCCAAGCCGAAGGCCGCGATCCTTCGCGACCTCGAAGCCTTCATCGGCGAGTAGTAGGCAGCGCACTCTGTTTCACGTGAAACGGGCCCACCCCTCGGGGTGGGCCCGTTTCTGTATGTGCGCCGGTCTGCTCAGAGAGGCCGCAGCGCAGGCTCCTTCTGAACAGCTCCCAGCAACCTGTCCAAGGCCAGCTCGACGTCTTCCTTCCAGGACAGCGTCGTCCGCAGTTCCAGTCGCAGACGTGGGTACTTGGGATGCGGCCGTACGGTCTTGAAGCCGACCGCCAGCAAGTGGTCCGCCGGCAGGACACAGGCCGGTTCTTTCCACCGTGCGTCCCCGAACGCCTCGATCGCCTTGAACCCGCGCCGCAGCAGATCCTTCGCAACCGTCTGCACCAACACCCGGCCCAGCCCCTGCCCCTGATAGCCAGGCAGGACCAAGGCGGTCATCAGTTGCACCGCGTCGGGCGACACAGGGCTCGTGGGAAACGCGGTCGCGCGGGGCACATAGGCAGGCGGCGCGTAGAGAACGAAGCCGGCCGGCACATCGTCCACGTAGACAACTCGGCCGCAGGAGCCCCACTCCAGCAGAACCGCGGAGATCCAGGCTTCCTTCTCCAGTTCGGGCCTGCCCGCCTTTACCGCAGCTTCCCCGCTGACCGGGTCAAGCTCCCAGAAGACACACGAGCGGCAGCGTCTGGGGAGATCCGGAAGGTTGTCCAAGGTGAGCGGTACGAGCCGACGCCCCATGAAGGCGGTTCCTCACTTCCTACGCCCGCCGCACCACGTGCGGCTGCCAGCGCACTCCGTTCACGAAACAAGCTGCCGAAGAACCCTCCGACGGCCCCCAAGCCCAAGCCCACTGTCACCAGCCGGCTGCGGCTCACTGTTCGCATACCCCCGACCTCCTCCGAGGTGGCATCAAGGTGGGTGCGCCATACCAGAACGCATCGTATCCACCCAGACGTCCCACGGGAACCGGGAAAGAGCAAAGGGCGGGCCGTGGTCCGGAATTCGCCTGGACCACGGCCCGCCCTCAGTTCGATCCGGGAGATCAGTCCTCGTCGCCCTCGGCAGGCTCTTCGGAAAGTCCTCGGTCCAGCACACGCCCCTCGCCCGGTGCGAGGCTGCCGAGAATGCGGTCCAGATCCTCCATCGAGGCGAACTCGACGACGATCTTGCCCTTCTTCTGACCGAGGTCGACCTTCACCCGCGTCTCGAAGCGGTCCGAGAGCCGGGTGGCCAGATCACTCAGAGCCGGGGACAGCCGACCACCCGCCCGCGGGCCCTTCGGCTTGGCAGAACTCGTAGGAGTGGACCCCAGGAGAGTCACGATCTCCTCCACCGCCCGCACCGAGAGCCCTTCGGCGACGATGCGGTGGGCGAGCCGGTCCTGCTCCTCGGAGTCCTCCACCGACAGCAGCGCCCGGGCGTGACCGGCCGACAGCACGCCCGCCGCGACCCTGCGCTGCACCGGCGGCGAGAGCCGCAGAAGACGCAGTGTGTTGGAGACCTGCGGACGGGACCGGCCGATCCGGTCAGCGAGCTGGTCGTGCGTGCACTTGAAGTCCCTCAGCAGCTGGTCGTACGCCGCCGCCTCTTCCAAGGGGTTCAGCTGAGCACGGTGAAGGTTCTCCAGCAGCGCGTCGAGAAGCAGCTTCTCGTCGTCGGTCGCCCGGACGATCGCGGGAATCCGCTCCAGGCCGGCCTCACGGCACGCCCTCCATCGCCGCTCACCCATGATGAGCTCGTAGCGGTCCTCCGCCACCTTGCGCACCACGACGGGCTGGAGGAGACCGACCTCCTTGATCGAGGTGACCAGCTCGGCGAGAGCATCCTCGTCGAACACCTCACGCGGCTGCCGGGGATTTGGAGTGATCGACCCCAGAAGAACCTCGGCGAAGTACGCTCCGGCCGCATCCCTCATCTCGGCCGCCGACTCCGGCTCCGTGGGGGCGCTGGGTTCCGGCACCACCGGAGCAGCAGGCAACGTGGTCACCTTGGCCGCGGCCACACCGCGCTCGGCGGTGAGTATCGGAATCGCGCCCGCCCCGGACCCGGGGGACCCGACCTGCCGCTCCTGCGGTGCAGCGGGGATCAGCGCACCGAGCCCACGTCCCAGCCCTCTTCGACGCTCACTCACTGGATGCCCTCCGAAACGCTCTGCTGGCTGTTCTGACTGCCCGTCTGGGCGTGCTGGGCCTCGTAGTGCACCCCGACGCCCCTCAAGGCGATCTCACGGGCCGCCTCGAGGTACGACAAGGAACCGCTGGACCCCGGGTCGTACGTCAGCACCGTCTGCCCGTAGCTCGGCGCCTCGGAAATGCGCACCGACCGCGGAATGCTCGTCCGTAGCACCTCCTTGCCGAAGTGCGTGCGCACCTCCTCCGCGACCTGGGAAGCGAGTCGGGTCCTGCCGTCGTACATCGTGAGCAGGATCGTCGACACATGCAGATCCGGGTTGAGGTGTCCTCGCACCAGGTCGACGTTCCTCAGCAGCTGCCCCAGCCCCTCCAGCGCGTAGTACTCGCACTGGATGGGGATCAGCACCTCGGCTCCGGCAACGAGAGCGTTGACCGTCAGCAGACCGAGCGAGGGCGGGCAGTCGATGAGGATGTAGTCGAGCGGCTGCTCGTACGCCTGGATCGCCCGCTGCAGTCGGCTCTCCCGTGCCACGAGTGACACCAGCTCGATCTCCGCACCGGCGAGATCGATGGTGGCAGGAGCACAGAAGAGACCTTCGATGTCCGGGACGGGCTGGACCACTTCGGAGAGCGGCCTGCTGTCGACGAGGACGTCATAGATGGAGGGGACTTCGGCGTGGTGGTCGATCCCCAGAGCCGTGGAGGCGTTCCCCTGCGGGTCGAGGTCGACCACCAGGACGCGAGCACCGTGAAGTGCCAGGGAGGCTGCAAGGTTGACCGTGGAGGTCGTCTTGCCCACCCCGCCCTTCTGGTTGGCCACCACCATGACGCGCGTCTGGTCAGGGCGGGGCAGACCCTCGCCGGCGCGGCCGAGGGCCTCAACCGCCAGCTGGGCCGCACGACCGATGGGTGTGTCGTCCATCGGAGGCGGTGTTTCACGTGAAACACCCTCCCCCGCAGACTCGGTTCGGGGACCGGGGACCGGATCGGTCATCGGTCCCGCGATGTTGGCGTCGGACCGCAAGGATTCACTCTCCTCGACTTCAGGCTCGCAATGAGCAGAGCCTGCCATGCTTTCGGGGTCGTGAACCAGCGAGGCCCGCTCTTCTGTGGATGAATCCACTTCTGTGGACAACTCGGCAGCCCGTACGAGCTTGCGCTCGCGCGGCGTGGCAGCCGCACGACCGCGGCTGATGATTCCCTGCAGCAGAGAGCGACGTTTCACGTGAAACACGATGCCTGCGAAGCGCCGTCAGCCCTCTACGACACTCCGCACCAGGTACGTATGGCTGCTTGTATGGAGCATCACTGATAGAAGGTATGAACTGTACGTAACAGCCCGAAACGCCCAGTCACGACCGAGTCCGGGCTGCGATTCAGCGGCGTCGGCGGGTGCGGCTGACCCTCGCGGCCTTGGCCCTCTTTGCGGCGAACCTCACACCGCCAGGGCTCTCCCCGACCACCACGCGCACCACTGTGGTCGTCGGATCGACCACGCCCTCACCGACGTGCAGCACCTCGGTCTCCACCACCCCGAGCTTACTGAGCGCCGCGCGAGCCCCGTTGATCTCCTCCTCGGCGGTGTCGCCCTTGAGCGCCAGCATCTCCCCGTACGGACGCAGCAACGGAACGCCCCATCCAGCGAGGCGGTCGAGCGGAGCCACGGCGCGAGCCGTCACGACGTGCACCGGCTGCAAGGTACCGAGAACCTCCTCGGCCCTGCCTCGCACGACCGTCACATGATCAAGCCCCAGCAGCTCGACGACTTCCTGGAGAAAATTGGTCCGCCTCAGCAGCGGCTCCAGCAAGGTGATCTTCAGGTCCGGCCGCACCAGGGCCAGGGGGATACCGGGAAGACCCGCCCCGGAGCCCACGTCGCAGACCGTGACACCCTCCGGAACCGCCTCGGAGAGCACCGCGCAGTTCAGCAGGTGCCGCTCCCACAGCCGCGGTACTTCGCGCGGACCGATCAGCCCTCGCTTTACCCCCGCGTCCGCAAGCAGTTCCGCGTACCGGACAGCCTCTGGGAAGAGCTCACCGAATACCGCCTGCGCCTCCTGAGGCGCCTGGGGGAGCTCTGCTGCCTCCGTCACGGGGACCGTCCTTCCGTACCGCACTAGCGCACTGTGGGTGGCTGACTATCAGGCTGACAAAGATCGGCCCCGCCTGCGAACAGACGGGGCCGACAGTACAAGGGTCCGGTCAGGCCGGCAGAACGACGACGAAGCGCTGCGGCTCCTCGCCCTCCGACTCGCTGCGCAGACCTGCTGCCGCGACCGCGTCGTGCACGACCTTGCGCTCGAACGGCGTCATGGGGTCCAGTTTCACCGGCTCACCGGAGCTCTTGACCTCGTCCGCGGCCTTGGCGCCCAGCTCGGCGAGAACCTCACGCTTCTGGGCCCGGAAGCCGCCGATGTCCAGCATCAGACGGCTGCGGTCACCGGTCTCCCGGTGGACGGCGAGACGCGTCAGCTCCTGCAGCGCCTCCAGCACCTCACCGTCACGCCCCACCAGCTTCTGCAGATCACGCGCCGACTCGCTGATGATCGAGACCGCCGCCCGGTCCGCCTCGACGTCCATGTCGATATCGCCGTCGAGGTCGGCGATGTCGAGCAGGCCCTCAAGGTAATCGGCCGCGATCTCACCCTCCTGCTCGAGGCGGGTCATGGTGTCGCTGCCCTCAGCGGCCGTGGTAACGGTGCCTTCCGTCACGGATGCACTCCTTCTTACTTCTTGGACGGGTGCTTGGGCCGCTGCGGGCCCTTGCGCTGTCCGGACTTGGCTTGGCGTGAGGAGCCGGAAGCGGGCTTGCCCGCCGGCTTCGGCTGGTCGTCCTGTGCTGCGTCCTGCGAGTCGTCCCGCTTCTCCAGCGAGGTCTTGGCCTCCGGCTCGGTGGAGTCGGATTCCTTGGCCCCGCCGGGCTGGGCCCCACCCGTGTGACGCTTCGCCTTGGTCTGGCGCTTGGGCTGCTGGCGCTTCGGCGCGGGAGCACCCTCCGCCTCGGCGATCGCGGCGTCGCTCTTCGCGACGGTGCCGTCCTCCTGCGCCGCGAGACCCAGCTTGGCCAGACCGGTGATGAACTTGCGCTCGATGTCGTTACGGTCCGCGCCCTTGGCCACGACCCGCTTTACGGTGTTGCGCCGCGTCCGGCCGCGTACCTGCTTATGAGTGGTGACGCTCTTCAGCAGACGCCCCAGGTACTGCTCCTGCGCCTTGCTGCCCGGCGTCGGGTTCTGGTTGATCACGTACATCTGCTGACCCATGGTCCAGACGTTGGTGGTCAGCCAGTACACGAGGACACCGACGGGGAAGTTGATGCCCATCACAGCGAAGATGATCGGGAAGATGTACATCAGCATCTTCTGCTGCTGCATGTACG
This sequence comes from Streptomyces sp. NPDC057136, assembly GCF_042670885.1. Classification (NCBI taxonomy): domain Bacteria; kingdom Bacillati; phylum Actinomycetota; class Actinomycetes; order Kitasatosporales; family Streptomycetaceae; genus Streptomyces; species Streptomyces sp. NPDC057136. Next base: position 64,016 of record NZ_JBHUUV010000029.1, read on the forward strand.
GGGTCTTCACGGTCAGGTCGACGTTCTTCGTCATCAGCTGGCGCTGCGTGAAGAACTGCGAAGCCGACATCATCACGATCATGATCGCGGTGACGACGCGAACGTCGGTCAGCGAGGCGCCGAGCGCCTGGACCTTCTCTTCGCTGTCCATGAACTTCGCGGCCAGCGGAGCGCCGAAGATGTGCGCCTGACGTGCGCTGTCCAGCAGCGGCTGGTCGATTTCGCCGATCGTCTTGCCCGAGGCGATGGACGAGAGCACGTGATACAGGGCAAAGAAGAACGGGGACTGCGCCAGGATGGGAAGGCACGAGGAGAGCGGGTTGGTACCCGTCTCCTTGTACAGCTTCATCATCTCTTCGGACTGACGCTGCTTGTCGTTCTTGTAGCGCTCCTGGATCGCCTTCATCTTCGGCTGGAGCACCTGCATGTTCCGGGTGGACTTGATCTGCTTAACGAAAAGCGGGATCAGACAGATCCGGATCAGGACCACCAGGGACACGATGGACAGGCCCCAGGCCCACCCCGTGTCATCACCGAAGATCGCCCCGTACAACTTGTGGAACTGGACGATGACCCAGGAAACGGGCCACGTGATGAAGCTGAACAGACTGGCAATCGTGTCCACTAATCAGGCTCCTTGAGCTTTGGGCGAGGTCTCTGTGGCCGAGCTCAGAGGTTCGGAGGCCGATCCCCTGGGAGGCACATCAGCGGCGGAGTCCCCGCCCTTGCCGCCGCGCACAGCGTTGCGCAGCAGTTCGTGCCAGCGCGGACGCTTGCGTGGCGGGACATGATCCACACCGCCGGGTGACCACGGATTGCATCGCAGGATGCGCCATGCGGTCAGCGCCGTTCCCTTGATCGCACCGTGCCGGTCGATCGCCGTATATCCATAGTGGGAACACGACGGGTAGTAGCGGCAGACAGGCCCGAGAAGTGGGCTGATCGTCCACTGATACAGCTTGATGAGAGCCAGCAGCGGGTACTTCATCGCGCGCCCCCTCCCAGGAGCCGCTGAAGGGCGGCATCCAGGTCTCGGGCCAACTGTGCATGCTCGGCGTCGCCCGATCCGGGCAGCGCTCGTACGACAACAAGGCTACCGGGGGGCAGCTGAGCCAGCCGTTCGCGGACCAGATGGCGAAGCCTTCGCTTCACCGCAGTGCGTACGACCGCTCCACCCACAGCTTTGCTGACAACGAAACCCGCACGCGGCGGGGGAGCACTCTCCCCAGTCACGTGCGGGTCCGTTGAACCGCTGCTTAGATGGACGACGAGTAGCGGGCGACCAGCCCGGCGTCCTCGTCGTACCGCGGTCGCGAAGTCCTCGCGCCGCCTCAGCCGATTCTCGGTAGGCAGCACGTCATGGACCTGTTAGCGATCAGGCGGACAGGCTGCTGCGGCCCTTGCCACGGCGGTTCGCGAGAATCGCACGGCCGGCACGGGTACGCATACGCAGGCGGAAACCGTGGGTCTTGGCGCGACGACGGTTGTTCGGCTGGAAGGTGCGCTTGCTCACTCGGGGGCTCCAGAAATGATCGTGTATTGGCGGGACATCGCCTGGCTGTCACCGTGCGCCCACGAGGAACTCGCGTAAACGCCTTAGTGCACCGCTTCACAATCACAGATCGTGATCTTTGCCCATCGGAGGCAGGCGGCAGCAGCCATCGACAACTCGACCTGGTCACGGTACGCGCGGCTGCGCCATCCGGTCAAACCGGCCCCGCGCAACCCCCCGCTGTGCACAGCCTGTGGACAACAACTTGAACCGTGCGGGTCGGCCTGACTACCGTGGCTGAACTCCGGTTCTTTTCCTTCCCGACTGCCGGGCCTCACCCGACCCGACCCATCCCGTCCCGAGAACCACACATTCGTGGGACCTGCGAGAGAGCGTGCCCTGTGGCTGACGTACCTGCCGATCTTGCCGCAGTGTGGCCACGCGTGCTGGAGCAACTGCTCGGGGAGGGGCAGCAGGGCATCGAGCCGAAGGACAAGCAGTGGATCGAGCGCTGCCAGCCCCTGGCCCTGGTCGCCGACACCGCACTGCTCGCCGTCCCCAACGAATGGGGCAAGCGCGTCCTGGAGGGCCGGCTCGCGCCGCTCATCAGCGAGACGCTCACCCGTGAGTGCGGCCGTCCGATCCGTATCGCGATCACCGTCGACGACTCGGCGGGCGAACCGCCGTCCCCGCCGGCGCCCCCGATGCATCAGTCGCACCAAGGCCAGCAGTCCCACCGCTACCAGGGGCCGCAGCGCGACGACCCCCAGCACGAGGACTCCTACGACAATTACGGCCGCCGGCCCTCCGACGACGGCATGCCCACGGCTCGTCCGGCCTACCCGGACTACCAGCAGCAGCGTCCCGAGCCCGGCGCCTGGCCGCGGACCCAGGACGACCTCTCCTGGCAGCAGCCCCGGCACGGCGGCTACCAGGACCGCGATCCGTACGCGAACCCGCGCCCCCAGCAGCCGCAGCACGACTACCGGCCCCAGCCGCCGGAGCGCCAGGGCTACGAACAGCAGCGCCCCGACCGCCACGACATGCAGGAGTCGCAGCCCCAGCACCGCCAGAACGGCCCCGGCACCGGGCGCGGCGGCGGTGGTCCCGGCACGATGGGCGGACACTCGTCACCCACGCCGCGCCCCGGCGAGCCGCAGGCCCGGCTGAACCCGAAGTACCTCTTCGACACGTTCGTCATCGGTGCGTCGAACCGGTTCGCGCACGCCGCGGCCGTGGCCGTCGCCGAGGCCCCCGCGAAGGCGTACAACCCCCTGTTCATCTACGGGGAGTCGGGGCTCGGCAAGACCCACCTGCTGCACGCCATCGGGCACTACGCACGGAGCCTCTATCCGGGGACCCGGGTGCGGTACGTGAGCTCGGAGGAGTTCACCAACGAGTTCATCAACTCGATCCGCGACGGCAAGGGCGACACCTTCCGCAAGCGCTACCGCGACGTGGACATCCTGCTGGTCGACGACATCCAGTTCCTGGCGAGCAAGGAGTCGACGCAGGAGGAGTTCTTCCACACCTTCAATACGCTGCACAACGCGAACAAGCAGATCGTGCTGTCCTCGGACCGGCCGCCCAAGCAGCTGGTGACCCTCGAGGACCGGTTGCGCAACCGTTTCGAGTGGGGTCTGACCACCGATGTGCAGCCGCCCGAGCTGGAGACGCGCATCGCGATCCTCCGCAAGAAGGCGGTCCAGGAGCAGCTCAACGCCCCGCCCGAGGTGCTGGAGTTCATCGCCTCCCGCATCTCGCGGAACATCCGGGAGCTGGAGGGCGCCCTGATCCGGGTGACCGCCTTCGCCAGCCTCAACCGGCAGCCCGTCGACCTGGGACTGACCGAGGGCGTACTGAAGGATCTGATCCCGGGCGGTGAGGACGCGGCACCCGAGATCACCGCGCCGGCCATCATGGCGGCGACCGCCGACTACTTCGGTCTGACGGTGGAGGACCTCTGCGGATCGTCGCGCAGCCGAGTGCTGGTGACAGCTCGCCAGATCGCCATGTATCTGTGCCGCGAGCTGACGGACCTGTCCCTGCCGAAGATCGGCGCCCAGTTCGGCGGCCGTGACCACACGACGGTGATGCACGCGGACCGGAAGATCCGTGCGCTGATGGCGGAGCGGCGCTCCATCTACAACCAGGTCACCGAGCTCACCAACCGCATCAAGAACAGCTGACAGCCTGGGCTTCGGCCCCTGCTACGACGAAGAGGGCGCCCCGGGAGGACCGTAAATGGCCTCCTGGGGCGCCCTTCGTCGTGCCAGGGAGCCTCAGGAGAGGCCCAGGGACGGTTCAGGAACGGCCCAGGAACGGCCTGGGAAGACTCCTGGAGCCGCCCGAAACCGCTCGCGACCACCCGGCCGACCCACTCTTCCGCGTCCCCGCTGTTCGAATACGGCCTCGCGGAGGGCACTTCTCCACAGATCTACGGGGAATCCACCGTCCACAGCCTGGGGAATACAAAGTTGTCCATAATGCGTCCACAGGACCGACTGCCGATACTCCATCAGGCCAGGTCAGGTGGCTGGGGATTTGTGGTCAACGATGATCCACAGCCTGTGGACAACTTATTCGTCCACAGGGGGCCGTTGGGGTTGTCCACCGACGGCCCACAGGCTGGATGATGTTGTCCCCAACTTCTCCACACCCCTGTCCACTGTTCGGCAACGCAACACACGCTCTCACCGTCCGGAGTGAAAGGCGTCACACCAAGGGGGCCGGTTGGGCTGTGGGGAACCGGGGTAAAGCTGGGGACAGCCCTGGGGAGAAGTGACCGGCTCCTGTGCATCGGGTGTGCAGAACTTTCGTGTGTCCACAGAAGCCCTCAGTTGTCCACCGGTGCCGCCCACAGGGTCGGTGGACAAAAAACTGTGTCTGACCTGCGAAAACGACGTTATCCACGGTTTCCACAGGCCCTACTACTACTGCCACACATAGTTAGCCAGGAATCCGCTTCGAAGTGGGGCCTGTGCACAACTTCGGCCGGGCCGCTCCGGACCTCTTCTCGCGACTTGACCCCGAGCAGCAACGAGTGTCGGTGCCGTACGTCAGACTGGACCCCGGCGTCCTCCCCAGCCCCACGGCAGGAAGACCCCGATCAGACGACGAAGGCCAGCAGGGCGAGCGAGCAACAGCAGGAGGCGGTTCCGGTGAAGATCCGGGTGGAGCGCGATGTACTCGCGGAGGCGGTGGCCTGGGTGGCCCGGAGCCTCCCGGCCCGTCCGCCGGCGCCCGTTCTCGCGGGCCTTCTTCTGAAGGCTGAGGACGGAGCCCTCAGCTTCTCGAGCTTCGACTACGAGGTCTCGGCCAGGGTCTCGGTGGACGCGGAGATCGACGAGGACGGCACGGTGCTCGTCTCCGGCAGGCTGCTCGCCGACATCTGCCGCGCCCTTCCGAACAGGCCGGTGGAGATTTCCACAGACGGTGTACGGGCGACCGTGGTCTGCGGCTCCTCGCGATTCACACTCCACACCCTTCCTGTGGAGGAGTACCCGGCGCTGCCGGAGATGCCGACCGCGACCGGCACCGTTCCCGGTGAGGTTTTCGCCTCGGCCGCCGCCCAGGTCGCCATCGCCGCGGGCCGTGACGACACCCTCCCCGTCCTCACCGGCGTCCGGATCGAGATCGAGGGCGACACCGTCACCCTCGCCTCCACCGACCGCTACCGCTTCGCGGTCCGTGAGTTCCTGTGGAAGCCGGAGAACCCGGACGCCTCGGCGGTGGCTCTCGTGCCCGCCAAGACGCTCCTGGACACCGCCAAGGCGCTGACCAGCGGTGACACGGTCACGCTCGCGCTGTCCGGTTCCGGCGCCGGTGAAGGGCTGATCGGTTTCGAGGGCGCGGGGCGGCGTACGACAACGCGTCTGCTCGAAGGCGACCTGCCGAAGTACCGGACGCTGTTCCCCACCGAGTTCAACTCGGTCGCGGTCATCGAGACCGCCCCGTTCGTCGAGGCCGTCAAGCGTGTGGCCCTCGTCGCCGAGCGGAACACCCCGGTGCGGCTCAGCTTCGAGCAGGGCGTGCTGATCCTGGAGGCCGGTTCCAGTGACGATGCACAGGCTGTGGAGCGCGTCGACGCCGTGCTCGACGGTGACGACATCTCGATCGCCTTCAACCCGACGTTCCTGCTGGACGGGCTCAGCGCGATCGACTCCCCGGTCGCCCAGCTCTCCTTCACGACGTCCACCAAGCCCGCCCTGCTGAGCGGCCGTCCGGCCGTCGACGCGGAGGCGAACGACGCGTACAAGTACCTGATCATGCCGGTCCGCCTCTCCGGCTGATCCGGCGATCGGGACCTGTCACGGCAGCATCCGGCGGGCACGCTCAGCGCTGAGCAGGCCCGCCGCGCTGTCCCCGGCCGGGCGTAGGCTCGGCCTTGGGTACGAATCGGCACAACGCTTAAGGAATCTCTGATGGAGCTCGGTCTCGTCGGCCTCGGAAAGATGGGCGGCAACATGCGCGAGCGCATCCGCCGCGCAGGCCACACCGTCATCGGTTACGACCGCAACCCGGATGTCTCCGATGTCCAGAGCCTCGAAGAGCTCGTGGGCAAGCTGAAGGGCCCGCGGGTCGTCTGGGTGATGGTCCCGGCGGGTGCCGCGACCCAGTCCACCGTCGACGAGCTGGCGGCCCTGCTGTCACCCGGCGACATCGTGGTCGACGGCGGGAACTCCCGCTGGACGGACGACGAGAAGCACGCGGTCGAGCTGGGCATCAAGGGCATCGGCTTCGTCGACTGCGGAGTCTCCGGTGGCGTCTGGGGCCTGGAGAACGGCTACGCGCTGATGTACGGCGGCGACGCCGAGAACGTCGCGAAGGTTCAGCCGATCTTCGACGCCCTCAAGCCCGAGGGTGACTTCGGCTCCGTGCACGCCGGCAAGGTCGGCGCCGGGCACTTCGCGAAGATGGTTCACAACGGCATCGAGTACGCCATGATGCAGGCCTACGCCGAGGGCTGGGAGCTCCTGGAGAAGGTCGACTCCGTCACCGACGTGCGCGAGGTCTTCCGCTCCTGGCAGGAGGGCACGGTCATCCGTTCCTGGCTGCTCGACCTGGCGGTCAACGCGCTGGACGACGACGAGCACCTCGACAAGCTGCGTGGTTTCGCCGCAGACTCCGGCGAGGGCCGCTGGACGGTGGAGGCCGCCATCGACAACGCGGTGCCGCTGCCCGCGATCACCGCGTCGCTCTTCGCGCGGTTCGCCTCACGTCAGGACGACTCCCCGCAGATGAAGATGATCGCCGCGCTGCGCAACCAGTTCGGCGGCCACGCGGTCGAGAACAAGAAGTAGATCGAGCAGCACCAGCACGGAGCAGGAAATCGGGAGGTCGGCGCACATGCACGTCACGCATCTCTCGCTGGCCGACTTCCGCTCGTACGCCCGGGTCGAGGTTCCTCTCGACCCGGGCGTCACCGCGTTCGTGGGCGCCAACGGCCAGGGCAAGACGAATCTCGTCGAGGCCATCGGCTATCTCTCGACGCTCGGCAGCCATCGTGTCTCGTCCGATGCGCCGCTGGTGCGGATGGGGGCGGAGCGGGCGGTCATCCGGGCCGCCGTCACCCAGGGCGAGCGTTCGCAGCTGATCGAGCTCGAACTCAATCCGGGGCGGGCGAATCGCGCCCGGATCAATAGGTCTTCGCAGGTCAGGCCCCGTGACGTGCTGGGCATCGTACGGACCGTGCTGTTCGCTCCGGAGGATCTGGCCCTGGTGAAGGGCGATCCCGGGGAGCGCCGCCGTTTCCTCGACGAGCTGGTCACCGCGCGTTCGCCGAGGATGGCGGGGGTCCGTTCCGATTACGAGCGGGTGCTGAAGCAGCGCAACACCCTGCTGAAGTCCGCGGCGATGGCGCGCAGGCACGGTGGCCGTTCGATGGACCTGTCGACGCTGGATGTCTGGGACCAGCACCTGGGCCGCGTGGGTGCCGAGCTGCTGGCGCAGCGGCTGGATCTGATCGCCACGCTGGAGCCCCTCGCGGACAAGGCGTACGGGGATGTCGCACCGGGCGGCGGTCCCGTGACCCTGGAGTACCGGAGCTCGATCGGTGCCGGGGTGGAGCCCGCGCGGACACGCGATGAGCTGTACGAGCAGGTGATCGCCGCGCTCGCGGAGGTCCGTAAGCAGGAGATCGAGCGGGGCGTGACCCTGGTCGGTCCCCACCGTGACGATCTGCTGCTCGGGCTGCGTGGAATGCCGGCCAAGGGCTACGCGAGTCATGGCGAGTCCTGGTCGTACGCGCTGGCGCTGCGCCTGGCCTCGTACGAGCTGCTGCGCTCCGAGGGCAATGAGCCGGTGCTGATTCTGGACGACGTGTTCGCGGAGCTGGACGCGCGGCGCCGGGAGCGCCTGGCGGAGCTGGTGGCTCCGGGCGAGCAGGTGCTGGTGACGGCCGCCGTGGACGACGACGTTCCGGGCGTGCTCGCGGGCGTGCGCTACGGGGTGTCCGCGGACGGGGTGGAGCGGGTATGAGCAGCCGCAGAGGGACGTCCGGGGCCTCGGGGCCCCGTGCGGGTGGTTCCGAGCCCTCGCTGGACTCCATGGGTGAGCCGGATGTACGTGAACGAGCGGCGAAGCAGCCGGAGGTCTCCGGGGTCGATCTGGCGCGTGTGGCCCTGCGGGCGGCGAAGGAGCAGGCGCGTGCGCGTGGTGCTGCGGCGCAGCAGAAGAAGCAGGCCAGACGAGGCGGCGGGCTGCGTTCTGGGGCACGGTCCGACGGTCGTGATCCGTTGCCGCTGGGTTCGGCGATCAACCGGCTGATCACCGAGCGCGGGTGGGAGACGCCTGCGGCGGTGGGCGGGGTGATGGGGCGGTGGCCGCAGATCGTGGGCGACGATCTGGCGAACCACTGCGTGCCGTTGCGGTACGACGAGGCTCCGGCCGAGCGTGTGCTGACCGTGCAGTGCGATTCCACGGCGTGGGCGACGCAGCTGCGACTGCTGGCTCCGCAGCTGGTCGCTCGGCTGAACACGGACCTCGGGCACGGCACGGTGCGGGTGATCAAGGTGCTGGGGCCGACAGGTCCGCAGCGCCGCTTCGGTCCGTTGCGGGCACCGGGAAGTACGGGCCCTGGGGATACGTACGGCTGAGCTGGGGTTTTCCCGCTCCGTGGTGGTGGTGCCCCGGCCTGTGCCGGGGCTTTTCGCTTCGTCTCCCCTACGGCGGGGCCCCACTCCCGGTGCTGTCCGCTGCTCCCAGGTTGTGTCGTTATGTGGTGGTTGGCGGCCGCCGGTCGGTGCGCGGTGTCCCTCACCGTAGTGGGAGGTTGACAGGCCGAAGCGCTCAATGCCCGTGTGAGCCTCCTTGGGCCCCTTCCCGGATATGGGGAGTCGGTAGGCGCTGGTTCAGGGCGGCACATGCGGACTCAGGTACCGGCAAACCCCCATTCATGTCGGCGCTACCGGTAGACTGGTGGCTAATCCCGTCCCTGTACGGGATTCGTCGCTACAAGCCGAACGACGCAGCCGCTCCCGCCTGTCCGGAGAACGGCCTGTGCTGTGCCAGAAAGGGCGCTTCGTGGCCGATTCCGGCAACCCCAACGAGAAAAACCCGTCCACAACCGGTGAGAACGGCGAGGTCACGTCTTCGTACGACGCCAGTGCGATCACCGTGCTCGAGGGCTTGGACGCGGTCCGCAAGCGGCCTGGCATGTACATCGGTTCCACCGGTGAGCGCGGTCTCCACCACCTCGTGCAAGAGGTTGTCGACAACTCGGTCGACGAGGCGATGGCCGGGCACGCGGACACCATCGACGTCACGATCCTCCCCGACGGCGGGGTGCGTGTCATCGACAACGGCCGTGGCATCCCGGTCGGCATCGTGCCGTCCGAGGGCAAGCCGGCCGTCGAGGTCGTGCTTACCGTTCTGCACGCGGGCGGCAAGTTCGGAGGCGGCGGCTACGCCGTCTCCGGTGGTCTGCACGGCGTCGGCGTGTCCGTCGTCAACGCCCTGTCCACGCGGGTGGCCGTGGAAGTCAAGACGGACGGCTACCGCTGGACCCAGGACTACAAGCTCGGTGTCCCGACAGCCCCGCTGGCCCGTCACGAGGCCACTGAGGAGACGGGGACGACCGTCACCTTCTGGGCCGACGGAGACGTCTTCGAGACCACCGACTACTCCTTCGAGACCCTCTCGCGCCGCTTCCAGGAGATGGCGTTCCTCAACAAGGGGCTCACCCTCAAGCTGACGGACGAGCGTGAGTCGGCGAAGGCGACGGCGGGTGCGGACAGCGTCGACGCGGTCGAGGTTCCCGAGGAGGAGCCCGTCCGGACGGTCACGTACCACTACGAGGACGGCATCGTCGACTTCGTGAAGTACCTGAACTCCCGCAAGGGCGATGTCATTCACCAGTCGGTGATCGACATCGAGGCCGAGGACAAGGAGCGACTCCTCTCGGCCGAGATCGCGATGCAGTGGAACACGCAGTACACGGAGGGGGTCTACTCCTTCGCCAACGCGATCCACACGCATGAGGGCGGTACGCACGAGGAGGGTTTCCGTGCGGCGCTGACCTCTCTGGTCAACCGGTACGCGCGCGACAAGAAGCTGCTGCGCGAGAAGGACGACAACCTCACGGGTGAGGACGTCCGCGAGGGTCTGACGGCGATCATCTCGGTGAAGCTTGGCGAGCCGCAGTTCGAGGGCCAGACGAAGACCAAGCTGGGCAACACGGAGGCCAAGACCTTCGTGCAGAAGGTCGTCCACGAGCAGCTGACGGACTGGTTCGACCGGAACCCCAACGAGGCCGCCGACATCATCCGTAAGGGCATCGCCGCGTCGACCGCCCGGGTGGCGGCCCGCAAGGCCCGTGACCTGACCCGCCGCAAGGGGCTCCTGGAGAGCGCCTCGCTGCCGGGCAAGCTCAGCGACTGCCAGTCCAACGACCCGACGAAGTGCGAGATCTTCATCGTCGAGGGCGACTCCGCCGGTGGTTCGGCGAAGTCGGGCCGTAATCCGATGTACCAGGCCATCCTGCCGATCCGAGGCAAGATCCTGAACGTCGAGAAGGCCCGGATCGACAAGATCCTGCAGAACACCGAGGTCCAGGCCCTCATCTCGGCTTTCGGTACCGGGGTCCACGAGGACTTCGACATCGAGAAGCTCCGCTATCACAAGATCATCCTGATGGCGGACGCCGACGTCGACGGCCAGCACATCAACACCCTGCTGCTGACGTTCCTGTTCCGCTTCATGCGACCGCTGGTCGAGGCCGGGCACGTGTATCTCTCGCGCCCGCCGCTCTACAAGATCAAGTGGGGCCGGGACGACTTCGAGTACGCGTACTCGGACCGTGAGCGCGACGCCCTGGTCGAGCTCGGCAAGCAGAACGGCAAGCGGACCCGGGAAGACTCGATCCAGCGCTTCAAGGGCCTCGGCGAGATGAACGCCGAGGAGCTGCGCATCACCACGATGGACCAGGACCACCGGGTGCTCGGCCAGGTCACGCTGGACGACGCGGCGCAGGCCGACGACCTGTTCTCGGTGCTGATGGGTGAGGACGTCGAGGCACGGCGCTCGTTCATCCAGCGCAATGCCAAGGACGTCCGCTTCCTCGACATCTGAGTCGGCCGTACAAGCAAGCCGCAGCTCGAAAGGACTTTGACCAGCAATGGCCGACGAGAACACCACTGTCACACCCGAAGAGGAGCCCGGTGTCCCGGGCATCGGTATGCGTGTCGAGCCCGTCGGGCTCGAGACGGAGATGCAGCGCTCCTACCTCGACTACGCGATGTCCGTCATCGTGTCGCGTGCCCTGCCGGACGTGCGGGACGGGTTGAAGCCCGTCCACCGCCGCGTGCTGTACGCGATGTACGACGGCGGCTACCGGCCCGAGAAGGGCTTCTACAAGTGCGCCCGTGTCGTCGGTGACGTCATGGGTACGTACCACCCGCACGGCGACTCCTCGATCTATGACGCGCTCGTTCGACTGGCGCAGCACTGGTCGATGCGCATGCCGCTCGTGGACTCCAACGGCAACTTCGGTTCTCCGGGCAACGACCCGGCCGCGGCGATGCGGTACACCGAGTGCAAGATGATGCCGCTGTCCATGGAGATGGTCCGGGACATCGACGAGGACACCGTCGACTTCAAGGACAACTACGACGGCCGTAACCAGGAGCCGGTCGTCCTCCCGGCGCGTTTCCCGAACCTGTTGATCAACGGCTCGGCGGGCATCGCGGTGGGTATGGCCACCAACATTCCGCCGCACAACCTGCGCGAGGTCGCGGCCGGTGCGCAGTGGTATCTGGAGCACCCTGAGGCTTCGCACGAGGAGCTGCTGGACGCGCTGCTCGAGCGGATCAAGGGCCCCGACTTCCCGACGGGCGCGCTCGTCGTGGGCCGCAAGGGCATCGAGGACGCGTACCGCACGGGCCGCGGCTCCATCACGATGCGGGCGGTCGTGGCGGTCGAGGAGATCCAGGGCCGCCAGTGCCTGGTCGTCACGGAGCTTCCGTACCAGACCAACCCCGACAACCTCGCGCAGAAGATCGCCGACCTGGTGAAGGACGCCAAGGTCGGCGGCATCGCGGACGTCCGCGACGAGACGTCCTCGCGCACCGGTCAGCGCCTGGTCGTCGTACTCAAGCGTGACGCGGTCGCCAAGGTCGTACTGAACAACCTGTACAAGCACACCGACCTGCAGACGAACTTCGGCGCGAACATGCTGGCGCTCGTCGACGGTGTGCCGCGCACGCTGTCGATCGACGCGTTCATCCGGCACTGGGTGACGCACCAGATCGAGGTCATCGTCCGGCGTACGAAGTTCCGCCTGCGCAAGGCCGAGGAGCGGGCGCACATCCTGCGCGGTCTGCTCAAGGCGCTGGACGCGATCGACGAGGTCATCGCACTCATCCGGCGCAGCAACACGGTGGAGATCGCGCGTGAGGGCCTGATGGGCCTCCTGGAGATCGACGAGATCCAGGCGAACGCGATCCTGGAGATGCAGCTGCGCCGACTGGCCGCGCTGGAGCACCAGAAGATCACCGCCGAGCACGACGAGCTCCAGGCGAAGATCAACGAGTACAACGCGATCCTGGTCTCGCCCGAGCGGCAGCGGCAGATCGTCAGCGAGGAGCTGGCGGCGATCGTCGAGAAGTTCGGCGACGACCGGCGTTCCAAGCTGGTGCCCTTCGACGGTGACATGTCCATCGAGGACCTGATCGCCGAGGAGGACATCGTCGTCACGATCTCTCGCGGCGGCTATGTGAAGCGCACCAAGACGGACGACTACCGCTCGCAGAAGCGCGGCGGCAAGGGCGTGCGCGGTACGAAGCTCAAGGAAGACGACATCGTCGACCACTTCTTCGTGTCGACCACGCACCACTGGCTGCTGTTCTTCACGAACAAGGGCCGGGTCTACCGGGCGAAGGCGTACGAGCTCCCGGATGCCGGCCGGGACGCGCGTGGTCAGCACGTCGCCAACCTGCTGGCCTTCCAGCCGGACGAGCAGATCGCCGAGATCCTGGCGATCCGCGACTACGACGCCGCGCCTTACCTGATCCTGGCGACGAAGGGCGGTCTCGTGAAGAAGACCGCGCTCAAGGACTACGACTCCCCGCGCTCCGGCGGTGTCATCGCGATCAACCTCCGGGAGACCGAGGACGGCAGCGACGACGAACTGATCGGTGCGGAGCTGGTCTCGGCCGAGGACGACCTGCTGCTCATCAGCAGGAAGGCCCAGTCGATCAGGTTCACCGCGACGGACGATGCGCTGCGCCCCATGGGCCGTGCCACCTCGGGCGTCAAGGGCATGAGTTTCCGCGAGGGCGACGAACTGCTCTCGATGAATGTTGTCCGGCCGGGTACGTTCGTGTTCACTGCCACCGACGGTGGGTACGCGAAGCGGACCCCTGTCGACGAGTACCGCGTTCAGGGTCGCGGTGGCCTGGGTATCAAGGCCGCCAAGATCGTGGAGGACAGGGGCTTGCTCGTCGGTGCGCTGGTGGTGGAGGAGACGGACGAGATCCTCGCCATCACGCTCGGCGGCGGTGTGATTCGCACGCGAGTCAATGAAGTCAGGGAGACGGGCCGTGACACCATGGGCGTCCAACTGATCAATCTGGGTAAGCGCGACGCCGTCGTCGGCATCGCGCGCAACGCCGAGGCCGGTCGCGAGGCTGAAGAGGTCGATGGGACCGATGATGCCGAAGGCGAGACGGTCGAGGCTCAGGCCGAGAGCGTGGTCGAGGGCACTGCCGAGGGCACGGAGCCTTCGGCCGGGTAGCACGAGGAGTAGAGCGTGAGTGGAGCCACGGGCGCCGGTTCGGACGCTTCCGGAGCTGGAGCGAACGGTGCCCGTGGCCCTGCCACGGACTCCCAAGGGGGCACTGTGACGGACACTCGGGGGCCACAGCCCCAGTACGAGGGTTACGCGACCGGGCCGTTGCCCGGTGAGCGCGAGCCCGCGCAGGGGCAGGCGGGCCCCTACCACCCGCCGCAGGCCTACGCGGCGCCTGTGGGCGGCCCGCAGGGCGAAGACGGCACCATGGGGGGCGCGCAGGCCACGCGCCGGCCTCGGACGGGCGCACGGACCACTCCGCGTACGCGCAAGGCGCGTCTGCGGGTGGCCAAGGCCGATCCGTGGTCGGTGATGAAGGTCAGCTTCCTGCTCTCCATCGCGCTGGGCATCTGCACGGTGGTCGCGGCCGCGGTCCTGTGGATGGTGATGGACGCCATGGGCGTCTTCTCCACCGTGGGCGGCACGATCAGCGAGGCCACCGGTTCGAACGAGAGCAACGGCTTCGATCTGCAGTCGTTCCTGTCGCTGCCGCGGGTCCTCGTCTTCACCTCGGTCATCGCGGTGATCGACGTGGTGCTGGCCACCGCGCTGGCGACGCTGGGCGCCTTCATCTACAACTTGTCGGCCGGCTTCGTGGGCGGAGTCGAGCTCACTCTGGCCGAGGACGAGTAGCGCGCCAGGTATCGATTTTGGGACTGGCCCCGACGTGCGCTAATCTTCAGAAGTCAGCGCACAGCGCGGCGGGGCTATAGCTCAGTTGGTTAGAGCGCATCCCTGATAAGGATGAGGCCACAGGTTCAAATCCTGTTAGCCCCACCAGTAGTACAAAGGCCCCCAACCATTCGTGGTTGGGGGCCTTTGACGTTCACTGGGGAGCCGTTGGTGTGTGCGTGGGGCTGTGGGTAATCACGTGGGACCTTTGGCGATCACGGTGCACCGCAGCCGACCGCGGGTCCCGTTGTTGGAGCGGAGTGGAGCGGGGGACGCGGGCTCAGGGGGCGTGGACGCGTGGACGCATGGAAAAGGCCCCTGTCCGGTGTGAACCGGACCTGGGGCCCTGTGTCGGTCGTGTGCGCCTCTCAGCGCTCTCGGTGCCCTCAGGGCGGGAGAAGCGAGGAGTCGCCCGCCGGGGCGCCGTGGGTGGTGCGTGCGCCGTCAGTGGTGACCGTGGCGTCCGTCGTGTCTGGGGACAGATGCCGGGTGGCCGGCGAGGAGCCGTGGGCCTCGGCGCGGATGCGCTGCTTCATCGTGGGCGGAAGCGCCCTGTCACGCGGAAGGGTCCATCGCACGGCCGGGGCTGTCGGGGTTGCCGCGATGGCACCCGTGTGCTCCTGGGTCGTGACCGTCGGCTCGGCGGCCGTGGCGTGGCTGGTGGCGAGCCCCAGTGTCGCGAGGATCGCGAAGAAGGCGGTGATGAAGGCGGTCCAGATGCTCTTGACCTTGAAGGTGCTCATGGCCCCTCGCTTTCAGGTGGTCCGGTTTGCTTACCTTTCCGATGATGTGGATTCGGCCCGCGATTTCGGCGACCGACGCCCCCGGTACGCAGATCTTCAGATGAACACCACTCGTATGGTGCAACCGGTCCGGAAAATGCCGTTTTCGGTGGTCGGGCGAGGTCGATGGCCGGGCGGCAGTTGCGTTCCAGGCAGGTCACCGATCGGTATCGGCCGGTGTGTATAGTCGAGCGGCAGAAGTCCCTTACGCCAAGGAAAGACGAGGTCGCGCGGTGAAGAAGCTTCTCCTGGTCGCACTGGCTGCCATCGGCGGGCTCCTCGTGTACCGCCAGATCCAGGCGGATCGCGCCGAGCAGGACCTGTGGACGGAGGCGACCGACTCCGTGCCCGCAGGTTCGGGTGTGTGAGACGGAACAGTCCGTTGCGAGCCCCGGTCGCTGAGCGGCCGGGGCTTCGTGCTGTCCGGGGGCCCTGGCTGCTGTTGCGGGAACGTGACGACGGTGCTCTTGAGTTCGCCTACGCAAATCGCTAGCTTGCGAGAGCAAACAAGCTGCGATTTCTGCCTAGGGGGGGCACGGGTGACGGCACGTAAGCACCGCCGCACTGCAACGGCAGGGGTGTTGATCGGCGGGGCGTTCCTCGCCCTGATGGCAGGAGTGCTGCCGGCCGCGGCGTCGGCGCCGGCCGTCGACGATACGAGCGGTTCCGGTGGCAGCAGCCTTGTCATGGTGCTCGATTCGTCCGGCTCCATGGGTGACGACGACGGCGCGGGCAGGACCCGGATGGAGTCCGCACGTGCGGCCGTCGGCACGGTGGTCGATGCCCTGCCAGACGGGCATCCCACCGGCCTTCGGGTCTACGGGGCCGACCGGCCGCAGGGCTGTACGGATACCCGGCTCGTACGGCCTGTCGAGAAGCTGGACCGGGCCGCCGTCAAGAAGGCCGTGGCGGCGGTGCGGCCCCGAGGCGACACCCCCATCGGACTGTCCCTGCAGAAGGCCGCGGAGGATCTTCCCGAGCCCTCCGGCGGCGCCATCGGCACGCGTACCGTCCTGTTGATCTCCGACGGCGAGGACAACTGCGGTACGCCGCAGCCCTGTGAGGTCGCCGAGCAGCTCGGCAAGGACGGGACCGGGCTGCGGATCGACACCGTGGGCTTCCAGGTCGAGGGCGCGGCCCGCGAGCAGCTGGAGTGCATCGCGCGGGCGGGCAACGGGCGTTACTACGACGCGCCGGATGCCGCGGCACTGGCCAGGCAGCTTCAGCGGGCGGCGCAACTCTCCGCGGACGGTTACCGGTTGAAGGGCGAGCGGGTCGCGGGCGCCGTCACCCGAGACAAGGCCCCCACCCTCACGCCCGGGCAGTACCTGGACACGATCGGGCCGGGCGAGAAGCGGTACTACGCCGTCGGCCTCGACGCCGTGTCCACGGTGGACTTCGCGGCGACGGCCGTGCCGCAGCCCGGAGCGGCGGTCGACACCTTCGACGGTCTGAGCACCAGCATCGCGTACGGCACGGACAGCAACTGCGCCACCAATACGGAGCACTTCTACCAGCGGGAGGGAGCGACCCCGCTGACTTCGGCCGTCTCCCGTATCCGTTCGGCGGACGGCACCCGCAGCTGCGACGAGGCGGGCCGGTACTGGTTGGTGGCGGAGCGGAAGAGCAAGAAGGGCTCGGACGCGGCGCGTTGGCCGATCGAGTTGCTGTACGGGGTGGAGGCGCCGCTCGCCGGTGGCGTGACCCCGGCCCAGTCGCAGCCGGAGTACGGAGCCGGTGGCAAGAAGGCCGTACTGCCGGCCGGGGACCCGCGTGAAGTGCGGGGCGGCACCGGTTTCAACGATGCCGAGGAGCTCGGCCAAGGGGTGTGGCGGGACCGGATCCTGCCGGCGCAGACCCTTTGGTACAAGGTCCCGGCCGGGTGGGGTCAGCAGGTCCGCTACGACGTGGAGTTCGCCAACGAGCCGACGGTGAAGGACGTGTCCGGCACCTATTCGTACGGCGGGACGGAGCTGTTCACCCAGGCCCGCTTCCCCCTCGGTAAGGGGAGCGGTGAATTCACTTCGACGGCGCTGTACAGCGGTCGTCCCGCGGCGATCAGGATGGGGTCGGTCCCGGTCGCCTGGACCAACCGTTACGAATCCCGCTCGGTCGTCCAGCCGGTCCACAGCAAGGGCGACTTCTACATTGCCGTGACGCTGGGCGCGAAGGCCGCGGAGATCGCCGAGAATCCGCAGATCGGCTTCGTGCTGAGAGTGGCGGTCCTCGGGGACGAACTGGCCGGTCCGCAGCACGGTGCGCCTGTCCTGGCGGGGAAGTCCACCGGCGGACAGGGCGAGAAGACGGACAATCAGGGCAATTCCACTGTGGCCGAAGACAGCGGCGGTACGGGCGGGGCAGGATGGACCGGCATCGCGGCCGCTGCCGGAGCGGGCGCCGTGGTGGCTGTGATCGCGGGACTCGTGTTTGTACGCAGTCGGCGCAGGGCGGCCACGCAGACGACGAGGGGAAGCGCGTGAAAAGGCAGCGCAACAGGGGCCGGGTGACGCTCGCGTCCATCGCGGCGATGTGCGCGGTGGCGGCGCTGCCGGGTCAGGCGCACGCGGCCGACGACCCGGCTCCGTACGCCTTCGACCCCGACGCGAAGACGGTACGGGGCACGGAGACCAACGCCGAGGCGTCGGAGCTGACGTCCGGTTCGGTCTACAGGAGTGCGATCAAGCCGGGCCAGAAGCTGTACTACCGGCTGAACCTCGACGACGAGACCAACGCCTACGTCTCCGCGGTGGTGGTGCCCGAGTCGGGCGGCCAGGTCGCCTACGGGGACGGCATCACCGTCAGCATCAGGGACGTCGACGATACGCAGTGCAGCTCGGAGGACGCGATCTTCGGTTCGGCGGAATTCGCCCGCCCGATCGCCGCGTACGCGCACCGGATCGTCGAGAAGGGCAACAGCACCTGCAGGGAAGGCGGTGAGTACAACGTACTGATCGAGCGGAAGAGCAACGCCACGTCGTCTCCCGCCGAGTGGGACCTGGAGCTGCGGTACGCGTCGGAGCCGGCGGCGAAGGCCGCGGACGCGCAGGCGACCGAGGCACCGGAGAACTGGTCATCGGCCTCGCCCACACCTCCCACGGGCAAGCAGAAGCGGGCCGGCGGCAGCAGTTTCTACGACGCAACCGGTCTGGAGACCGGTGAGTGGCAGGACAACATCGCGCCCGGTCAGACGCGTTTCTACCGGGTGCCGGTGGACTGGGGACAGCAGATCTTCGCCAGCGCCGCGCTCAGCAACAACACCAAGTCGACCGAGTACATGGGCAACGCGCTCGCGCTGTCGCTGGAGAATCCGGTCCAGGGCCATGTCGATGACGCGACGCTCTCCTACTCGGGGGAGCCGGCCTCCGCCGCCCTGGACCCGCTGCCTCCGGTGGACTACCGGAACCGGTTCGGCTACGCGTCCGATGTCAGCGCCATGCGGTTCGCCGGCTGGTACTACCTGTCGGTGACGCTGAGCCCGAAAATCGCGAAGTTCTACGGCGACGAGGCGATTCCACTGAGGCTGAAGGTCAGTGTCCGCAATGACGCGAAGGCTTCGCCGTACGCGGGTGCGGCCGGCGTCTTCGGCGTCAGCGACGAGGACAAGGACATGGCGAAGAGCGGGCAGAGCGCTCCGCAGGCGGCTCAGAGCGACACGATGAAGCTGGTGGCTGCAGCCGGGATCGGCGCGGGCGCCGTGCTGCTGCTCGGGCTCGGGGCATGGACGCTGCTGGCCAGGCGCCGCACGGCTCCTGCGGCTGTTCCGCCGGGCGCGGGCGGTCAGCAGCCGCCGTACGGCGGTCCGCCGCAGACCTGGTAGGCCGGGGGCTCCGGCTGCCGGTCCCTTGGCCGTCGGCCGTCGGCCGTCGGCCGTCGGCCTGCGGATCAGGCCTGGGTCAGTGCCCAGATACCCACTGCGAAACAGAGCAGAGCGACGAGCAGGACCGGGATCGCCACCTTCGGGGGCGGTCCCGGACGTGTTTGGCGGGCGGGTGCGCCGTGGTGCGGGGAGGCGGCCGGTGAAACCGGCGCGGCGGGATGGGGAACCTGCGGGCGCTGGGCGGTGTAAGCACGAGTAGGAGACGGATCGTGCTGCACCGCGGTGGTGGGGGCCTGGGCGAGATCCGGCGCGGCAGCAGGGAAGGGGGAGCCCGTATGCGGCTGGAGCGGAGAGTGCGGGGCTGCCGGCTGAGCCGTGTGGGGCGGTGTCGCGGTCTGCTGGGGAGGCGGCGCAAGGTGGAAGCTGCCTGTCTCCGACATGGGCGCGGGGACGGGCGTGGGCGGGCCGGACGGCTGGGTGCCGGAAGCCGGGGAGTACGGCTGGGGGTGCGGCTGCTGTGTGTAGGGCTGCTGAGCGGAGTGCTGTGGGGCCTGCGTGTCCTGCTGGGGGTTCTGGGCCGCGTGGTGCTGCGTACCGGCCTGGAGGGGCGCCTGCTCGGGCGTCTGGCGGGCGGTGAGGGGGCCTGCGGGGCCGAATCCGGCCGGCAGCGGCCCGATCTGGTCGAAGACCTCTACCGGCTCCTCGCCCTCGGCCGGTTCCGGCAGCATCTCGACCGCCGCGGTGAGGGCCTTGCGCGCGCCCGTGGCCGTCCGGAAGCGGGCCTGCGGGTCCGGTTGCAGCAAACCGGCAAGGACCTGCCACAGCGGCTCGGGGATTCCCTGCGGGGCGCTCGGAGTTCCGTACG
The DNA here is from genome assembly GCF_042670885.1 of Streptomyces sp. NPDC057136. Lineage (NCBI taxonomy): Bacteria > Bacillati > Actinomycetota > Actinomycetes > Kitasatosporales > Streptomycetaceae > Streptomyces > Streptomyces sp. NPDC057136. The sequence goes on from NZ_JBHUUV010000029.1 coordinate 83,930, forward strand.
AGGCGAAGTGCTCGACGAGGGCCTGGGAGTCGGGCTTCTTGCCCTGGAGCAGATAGAGCGCGACGAGACCGACCGCGAACAGGTCGGCGGGGAAGTCGGGCTCGGCGCCCATCATTTGCTCGGGTGCGAAGTAACCGGGAGTGCCCACCACGTAGTTGGTCTCGGTCAGGCGTGGCTCGCCCTTGCGCATCGAGATACCGAAGTCGGAGAGCCGCAGATGCGGCCTGCCCGTTCCGGTGGCCTCCATGAGGATGTTGGCCGGCTTGATGTCGCGGTGCACGACGCCTTCCGCATGCACCGTCGACAGCCCGGAGAGAAGCTGATCGAGGAGCATGCAGACGAAGCGCGGGGGCAAGGGGCCGTAGTCACCGATGACATGGGCCAGCGAGCCGCCGCTGACGAGGTCCATGGTGAACAGGACTTTGTCGTCGTCGGCGGCCCAGCTCGCGGGAGCCAGCACATGGGGGTGCTCGATCCGCAGTGCCTGCTCGCGTACGAAGCGCAGCAGCGTATGAGCGTCGCTCTGCTGAAGGACCTTGGCCGCCACATAGCGGCGGCGGCGGTGGTCCCACGCACGCCAGACGGCACCGACCCCACCGCGTCCGATCGGATCGATCAGTTCGTACCGACCAGCGAAGACCTCACCCATTGCGCTGCGTCCGCTCCCAGTTCTGTTTCGGCTCGTGCCCGGTTCCAGGGAGTTGACTCCCGGCCCAGGTGCTTAGCTCTGATGTCCTTCGTAGTGCGCGACCGCGTCGGCGGTGCGCCCGGCGCCGTACACCTTGAGGAACTCTGCCAGTTCCGGGTGGGTCGGGGCGAGGGAGTCCGCCGCATCGATGATGTCGCCAGCCGCGGCGACCGACCGCAGAAGGGACTGGATCTCGCGCACGACGCGCCTGACGGTCGGTGCTCCGCCCGTGGTCGAGGTCTGGCCGGTGGAGGTCAGGACCGACCCGCCCTGCGACTTCTTGATCTCTTCCATCCGGTCGGTCGCCTCTCCCGCACTGACACTGCCGTCCGCGACCTGGCTGGCCAATTCCTGGAGCGCCTGCACCCGCTGTACGACCGCGGGGTTGCCGATCTTGGCGCGCTGGCCGCTCATCAGCTGGGAGAGCATGGGAGCCGACAGCCCGAGCACCGCGGCGAGCCTGGCCTGGTTCAGGCCGAGATCATCGATCAGCCGACGGAAGAGCGCCCCCAGCGGCTCTCCGTACCAACTGCGCTGAAGCTCTCTGGCTCTCGCCGTCGCCTCTTGCTGCGCTGCGTCCATTGCGTCTCCCCTTCGCTGCGGCTTCGCTGCTGCGAACCTCGTCGTGCATCTTACGGAGAGTGGTTGCCGACGGGGAGTCCCAATCCTTTTGCAGGATTCAGGGGGTCACCCGGTACTCTGGTCTGCGACGGTCGCCGCGACACGGACGTGTTCGGTGCTGTCCCCTTTTCGGGGCCTTAGCTCAGTTGGTAGAGCGCTGCCTTTGCAAGGCAGATGTCAGGAGTTCGAATCTCCTAGGCTCCACGCGATTAGACCCCTCTGACCTGCGGGAACGCGGTCAGGGGGGCTTTTTTGTCCCGATTTTGTGTGCTGACATGTCGGCATGGTGGTGCTGACGAGCTGTGGTCAGAGGCCTGAGTTCCGGGGAATCTCGGGGTTTGCTGCTCGCCGCTGCTTCCCGTGGATCTCCTGGGCTCAGCCGGGATGGTGGTGCGGAAACAGAGGGGCTGCGTGGGCTGGGCTGGTGGCGGGCTGGGCTCTGGCCGGTGGTGCGTCCTGCCTGATGCGCGTGCTGAGGCAATGCGAGCCGGGCGGCGGTGGGCCTGTCCGGCCCTGCCCCGCCAGGGAGTGCCGCAGGCGGGCTCGCCGAGCGCGGCGTGACCGTGGTCAGTGGGCCGGCAGCGGGGATCGACACCGCGGCGCACGGCACGGCCCTCGCTGTCGGTGGCCGCACCGTCGGCGTCATCGGCACCGGCCTGCGGCGCTCTTATCCCCCGCAGAACGCCCGGCTGCAGCAGGAGATCGCTGAACGCGGGCTGCTGCTCTCCCAGTTCTGGCCCGACGCGTCGCCATCGAAGGCCTCGTTTCCCCATGCGCAACGCGGTGATGAGCGGCTACAGCCTGGCGACCGTCGTCGTTGAGGCTGCTTACCGCAGCGGGGCCCGCATGCGGGCTCGCCTCGCCCTGGAGCACGGGCGCCGCGTGTTCCTCATGCGTCCTCTCATGACGCATGAGTGGGCACGGGAGTACGCGTCGCGGCCGAACACCACCATCATTGACGGCCCTGACGACGTCTTTGCTGAACTCGACTCCCTCGTCCCCGCCACGGGCGAGCTCACCTGGGCGTAGACGGCGGCCGCGGGTGGCATCCGTCATCGGGCTGTCCGCCCGGTGTGCCGACTTCCTCGTCCACCCTCTGCTGTCCGGGCCGGGTGTCTGCCAGATCTGCCACGGCCGGTGAATGCCGGCTATCCCACCACGCCAACGAACTGTGGCGCTACAAGAACGCTCAGGGCCTTGAACGGCAGCATTTCCGTATGGTGCTGGCGGCCGTGCTGTGGCGCTTTCTCACCGCGCATGAACCCTGCATCAGGGCTGGTTGCGCGGCGCCTTCTTTTGACACCGTCACCACGGTGCCCAGCACCGGTGGACGCACCGACCACCCGCTGCGCGACATGGTGGCCGGCACGGTCGGCCCCACCCGTGACCGCGACACCCGCCCAGCCCCGCGAGCGCGTCCTCGCCGTGGAACTGCGGGACCCGGTCGCTGGTGCCCGCGGAGTGGTGGTTGATGTACGTGCCCTCGGCGATGATCAGTCCCACGCCCCGGTCGAAGGAGCCGGCACCGGCCCGGCAGCCGCCCAGGGCGAGATCTGGCCGTACTGCGCTTCGACCGGGTGCAGGTCATCGCGGACCTGGACGGCTGAGCCCGCGGGGAGTGCGCCGCGGTGCGCGCTCATCGTCCGTACGACAGCCCTTGTCCTCCGAACGGAGGACAAGGGTCCGCCTGGTCGGTCGTACCGGCGCAGACCCCGCCGCTGGAAGGCTGGAGGCATGAATCAGACAGCGGTAAGCGTGCGGGGGCTGCGCAAGGCGTATGGCGGCTTCGCCGCCGTCGACGGCCTCGACCTGGACATCGCCCGCGGCGAGGTCTTCGGTCTGCTCGGCCCGAACGGAGCGGGCAAGAGCACGACGGTGGAGATCCTGGAGGGCCACCGCAACCGGGACGGCGGCGAGGTCTCCGTACTCGGGGAGGACCCGGGCCGGCCGAGCCGCCGGTGGCGGTCCCGGATCGGGATCGTCTGGCAGAACGAGGTCACCCCCAGCGAGCTCACGGTCGCCGAGACCGTCCGGCACTTCGCCGGGTACTTCCCGAACCCGCGCAACCCCGACGAGGTGATCGAACTGGTGGGCCTGGCCGAGAAGGCGAAGGCGCGGGTGGCAGGGCTGTCCGGTGGTCAGCGCAGGCGCGTCGACGTCGCCCTGGGCGTGATCGGCAATCCGGAGCTGCTCTTCCTCGACGAGCCCACCACCGGCTTCGACCCGGCCGCGCGCCGCCAGTTCTGGGATCTGATCCGGCTGCTCGCCGACGGTGGTACCACGATCGTGCTCACCTCCCACTACCTCGACGAGGTCGAGGCGCTGGCCGACCGGCTCGCCGTCGTATCCAAGGGACGTGTCGTCGCCGTCGGCACCCCGGCCACGCTCGGCGGCCGCGCCCACTCCAAGGCCACCGTCTCGTGGACCGGCCCCGACGGCCGCCACGACCATCTCACCGACACCCCGGCTGCCGTGGTGCGCGAGCTGGCGAACTGCTTCGGTGGTGAGGTCCCCGAACTCACGGTCACCCGGCCGTCCCTGGAAGACGTCTATCTCAGCATGATCGAGCAGGAGGCAGCAGCATGACGCAGACGACAGCCGACGCCGGGGTCGTGACCCGAGGCGTCCCGCGCACCGAAGCCCGGCTGCCCGGCGCCTTCCGGCTCGGACTCCTGCGCGGTGGCATCGAGATCAAGCAGTTCTTCCGCGCCCGCGAGGCCGTGGTCTTCACTTTCGCCCTGCCCGCCGTGCTGATGTGCCTGTTCGCCTCGATCTTCAAGGGCAAGGTCGAGGGCACCGACATCACCGTCTCGCAGCTGTACGTCTCCGCGATGCTCGGCGCCGGCCTGATGGCGACGACCTTCCAGTCGCTGGGCATCAGCATCGCCAGCGAGCGCGACGAGGGTGTGCTGCGCCGACTGCGCGGCATGCCGATGCCGCGCAGCTCCTACTTCCTGGGCAAGTTGTGGCTGGTCCTGGTCAGCGGAATCGCCGAGACGGTCCTGCTGATCGTCGCCGGTGTCACCCTGTTCGACCTGGAACTGCCCACCGACCCCGCCAAGTGGCTGACTTTCAGCTGGGTGTTCCTGGGCGGCCTGACCGCCTGCTCCCTGCTCGGCATCGCGATGAGCAGTGTGCCGCGCACCGCCAAGAGCGCCACCGCCGTGATCACCCTGCCGTTCCTGGTCCTCCAGTTCATTTCGGGCGTCTTCATCTCCATCGACAGCATCTCCGGCTGGATGCTGAAGGTGGGTTCGTTCTTCCCGCTGAAGTGGATGTGTCAAGGTTTCCGTGGAGTCTTCCTCCCTGACCAGGCGAAGGCCCTGGAGCAGGCGGGAGACTGGGAGTACGGCCGGATCGCCCTGGTGCTGGCCGCCTGGTGCATCGGAGGACTGGTCCTGTGCCTGACGACCTTCCGCTGGAAGAGCCGACGCGACGGATGACGGCGCCCGTGGAGTACAACGCGCGGGGCGTGCACGTCTGGCAGCGGGACGCACCCAGATGGGATCTGTACTTCGGCGTCGTCCTGGTCGTCACGGAGATCTTCCTGTGGCTGTCGGACGGCCGGGGGCACACCCCGCGGATGTACGCCGCCGCACTGGTGCTGCTCGCCCTGCCGCTGTACCTCCTCCTCGGCCGCCCGGCGATGCGCAACGACCCGGAGAACTCGCCGCGGACCATGGCCTACATCTGCGGGGCCGCCGTCCTGTTCGTCCCGGCGGCGGTCCTCGACCAGGAGGCGACCATCGCGATGTTCGCGCTGGGGCCGCAGTGCTTCATGCTGCTGAGCATCCGCCGGGCGATGCTGTCGATGCTCGTGATCAACTTCATGCCACTGATCGGCTGGAGCGCCCTCTGGCACGACCAGTACCAGCGGCTGCTGCAGTTCAGCGTGCTGACGGTGCTCATCACCGCGTTCTCCCTCGCCTTCGGCGGCTGGATCCAGCGCATCGTCGACCAGAGCCGGGACCGGGCGGAGCTGATCCGGCAGCTCGACGAGAGCCGCGACGAGGTGGCGCGACTGTCCGCCGCCCACGGGGCGCTGAGCGAACGGGAAAGACTGGCCCGGGAGATCCATGACACCCTGGCCCAGGGCTTCACGAGCGTGATCATGCTCAGCCAGGCGGTGGAGTCGGAACTCGACCACGACCTCGAACAGGCGCGCCGCCACGTCGAGCTGGTCAAGGAGACGGCCCGGGAGAACCTCGCCGAGTCCCGTACCCTGGTCGCCGCGCTCAGCCCCGCCCAGCTCGACTCCGCGTCCCTGGAGGAGGCTGTGCGCCGGCTCGCCGAGCGGCTGGCCGCGGAGCTCGGTGTGGCCATCACCGTTCATGTCGAGGGCACGCCGAGGCGGCTGCCGCCGGCCGTGGAGGTGGTTGCGCTGCGCACCTGCCAGGAGGCGCTGGCCAACATCCGCAAGCACGCACATGCCCGTGAGGTCGCCGTCGCCCTTGCCTATGCCGCTGACGGTCTGGAGCTCACGATCGTCGACGACGGCCGCGGTTTCGACCCGGCGGCCCGGAGCGGGGGGTACGGGCTGCCCGGTATGCGCGCCCGCGTCTCCGAGATCGGTGGCACGGCCAAGGTGTGCAGCGCCCCGGGCGAGGGCACCGAGCTGACCATCCGGCTGCCGGTGGCCGCGAGCCCCGACGGTATTTCCGCCGACCTGGGCGAACGCCTCGAACCGGCTGGCCCGAGCCGCTCCGCAGCCCGGCCCGCGAACACCCGCACGACGCCCGCAACGGACCTGGAGACCACCCGATGATCCGCATTCTGCTCGTTGACGACCACCCTGTGGTGCGGGAGGGCCTGCGCGGGATGCTGAACGCCGAACCCGACCTCGACGTCGTCGGCGAGGCGTCCTCCGGCCCGGAGGGCGTCGTGTTCTGCGGCCGGCTGCAGCCGGACATCGTGCTGATGGACCTGCGGATGCCGGGCGGCGACGGCGTCGACGCCACCGGCGAGATCCTGGCCGCCCACCCCGGCATGCGGGTGGTCGTGCTGACCACGTACGAGACCGACCGCGACATCCTGCGTGCGGTGGAGGCGGGAGCGGTCGGCTACCTGCTCAAGGACGCCTCACGCGGGGAACTCGCCGACTCGGTGCGGGCCGCTGCCCGGGGCGAGACGGTACTCGCCCCCTCGGTTGCCGCGAAGCTCCTGTCCCGGCTGCGCGGCGGCGAGCCGGAGCGTCCGCAGCTGTCGGACCGCGAACTGGAGGTGCTCCGGCTGGTCGCCAAGGGCTACACCAACGCCGAGGTCGGGCGCCGGCTCTTCATCAGCGACACCACGGTCAAGACGCATCTGCTGCGCGCCTTCGGCAAACTCGGCGTCTCCGACCGTACCGCCGCGGTCACCCGCGCCATGCAGCACGGGCTTCTCACCCCGTAGTCCTGAACGCCCGCCCCCCGGCCCCGGGATCAGGATCCGGACGCGGCCGTCCAGCCCTGGGCCATGGCGAGCCGCGGGGCGCCGTAGTCCCCGTCCTTGAGCCGCAACGGGAGGTCGGAGCGCCCCTCGACGCTGAGCTTCCGGTAGACGCGGGTGAGATGCTGCTCCACCGTACTCACCGTTATGTACAGTTTCCGCCCTATTTCCCGGTTCGAATGCCCCACGGCAGCGAGCGCCGCGACTCGTCGCTCGGCGTCGCTGAGCGACTCGGAGCCGTCGACTGCGGTCCCGGTCTCCGGCTCGGCCGCGTTCTCGGCCGAGTCATGGGTGGACAGCAACCGCTGGCACAGCTGCTCGGCGCCGCAGTCCTGGGCGACCTGCATGGCGCGCCGCCCCATCATGCGGGCGCGGTTGAACTCCCCGAAGTGGTGGTCGGCCCGGCTGAGGTCGGCGAGCGCGCAGACCAGCTGCACCCGGTCGCCCGATTCCTGCAGCAGGTCGATGGCCTCGCGCAGCAGCAGCGGCCGTTGCTTCGGGTCCCTGGCCGCGGCCAGCACCCGCAGACTCATCCCCCGGGTACGGGGGCCGTTCGAGCCCGGCATGGCCAGCTGTTCGGTCACCAGGTCCGTGGCCGCCTCACGCCGGTTGAGGCTGAGCTGGACCTGTGCGCTGTCGCTGCGCCAGGGCACCAGCGCGGCCAGATCGAGATCCCACTCGTTCATCAGCTCGCCGCAGCGCTGGAAGTCCGCGAGCGCGGCCTGCAGCCGGTTGGTGGCCAGATAGTGGTGGCCGCGGGCGTGCAGGTACTTGAGGGCGAACCGGCTCTGGAATATGGCCTCGGGCACGACCTGCCGGACCAGCTGGGACACCTCCTCGTGCTTGCTCATCGCGGTCTGGGCGAGCATCAGCACGGCGAGCGGGTAGCCGATCGCAACACCCCAGCAGTTCGGGGAGATCAGCCGCAGCGCATCGCGGGCCCAGCGTTCGGCGGTGGGCAGATCGCCCTGGCGCAACGCGATCTCCGCACGGGCCCCGCTGAGCAGCGCCTCCCAGCTGGTCGCGCGCCGGGCCCGCGCCTCGCCGAGGAAGACGTGGCACCACGGCGCCGCCTTGTCCGGCCGGTCGGCATGGATGAGTGCGCTCAGGGCGGCCATGACCGAGGCCAGGGTGCTGTCGGAGAGGGTGCAGCCGGCGAGCACCTGCTCAGCCCATCCGATGGCCTTCTCGCTCGGTCCTTCGGTGAGGACGGAGCTGAGCGCGGCGCATGCGGTCAGGGCGGGATGACTCGGAATGGAGATCAGCCCGGCGCCCCGCTGGTCCTGCGGGAGTCGCTCGGCGCGCTGGGCGGCGGCTTTGTCCGCGAGCCGGTCGAGCACCGGTGACTGCCCCAGATACAGCCACGGTTGCAGGGTCTGGAGCTCGGCGACGATCTGCGGATCGGAGGTGCCGGCCGATTCGTGGAGCCACTCCAGGGTCTCCCGGGCTTCGTCGGTCCGGCCGCGCCAGAGCAGGAACCTGGTCACAGTGACCGCGTCCCGGGCTTCGAGGTGTCCGGCGAGGAGGGCCTGCCGAAGGGGGGCGAGGTGCCGGGCCGCGGCCGAGGGCTGGGCGCGCCACTGCAGCCGGGCGAGGGCCATGGTGAGCTGTGCCTTGTGCCGCTCGTCGGTGCAGGAGCGCTGTGCCAGTTCCAGGCATTCCAGGGCGAAGTCCACCTTGTCCTGGGTCAGTGCCTGCTCGGAGGCGTCCTGGAGGACACCGACCGCCCACTGCTCCTGGATCTGCCCCGCGGCCACGAATTGCTCGGCCACACCGATCGCGACGATACCGCTGTCATGCAGGAGCTGGGCCGCCCGCAGATGCAGCCTGACGCGGTCGTCCAGTGCCATGGTGTCCAGGACCGCGACGTTCACGGCCGGGTGCCGGAAGCGGTCCTCCTTGAGCAGCCCGGATCTGCTCAGAGTCCCTACGATCTGGGCGGCCGACTCCGGCTTCATACCGATCAGTTGACTGAGCAGCGCAGGGGTCGCCCACCCGCCCAGCATCGCCATTCCACAGGCGACCTCGATGGTGCTCCTGTCCCACCGGTACAGGCAGGTGAACACGGCCTGACGGAATGAATCCCCGGTGAGCGGCTTGCTCGACAGGGTGTCCGAGCCCCCGGACAGCCGGACCATGCCGTCTTCGGCCAGACCGCGCAGCAGGAGAGGGTTGCCGCCGCTGACGTCGTGGTAGGCAGGGGCGAGCTGCTCGGCGGTCGTCTCGTCGAGGAACTCGCCCAGCACCGCGGCGACGCCGGCTTCGGACAGCGGGCGCAGCTGGATGCGGTGGCAATTGGGCAGGCGCAGCAGTTCGGCGCGGAAGGCGGGGTGGGTGGGCTGGGAGGCGCTCCACTCGTTGAGGATCACCAGGAGTCTGCCGGAGTGCAGGCGGCGCAGCAGGAAGAGCAGGATCTGCAGCGAGGGGCCGTCCGTGTACTGGATGTCGTCGATGCCGATGACCACCGTGCGGTCGGCGGAGAGGGTCATCAGCGTCGAGAACAGGCTGCGGGCGAGGCGAGCTGCTGTCTGCCTCATGGTGACCGGTTCGTGGCCGGGGGAAGGGGTGGGGAGGGCGTCCTCCGACAGCAGCGTGTTCACCTGCTCGACGATCGGCGCGGGTAGCGCCGGATTGCAGAAGAGCTGCCCGATGACACCCAGCGGGAGGGTCCGTTCCGCGTGGGAGCTTGTCGCGGTGAGCAGAAGGGCTCCGGAGGCGACCGCTTCCTCGGCGAACTGGTGCAGCAGCTCGGTCTTGCCGCTGGCCACGGCTCCGGTGACAAGCACTACGTGCGACTTGCCCTGGTCGCACTGCTTGATGATGTCCTGAAGACGGCCCATCTCAGAACATCGTTCGACGAATGGCATCAAGCTTCCCCCGTATAAAAGCTTCAAAAACTTGACCGGTCCTGCTGATTTTTTTTACAATTCTTTAGCCGCTATTTGCATCGGCTTGAAGAGGAGTGACGTTTTTGAGAATCTATCTCAACGTCAAGCCTATTCGATTTCGCGTGCGCCTTACGCGAGGTGAACGCTCGGTGTCGCTCCCAGTGGAGCTGACGAACCGTCAAGGTGCTCTGCAGGCCGATTCAGGCCTGCTTCCACGGTGACAACAGACGTAGAGAACGCGGAAGGTGGTTGCGTGATGTATCACGCAACCACCTTTTTTTACTGGACTCCGTCCGCGCGCCGCAGGGCTTCTGACCCTGCGGCCTCGGTCAACGCTTCGCGGATGCCGCCCCGTTGCTCCGGATGAACGACGCCACGGCCGACGGCGTCGAGTGCGAGAAGATGTCGGGTAGCCGGATATGCGCTCCGGTCATCTCCTCGATACGCTGCACCAGCAGCACCCCGAGCAGTGAATGCCCGCCGTGGGTAAAGAAGTTGCTCTCGCCGGTGATGTCGCCCCGGCCGAGCACCTTCTGCCAGAGCGTGATCAGCTCGGCGACGAGCGCGTCCTCGTGATCCGCCGCAGCATTCGTTCCGGGGCCGGGAACATCGGCACGACGCCGTGCCGCGATACGGGTCAACTCCGGGTAGTCCACCTTCTGACTGGTGTTGGTCGGAAGCGCATCCAGCACGACGAATTCCTGCGGCACCGAAGACCGCGGGAGCCGCTCGGACGCGTACTCCCACAGCGCCTCGGTCACCGCCTTGCCTGCCGCCGACTCGACGAAGGCGACGAGCACCGCGTCGGCGCCGGTGTCCCCGACCAGGACCACGGCACAGGCCCGGACATCGGGATGGCCGGCGAGCACCGCCTCCAGTTCGCCGAGTTCGATCCGTACCCCGCGCAGCTTGATCTGACGGTCCGACCGCCCCAGCACCTCCAAGGTGCCGTTCGCCAGCCAGCGCGCCCGATCCCCTGTGTGGTAAAAGCGACCGAGCTCGGCGTGCTCGCTGAAGCGCTCCGCCGTCAGCTCCGGCCGGCCGTGATAGCCCGCGGCCACCCCGCCGCCGGCGATGCACAGCTCCCCGGGCACCAGCAGCGGCAGTTCGCGTCCCTCGGGGTCGGCCACGAACACCTGGGTGTCGCGAATCGGCCGTCCGGCACTGACGTGCTCCAGAGCGGGATCGTCGAGGAGTCCTGAAGTCGACCAGATCGTGGTCTCCGTCGGCCCGTAGACGTTCCGCAGGACACAGCCGGTCGCGATCAGATCCCGCGCCAGTGCGGCGGGCAGCGGTTCGCCGCCGCACAGCACGTTCCGGCCCGCGAGCTGCCCGCCGACGGCCTCCAGCACCAGCCGCCAGGTGGTCGGGGTGGCCTGCACGGTGCGGATCCGGTGCCGCTCCATCAGCGACGCCAGGACGACGCCGTCGGTGCGCGCCTCGTCAGGGGCCACCACCAGACGCCCGCCCGACACCAGCGGCAGGAACAGCTCCAGCGCCGAGATGTCGAACGTGAACGTCGTCAGCCACAGCGTGCTCTCGCCCGGCGTGGCCGCCAGCTCGTCACGAAAGTGCTCGATCAGGTTGGCCAGGTTGCCGTGGGTGAGCCGGGTGCCCTTCGGCAGCCCGGTGGAGCCCGAGGTGTAGATCAGATACGCCAGATCGTCCGCGCCGATCTCCTCGGCGCCCACCGCGGCCTCGCCGCCCGTCACGTCCTCGATGGCGGCCATCGCGGCGACGGTCACCCCGGGAGGGGCCGGGACGGTCACTCCGGGGGCGTGCAGCACCGCCCGCGCCCCCGAATCCTCGAGCTGGTACGCGACCCGGCGCTCCGGATGCTCCGGCTCGACCGGCAGATAGGCAGCGCCCGCCAGCCATACGCCGAACACCGCCGCCGCCAGCTCCGCGCTCCGCGAAGCCGCCACCGCCACCACATCGCCGGAGCCGATCCCGGTCTCCGTCAGCTGCCGCGCGGTCCGCGTGGCGGCGTCCCACACCTGCGCGTACGTCACCGCGCGCGCGCCGTCCTGCACGGCGACGGCCTCCGGCGCGGTCCGCACCCGGTCGGCGAACGCGGCCAGGACACCCGGCGCACGGCCCGCGTCCGGATGCCCGGACCGGTTCGATGCGGCGATCACCGCGCGGTCCCTCCCGGACCACACCGCAACCTCACCGACCGGCCGGTCCAGGTCCTCGGCGACCGCGAGCAGCAGCGCCTCGTACCGCTCGATCAGCAGCTCCACCTCGGCCCGGTCGAACGCCCCCGTGTGGTACGCGGTCCGGATCCGGATCCCGTCCTCGGACGGCAGGATAAAGAACTCCAGGTCGAACTTGCTGAACCCGTTCTCGACCGTCAGAAAGCGCGCCGTCATCCCGGAGAAGTCGAACGCCGGCACTTCCACTCCGGGCACGTAGTTGAACACGTGCTGGAAGAGGGTGTTACGCCACGAGCCCGCACGGTCCACCTCCAGCAGCAGCGAGTCGACCGGCACATCGGCATGCGAGATCGAGTTGAGGAAGACACTGCGGGTGGTCCGCACCAGCTTGCCGAAGCCCTCGGCCGGATCGACCCGGGAACGCAGCGGGACCACGTTCACGTGGTAGCCGATGGCCGCGGCGTCCGCGGGCCCGCGGCTGTTCACCGGGGAGCCGACGACCAGGTCGGGACCGGCGCCGTGCCGCGCCAGCAGCAGATAGTAGGCGGCGAGCAGCACGACCGCCTCCGGCGCCCGCAGATCCTTCTGCAGCCGCCGTACGACCTCCACGGCCTCGGCGGAGAGCGAACGTACCACCGTGGCACCGACCAGGTCCGGATGGTCACCGGCCTCCGAGCCCAGCCACAACTGCGGCTGCACGGTCCCGAAATCGTGCAGTTGCTTGCGCCAGAACTTCAGGCTCCGCTCGGTCGGCTCCGGATCCGAGGCGGCCGGGACCACCCCGCGCAGCGACTCCTCCGGCTCGTTCCCGGAAGTGAACGCACCGTACGCCGCCGCGAACTCCATGAACAGCGTGGTCGTCGAGATGGTGTCGAACACCAGGTGATGCAGGGCGACACAGAACACATCGCCCCGGGCGCCGTGGAACACCTGGGCACGCAGCAGCGGCTCGCCGTCCATCGCGAACGGCGCGCCCACATACGCGGTGAGCACCGCGTCGAGCCCGTCACCGCTCTGCCCGTCCTCGGGCAGCTCCGACTCGGTGAGGACGACCTTCACACCCTCGGCGTCCAGCACCCGCCTGGACAGCCCGGAGTCCGTGCCGGTGAACACCGTGCGCAGCACCTCGTGCCGACGCACCAGGAAGGTCAGCGCGTCCTGGACGACGGAGGGCAGCAGCCGGCCATCGACCTCGAAGGCAAGACAGAGATTGTTGACCCCGGCGCCGGGGACGAAGCGCTCCAGCAGCCACAGCGCTTCTTCTTTGCGGCTCGCGGCTGTCGTCATGCGGAGGCCCGGCCCAGCAGCTCGGTCACGGCCCGCGCGCACTCTTCGCTGCTCAACAGCTGGGTGTGGTGGACATCCAGCCGCAGCTCGTTGCCGACCAGGCCGCCCCGCTCGGTCGCGGACACCAAATGCAGGCCGCTGGTCGTCGTGGACGAGCTGATCGCGGTGGCCCGCTTCCAGCCCGGCCGCGGATCCAGCTGCGCCCCGGCAACCAGGTACCGGGCGAAGGAATTGAATACCTCGATCAGGCCCGCCCCGTACTTCGGATCGATCCCCGCCTTGGCGAAGCCCTCGTCGCCGATCTTGCGGTAGAGCCCGCTCACGGCGTCCAGCAGCAACTCGATGTCGTGGCCGTTCTCCGCGTACACCCGCTGCGCACCGGCGTGCATCCGGGCCGTCTCCTCCGGAGAGAAGAAGACGGAGAAGCGGTCGATGGCCCGTACGAACTGCGTGTGCAGCGTCAGAGCGGTCGGCACCTCGGGGTCGAACATGATGATCTCGGGTGCCCGGCCCTGCCATTCGGCGATCCCGTCGGTCAGGGCACCGACGAAGGCCGCCCCTGCGCAGAAGCTCAGGACGGCTCGGACCTCAAGATTGCTTTCGCGAACGCCATCGAGCCAGCGCTCCACGTACTCCCGGCCGGACACCCTTCCCTTCCCGTCAGCCGGCGGGAGGGTCTCCCAGACCGCCAGCGAGGGGTCGAGCAGCGGGGCGAAGTCGGAGAACCCGGCCTCACCCCGACCGGACATCGGGAAGTCGGCGGCCAGCACGACTTCGCCGGAGCTGCCGTTGTTATGCACTCTCCATCCATCGAGATCCTGCATAACTCCCCTTTTCTAAATCGGGCACCACTGCGTAAGAATTGAGTAGCCAGGGTATGGAGGGGGGAAGAGCGCCAGGCACCCCTAGTGCGCCCCTGATGTCCCCCTATTTACGCCCCCCTGGACCGCCATCCGCGAATTCCCGCGCTCAGGAGCCGGTAAGTGCCTGACTAGGGGGAACCCAGGGGCGCACTAGGGGTTGGTGCGCTACACAACGCCATTTACCGTTGCGACTGATTCTTTAAACGCGTTCTGAATTAGCTTCAGCAGCTTCATATGAATGCTCGGCGGTGGGGGCTTAGGTGTCGGACGGGTCAAACGAGAAGAAACTCCTCGACTACCTGAAGCGGGCGACAACTGACCTGCGGGAGGCGCGCAAGCGACTCCGTGAGGTCGAGGACCAGCACCGCGAGCCGATCGCGATCGTCGGCATGGCCTGCCGCTTCCCCGGCGGCGCCACCTCCCCCGAAGAGCTGTGGCAGCTCCTCGCGGCAGGCGGTGACGCTACCTCCGGGTTCCCCGTGAATCGCGGCTGGGATGTCGATGGGCTCTATGACCCGGACCCTGACAAGCCCGGGACGACCTATTCGGTCGAGGGCGGCTTCCTGCACGACGCGGCGGAGTTCGACGCGGACTTCTTCGGGATCTCGCCGCGTGAGGCGCTGGCGATGGACCCGCAGCAGCGACTGTTGCTGGAGACCTCGTGGGAGGCCTTCGAGCGCGCGGGGATCGACCCGGTGTCGATGCGCGGCAGCCGCACCGGCGTATTTGCAGGTGTGATGTACCACGACTACGCCGCCCGTCTCCACACCGTGCCGGCCGACGCCGACGGTTATCTCGGCAACGGCAGCGCGGGCAGTATCGCGTCCGGCCGGGTCGCCTACACCCTGGGTCTTGAGGGTCCGGCGGTGACGGTGGACACGGCGTGTTCGTCGTCGCTGGTCGCCCTGCACTGGGCGATCCAGGCGCTGCGCCAGGGCGAGTGCGAGATGGCGCTCGTCGGCGGCGTCACCGTGATGTCCACCCCCGACACCTTTGTGGAGTTCAGCCGGCAGCGCGGCCTGTCACCGGACGGCCGCTGCAAGGCGTTCGCGGCCGCGGCGGACGGCACGGGCTGGGGCGAGGGCGCCGGCATGCTGCTGGTGGAACGCCTGTCGGACGCCCGGCGCAACGGCCACCCGGTGCTGGCGGTGGTGCGCGGCTCGGCCATCAACCAGGACGGCGCCAGCAGCGCGCTCACCGCGCCGAACGGCCCCTCGCAGCAACGCGTGATCCGCCAGGCTCTGGTCAACGCCCGGCTCTCGGCCACCGAGGTCGACGTGGTCGAGGCGCACGGGACCGGTACCCGGCTGGGTGACCCGATCGAGGCGCAGGCGCTGCTGGCGACGTATGGGCAGGGCCGGGGCGAGGGGGGCGAGCCGTTGTGGCTGGGGTCGTTGAAGTCGAATCTGGGGCATACGCAGGCCGCGGCGGGTGTCGCTGGTGTGATCAAGATGGTCATGGCGATGCAGCACGGTGTGCTGCCCAAGACCCTGCATGTGGATGAGCCGTCGCCGCAGGTGGACTGGGCCGAGGGTGCGGTGGAGTTGCTGACGGAGGCCAGGGAGTGGCCGACGGAGGCGGATCGTCCGCGTCGTGCGGGTGTGTCGTCGTTCGGGATCAGTGGCACGAATGCGCATGTGATTCTGGAGCAGGCGCCGGAGGCCGAGGCTCCTGCCGCGGGTGATGTCGAGCTGCCGGTGGTGCCGTGGGTGGTGTCGGGCAAGACGCCGGAGGCGCTGGCCGAGTCGATCGAGCAGCTGCGTGAGGCCGGGGCGGACCTGAATCCGGTGGATGTCGGGTTCTCGCTGGTGACGAGCCGTTCTGCTTTCGAGCACCGGGCTGTGGTGGTCGGGTCGGAGACGGTGTCGGGCCGGGTGCTGGGTGGCAAGTTGGCGGTGTTGTTTACGGGTCAGGGTGCGCAGCGGGTTGGTATGGGCCGTGAGCTGCACGCCACCTTCCCGGTGTTCGCGGCGGCGTTTGATGAGGCGTGTGGGGCGCTGGGGCTGGATCCGGCGGTGCTGGATGAGGCCGGGCGGTTGGATCAGACGCAGTTCACGCAGGCCGCGCTGTTTGCGGTCGAGGTCGCGTTGTTCCGGTTGGTGGAGTCGTGGGGTGTGCGACCGGACTTTGTCGGTGGGCACTCCATCGGTGAGCTGGCTGCCGCGCATGTGGCGGGTGTGTTGTCGCTGGAGGATGCGGGCAGGCTGGTCGCCGCTCGTGGTCGTCTGATGCAGGCGCTGCCGGCGGGTGGGGCGATGGTGTCGCTCCGGGCGGCCGAGGACGAGGTCAGGCCGCTTCTGACTGATGGTGTGGACATCGCGGCGGTCAACGGCCCTGGGGCTGTGGTGATTTCCGGTGATGAGGTTGCCGTTCTGGCGGTGGCCGGGCAGTTTGAGAAGTCGAAGCGGCTGACGGTCTCGCACGCGTTCCACTCCTCCCGGATGGACGGGATGCTGGCGGACTTCCGGAAGATTGCGGAGTCGCTCACGTTCCGGACACCGAAGATCGCGATGACCGGTGAGGTGACGTTGCCGGAGTACTGGGTGCGTCATGTCCGTGAGGCGGTCCGTTTCGAGGACGAGGTCAAGGCCCTGCATGCTGAAGGGGTTCGTACGTTCCTGGAGTTGGGTCCGGGTGGTGTGCTGACAGCGATGGCGCAGGACTGCCTGCCCGACATCGACCCGGACACGGTTGCCTTCATCCCCGCGCTGCGCAAGAACCGTCCCGAGCCGGAGGCCGTGGTTTCCGCTCTGGGCCGGGTCCACATCACCGGGAACACGGTCGACTGGCCGGCGTTCTACGCCGGGACCGGTGCTCAGCGCGTCGACCTGCCCACGTACCCCTTCCAGCGCCAGCACTACTGGCTCGATGCCCCGTCGGCCTCGGGGAGTTCATTGCTGGATCCCGGGGTCGCGGTGCCGGAGGGGCATCTGTTCACCGGCCGGGTGTCGTTGCAGAGTCACCCCTGGCTGGCTGATCACGTTGTCGCGGGTGTCGTCCTGCTGCCCGGCGCCGCGTTCGTGGAGCTGGTGATCCGGGCGGGTGACGAGGTTGGTTGTGATCTGCTCGACGAGTTGACGTTGGAGGCGCCGCTGGTCCTGCCGGAGCAGGGCGCGGTTGAGCTGCGGGTCCTGGTCGCCGAATCGGACGAGACCGGCCGGCGCGCGCTGAGCGTGCACGCGCGGTTCGGGGACGAGGCGTGGACGCGGCACGCCTCCGGTGTGCTGGCCGTAGGCGCCCCGGCGCCGGGATCCGGGCCGGTGGAGTGGCCGCCGGCGGGTGCGCAGCCGGTGCCGGTGGACGGTCTGTACGAGGGGTTTGCTGCGGTGGGGCTGGCGTATGGGCCGGTGTTCCAGGGGCTGACGGCTGCCTGGCGCAGGGGTGATGAGGTTTTCGCCGAGGTCGCTCTGCCCGAGGATGCGGACAGCGAGGCGTTCGGGCTGCATCCGGCGCTGCTGGACTCCGCCCTGCACGCCATCGGGCTGGCCGGCGGTGCGGACACCGAACAGGCCGAGCTGCCGTTCGCCTGGAGCGGGGTCTCGCTGCACGCGACAGGAGCCGCGGCACTCCGGGTGACGGTTTCACCGACGGACAACGGAGCTTCGCTCTCGCTCGCGGACGCCACCGGCGCCCCGGTCGCCTCCGTCGCCTCCCTCGTGCTGCGGCCGGTCGACGGCGAGCAGCTGCGCCGGTCCCGCTCGCAGGCCGGGGATGCGTTGTACTCGCTCGACTGGGTGCCCGTGGCGCTGCCCGACGCGGCGGCCGGCGTCCCGGACTTCGAGCTGCTGTCCTTCATGCCGTCCGGCGAGGGCGACGGCGGTGACGTGGTTGCGGCCGCGCACGCCGCCGCACACAAGCTGCTGTCCTCGGTGCAGAGCTGGCTGGCCGACGACCGGTCCGCCACGTCGACCCTGGTGGTCCTCACCGAGGGTGCCGTGGCCGCCGGACCTGCCGAGCACGGCAGCATGGATCTGGAGCACGCCGCGGTGTGGGGCATGGTGCGTTCGGCGCAGGCGGAGAACCCCGGCCGTATCGTCCTGGCCGACGTGGACACCGACCCGGAGTCCCGGGCGGCCCTGCCGCGCGCGCTGGCCTCCGGCGAACTGGAGTTGGCGCTCCGGCACGGGGCAGCGCTGGCGCCGCGCCTGTCGAAGACGCTGCTGACGGTGCCCGACCGGCCCGTCGACTGGCGTGCTGCGGACGGCACGGTCCTGGTGACGGGCGGCACCGGTGGTCTGGGTGCGCTGGTGGCTCGTCATCTGGTGGCTGAGCATGGTGTGCGGCGTTTGTTGCTGACCAGTCGCCGGGGCGTGGATGCCCCTGGTGCGGTCGAGTTGCGGGCCGAACTGGCGGGGCTGGGTGCCGAGGTGACGGTGGCGGCCTGTGATGTGGCGGACCGGGATGCGTTGGCCTTGTTGTTGGCCGAGCATCCGGTCACGGGTGTGGTGCATACCGCCGGTGTGCTGGACGACGGTGTCGTCGGTGCGCTGACCCCGGAGCGGCTGGACGTGGTGTTCCGGCCGAAGGTGGATGCCGCGTGGCATCTGCACGAGCTGACCCGGGACCTGAACCTCACGGCCTTTGTGCTGTTCTCCTCCGCGGCCGGCGTGCTGGGCAGCGCCGGTCAGGCCAACTACGCGGGTGCGAACACCTTCCTGGACGCGCTCGCCCAGCACCGGCGCGCGGCCGGGCTGCCCGCCGTCTCCCTGGCCTGGGGTGCCTGGGCGCGGACCGGTGGCATGCTCGGTGAGCTGTCCGCGGCCGACGCCAAGCGGATGACCCGCGAGGGGTATGTGCCGCTGTCCGACGAGGACGGGCTGGCCCTGTTCGACGCGGCCGTCGGCGGCGCGGGGACCGGTGCCGACGACGCGGGTGCCGCGCTGCTGGTGCCTCTGCGCCTCAACCGCGCCGCGCTGGCCGCCGCCCCGGCGGGCGTGCCGGACAAGCTCCGGGGCCTGCTGCGCACCTCGGTCCGGCGCGCGGCGAACACCGGTCCGGAGAACGGCGGCGCGCTGCACCAGCGCCTGCTGCGGCTGTCGGACGCCGAGCGCGAGGCGCTGCTGCTGGACCTGGTGCGTACCCAGGTGGCGGCAGTGCTGGGTTACGCCGGACCGGGCGACGTCGCGCCGGGCCGGCCGTTCCAGGAGCTGGGCTTCGACTCGCTGACCGCACTGGAACTGCGCAACCGGCTGGGAGTGGCTGCCGGGCTGCGGCTGCCCGCGACCCTGGTGTTCGACTACCCGACGCCCTCGGCCCTGGCCGACCACCTGCGTACCGAGATCCTCGGCGAAGACCGAGTCCTGGCGGCAGCCGTGGCACCGGCACCGGCCGTCGACGACGATCCGATCGCGATTGTGGGGATGAGCTGTCGGTTCCCGGGCGGGGTGTCGTCGCCGGAGGAGCTGTGGGACCTGCTGTCCGCGGGCGGGGACGCGATCACGGACTTCCCCGTGAACCGGGACTGGGACATCGACGGTCTCTACGACCCCGACCCCGACAAGCCCGGCAAGACCTACTGCCGCTCGGGCGGCTTCCTGCACAACGCCGCCGACTTCGACCCGACGTTCTTCGGGATTTCGCCGCGTGAGGCGGTGGCGATCGATCCTCAGCATCGTTTGTTGTTGGAGGCGTCGTGGGAGGTGTTGGAGCGTGCGGGGATTGA
>NZ_JBHUUV010000030.1:0-96061 GCF_042670885.1 Streptomyces sp. NPDC057136
TGCAACGTCGCCCCGATGTCCGACGTACGCGTCGTCGTCATCGACTGCACCGACACAGGTGCGTCTCCGCCGACCGCCACCGACCCGACCTGGATGCGCCGCGAGTGGCGGCGCATCGCGAGCGGCCGGGCCGGCAACCCGGGGAGACCCAGTGCGACTGGTTCTCCAGCGGTCATGACGTCACCTGTTCCCCCCGATGGTCTCCCGTGCGGCGCGCAGGGACTCCTTCAGCGACCCCATGGTGGCCAGGACGGCGGTCGGCTCGTATCCGCAGTGCGCCATGCAGTTGGCACAGCGCGGGTCCTTGCCCCGTCCGTACTTGTCCCAGTCGGTCTCGTCGACGAGCTCGCGGTACGTCGGTACGTACCCGTCGCTCATCAGATAGCAGGGCCGCTGCCAGCCGAAGAGCGAGTAGTTGGGGATCGCCCACGCCGTGCACGGGAAGTCGGCCTTGCCTTCCAGGAAGTCCAGGAAGAGCGGCGAGTGGTTGAGGCGCCAGCGGGCCCGGTTGCCGCCCGCGAAAGCCTTCTTGAACAGCTCCCGGGTCTGTTCCACCCCGAGGAAGTGCTCCTGGTCGGGGGCCTTCTCGTAGGCGTAGGCGGGCGAGATCATCATCTCGTCGACCTTGAGGTCGTCATTGAGGTAGTTGAGGACCTCGATGATGGTCTGAGGGGTGTCGGTGTTGAAGAAGGTCGAGTTGGTGGTGACCCGGAAGCCGCGACTCTTGGCTTCCTTCATCGCCGCCACCGCCTCGTCGAAGACGCCTTCCTTGGCAACGGATTCGTCGTGCCGCTCGCGCAGCCCGTCGATGTGCACGGCAAAGGCGAAGTAGGGCGAGGGGGTGAACTTGTCGAGCTTCTTGCGCATCAGCATCGCGTTGGTGCAGAGGAAGACGTATTTCTTCTTCGCCACCAACTGCCGCACGATCTCGTCGATCTGAGGGTGCATCAGCGGCTCGCCACCGGCGATGGACACCATCGGGGCACCTGATTCGAGCACCGCGCCGACGGCCTGGGCCACCGGCATGCGCTGCTTGAGCACGCCTGCCGGATGCTGGATCTTCCCGCAGCCCTCGCACGCCAGATTGCAGGCGAACAGGGGCTCCAGCTCAACAATCAGCGGAAACTTCTCCCGCTTGCGGAGCTTTTGTTCGATGAGATACGTCGCAACCTTGATGGACTGACGGAGCGGCATGGCCATCTGGGCTCACCTCCTGGGGAGCAGCAAAGATCGGTGCCATTCATAGAAAGCCGGTAGGACAGCACGAAGAACGCGGAAGGCCGATATTCCACCGCGAACCGTGCCGATGCGGACGAGCTCGTACTCTGGAGCGTCCACGACCACCCGTACGGCCGCAACCGGGCGTGGCCCCGCGCGCAGGGCGGTGCGCAGCGTGGCGGCGGACTCCATGTCCACCGCGATGGCTCCGGTGGCCCTCAGCTCGGCCCGCTCGGGGCCACGTACGACATGGTCGGACCCGGTGAGCGGACCGGTGTGGACGGTGCGGCCGGGCACTGTCCTGGCCAGGGCGTCGACGAGGACCTCCGTACCGGTGCAGACCGACCTGCCACCGGCGTCCCGGGTCTCCTCGGCCACCACCAGGTCACCGGGGTGCATACCGGGGGCCAGGCCCGCGCAGAAGCCGGAGGCGATGACCGCGGCCCCGGCGCCGCGCTCCAGGCCCAGTGCGCGCCCGACGGCCGCCTCGGCCGCCTTCCGGCCCATCCCGGTCCTGATGACGGTCACCGGGCCGGAGGCCCCGCCGGCCCTGCCGCTGCGCAGTGCGAGGTGCTCGATGGAGAGCGCGCAGGCGATCAGGAGCGGGTTCACAGGGCCGGGTGGCCCCTGCGTATGGCCCATCAGGCCCCCTTACGGACGGGGGCGCGGTCGGCGAACGGGTCGCCGTACACATACCTGCCGAGCGCGGTGAGCGGGAAGACCTGCCGGTAGAGGTGGTAGTTGATGGAGAAGTCCCAGGGGAATCCGGTCCCGGTGAAGTACGGCTCGTCCCAGGAGCCGTCCGGCTGCTGGGCCTCGGCCAGCCAGGTCACGCCCCGCTCCACGGCCCTGCCGTCACGCTCCCCGGCGGCCAGGAGCGCGAGGAGCGCCCAGGCCGTCTGGGACGCGGTCGAGGAGCCGTGCCCGATCCACTTCTCCTCCTGGTAGGAGCGCAGGTCCTCGCCCCAGCCGCCGTCGTCGTTCTGGACGGACTCCAGCCAGCTCACTGCGCGGCGGACCGAGGGGTGCTGGGCGGGGATCCCGGCGGCGATCAGCGCGGGCACCACGGACCCTGTTCCGTAAATGTAGTTGACGCCCCAGCGTCCGAACCAGGCTCCGCTCGCCTCCTGTTCGGCGAGCAGCCACTCGACTCCCCGCCGGGTACTGGGGTGGTGGGACCTGCCTTCGATGGCCAGCATCTCCACGACGTGGCCGGTGACGTCGGCGGACGGCGGATCGATGACCTCGCCGAAGTCGCAGAACGGCAGCCGATTGGGGAACGGGCTGGTGTTGTCCGCGTCGAAAGCCCCCCAGGCCCCGTTGCGCGACTGCATGCCCAGATTCCAGCGCACGCCCCGCTCGATGGCGGCTTCGATACCGGCGGGGTCGGGGTGGCGGACCCGGCGCAGCGCGAGGACGACCTCGGCGGTGTCGTCGATATCGGGGTAGTTGTCGTTGTGGAACTCGAACGCCCAGCCACCCGGGGCAAGTTCGGGCTTGCGTACGGACCAGTCGCCGGGCCGGACGATCTCCTCGCCGAGCATCCAGTCGGCGGCCTTCACCAGGGCGGGGTGGTCGGGGCGGACACCGGCGTCGGCGAGTGCGATGGTCGCGAGACAGGTGTCCCAGACCGGGGACTGACACGCCTCGATCATGCGGGCGCCGTCCTCGCGCCAGACGGCGAACCGGTCGAGCGAGGCGAGTCCGGCCCGCATGACCGGGTGGTCGAGGTCGTAGCCGAGCAGATGCAGGGCGATCACGGAGTACACCGCGGGTGGCTGGATTCCGCCCCAGCAGCCGTCGTTCTCCTGGCGCTCGATGATCCACCGGGCCGCCGCGTTCATGGCGAGGCGCCGCAGTCGGCGCGGTGCGACCTTGTGGTAGAGGTGCATCGCCCTGTCGAGCCGCTGGAAGATACCGTCCCAACTCACCGTCGGGGCCACGGGCTTGGGCGGGTTCGGGCAGTCCGGATCGGTGTGCAGCTCGTCCAGGGCGAACGGCGCGGGCCGGACCGGGCGCTTGGCCGAGACGATGGTGAGCGGCACGATGGTCTGCCGTGCCCAGCAGCCGAAGTCGTAGATATTGAGCGGAACCCACTTGGGGAAGAACATCAACTCGGGTGGCAGCTCCGGCAGATCGTCCCACTTCCACCAGCCGAAGAGGGCGAGCCAGATGCGGGTGAAGACGCGGGCGCCTGCGATACCGCCCTGTTCCCGGACCCAGCCGGCCGCCCGGACCATGTGCGGGTCCTCCGGCCGGTCTCCGGCCAGCCGCAGTGCCACGTACGCCTCGATGGTGGCGGAGAGGTCACCTGGCCCTTCGTAGAAGGTCGCCCAGGTGCCGTCGCCGAGCTGCTCGCCCCGGATGAAGCGGGCGGTGGCCTCGACCGTGGCGGGATCCTGAATCCCGAGGAACTGCCGCAGCAGCAGGTCCTCGGCGTCCATGGTGACGTTGGTGGCGAGGTCGCCCTTCCACCAGCCCTGCTCGTCCTGCCTGCCGAGGAGATGCTCCACCGAGCGTTCCGCGGCCCGCCGCGCGGCGGCGAGAACGTCGTCCGCGGCGATGGTTGTTTCGGTCGGTTCGCTGGCCGAGGCTGCGCGGAGGTTCGCGGCTCCGGTGCTTCCGTCGGTCGTCGCTGTCATGGCTTCCCCTTCGTGCAGTTGGTCCTCTGCTGTGCTGGGGGCTCCGTCGGCCGGCACCCGGTACGGGCGCCGGCCGGCGACTGCGAGTCATATGGAGCGGATGGTCATCATCTCTTTCGTACGACGACGAAGTCGGCGAGCGCCGTGAGCTGCGCCCGCACCTGTTCCGGCATGTCGACACCGTGCAGCGCCTCGATGGCGACCGCGTGCTGGCGACGGGCTTCCTGGGCGGTCCACTCGCGGCCGCCCGCCTCCTCGATGAGTGCCGCGCGAGCGGCGAACTCCTCTTCGGAGAAGCTGTCGAAGTCGGTGCTCTTCGCGTCGGCGGCGAGCAGCTCGCCGAGGCGCTCCGACGCCGGTCCGCCCGCGGCGAGCGCGGCGACGACCGGCAGGGACTTCTTGCGCTGGCGCAGATCGCTCCAGGTCTGCTTGCCGGTGGCCTCCGGGTCACCCCAGATGCCGAGCAGGTCGTCGACGGCCTGGAAGGCCAGGCCGAGGTGGTAGCCGTACGCCTCGAGCGTGTCGGCGGTGCGGTCGTCGGCCCCGCCGAGGACGGCACCGATGGAGACGGCGCAGGCGAGCAGGGCGCCCGTCTTGTTGCCCTCCATCTCCAGGCACTCCTCGACGGTGACCCGCTCGCGGTGCTCGTAGGAGATGTCCTGGGCCTGGCCGTCGATGAGCTTGCGGGTGGCGGTGGTCAGCCGGCGGGCCGCCCGGCCCGCCTCGACGGTGCCGAGCTCCAGCAGGATCTCGTTGGCGAGCGCGAACAGCGCGTCGCCGACGAGGATCGCCTGCGCCGGGCCGTGCACCTTCCATACGGTGTCCCGGTGGCGGCGCTGCTCGTCGCCGTCCATCAGGTCGTCGTGCAGCAGCGAGAAGTTGTGCACGAGTTCGACGGCCACGGCGCCGGGCAGACCGGTCTCGGCCGGGGCACCCGCCACCTCGGCGGACAGCAGGGCGAGCGCGGGGCGCACCGCCTTGCCGCCGTCACCGTCGGCGGGGCGGCCCTGGGCGTCGATCCAGCCGAAGTGGTAGGCGGCGACGGTGTCCATGGGCGGCGCGAGCCGGTCCACGGCAGCCCGCAGCACCGGCGCTGACATGGCCCGTCCGCGCTCCAGAAGCGCGGTGACGTCCGCGGTGTCTGCCACGGTGTCGATAGCCGGATTCGCCGGGGTCACTGACTCTCCTCTTGTTCCGGTGGTACTGCTCATGCCGCCTCCTGCAGCGGATGTTCATGGGGGCGGCCGAGCGCGCCGAGGGCGGCGTCCGCGGCGCTGAAACCGCTGCGCACCGCGCCCTCCATCGTCGCGGGCCAGCCGGTTGCGGTCCATGCGCCGGCCAGGTGGAGGCCGGGGGCGCGGGTACGGGTGCCCGGCCGGAGCCGGCCGACGCCGGGTGTGGGGGCGAACGTCGCGGTGCGCTCCCGGGTGACGAAGAAGTCGCGGATACCTGCCCCGCGGGCGGCCGGAAGAAGCCGCTCCAGCTCGGGCAGATAGCGCCTGCGCAGTTCGGCGACGGGCAGGTCGATCTCGTCCTGGGCCGCCGACTGGGACACCGCGAGGTACTGCCCGGCTCCCTGGAGTCCGGAGGATTCGGTGCGGTCGAAGACCCATTGGACCGGCGAGCCGAGTGCGGCGAAGAACGGCCTGCGCAGCACCTTGCGGTCGTAGACGACGTGCACGTTGAGAATGGGCGCGGTGCCGATGTCGAGCAGCCGGTCCGGGTCGTGCAGCGCGCCCTCGGGCAGCAGGTCGTGGGTCTCGCCCTGGGGGACGGCGAGGACGACGGTCTCCGCCTCGATCCGCTCGCTGTCCGTCTCGACGGCCCAGCGGCCGTCCTCGGTGCGGGTCAGGGAATTGACCCGGGTACGCAGCTCCGTCCGTACGCCGGCGGAGTCGAGCGCCTTGCGGGCGAGGGTGTCGTGGAGCTCGCCGAGCGGTACGGCCGCCCAGCCGATGTCGGCCGCGCCGGGCTCGGAGAGCAGCCCCGTCTTGAAGACCATGGCGGCGAGCGCCATGGAGGCGTTCCCGGCGGTGGCGTTGAGCGTGGCCACGCCGACGAGGTCCCACAGGGCCTCGATGGTGCGGGGCGACTGCCCGTGCCGGCCGAGCCAGGTCCCGAAGTCGATGCCGTCGAGTGCCGGGTCGGCCGGGTCGAGACGGCCGAGCGCGAGTGCGGCCCGCCCGACGCTCGCCTTCTCGGCCAGTGAGAGGTGCGGGTAGGCGGCGAGCCCCGCCGCCAGGTGCAGGGGTACGGGGAGACCGGTGCGGCGCAGCCTGCCGAGGCGCGGTCCCGCGGCGCGTCCGACGTCGAGCACGGGTACGTCGAGGCGGTCCTGCAGCGGAGCGAGCCGGGCACCGTCGATCCGGTCGAGGAACCATCGGTAGCCGGTGCAGCAGCGCAGGTAGACGTGCTGGCCGTTGTCGACGCTGAGCTCTCCGCGGAGGAAGGAGAAGGCGAGTCCGCCGAGCCGGGGCCGTCCTTCGAGCAGGGTCACGTCGACGCCGGCGTCCGCGAGACGCAGGGCCGTCGTGATTCCGGCGAGGCCACCGCCGACGACCACCGCGCGGGAGGAGCGCAGGCTCTCGTCGCTCATGCGTCCCCCTTTCGCCGGTTCTCCGCCACCCAGATCGTCGCAGTCAGGGACGCGTCAGGCCACTGGAGGGTTGCCCGCGGTTCCGGGTCGCCGTTGCACCAGGGGGTGCGGCCGGTGGAAGGCATCAGGCACGTCCCCTCGTCGTGAGGCGCGAGACGTGGCGCGCGTCGAGACCGGACAGGCCGCGCACCGCCACGTACGCCTTCTCGTGTCCCGGCAGCGAGACCCGGCCGCGCAGCACGGCCTCCGGGTCGCGCTCGATCCGGTCGAGGAGGCGGCGGTAGATCCCGGCCATCGCGGCCACGCACGCGCCGCTGCGACGGTCGAGCATCGGCAGCAGCCGGTAGCCCTCGGCGAACAGGGCCCGGGCGCGCCGGACTTCGAAGTGCACCAGGCCCGCGAAGTCGGAGCCGGGGGGCGGGGTGGCCCGGTGGAATCCGGCGGAGCAGCCGAATTTGGCCAGGTCCTCGGCGGGCAGATACGTACGGCCGTTGGCGGCGTCCTCGCGGACGTCGCGCAGGATGTTGGTGAGCTGGAGTGCGAGGCCGAGGGTGTCGGCGTACTCGGCAGCACGGTCGGCGCCGGGTGTGCCCGGTTCCGTACCGAAAACGCCCAGGCTGAGTCGCCCGATGGCACCCGCGACGCACCGGCAGTACGTCGTGAGGTCGTCCCAGGTCTCGTACGTCGCGCCGCGCACGTCCATCAGCACGCCGTCGATGAGCTCGTCGAGCCCGCCGAGCGGCAGGGGGAAGCGCCGGGCGGCGTCGGCGAGTGCGACGGCGACCGGGTCGGTGTCGTCCTCGTCGACGGCGCCGTCCCTGATCCGGTCGAGCAGCTCCCGGGTGCTTTCCAGCCGGGTCCGCTTGATCTCCGGGGCCAGCTCACCGTCGCCGATGTCGTCGACCCGACGGGAGAAGGCGTACAGCGCCGACATGGCCTGACGCTTCTCGTACGGCAGCAGCCTGATGCCGTACGCGAAGTTACGGGCCTGCTGTCCGGTGACGGCCTCGCAGTAACTGTATGCGGCCTGTACCGGTGCCGACATGTACGTCGTCTGTCCCTCCACGGTCCGGCTCACCCCTCTCTACGCGCTCTTCGCAAGACAACTCCCACTTCGCGCAGCAAGCTGGGCGTCGTGGGTTTGGGCGGTCCGGGCAGTACGTCGAACCCGGCGGCCCCGATCGCGGTGAGGGCGGCGCGCCCTCCGGCGACGAATCCGGCGAGCAGCAGCTTGAGTCTGCCGTGGACGCTACCCACGAGTGGGGTGCCTTCATTCAACAGGTCACGAGCGCGTTCGGCCTCGTACGCGATGAGGCTGCGCACCGATGCGCCCCCGGACGGTGCGGCCAGGTCGGATTCGCCGACATGGAAGCGGGCCATGTCCTCGGCCGGCAGATAGATCCGATCGCGGCCGAGGTCCTCGGTGACGTCCTGGAGGTGCTCGACGATCTGCAGGGCCGTGCAGACGGCGTCGGAGCGGCGGATGCGTTCGGGGCTGGCGGTTCCGGTGATCTGGAGGACCAATCGGCCGACGGGGTTGGCGGAGAGCTCGCAGTAGGCGAGGAGCTCCCCGTACGTCCCGTAGCGACGGATCTTCTGGTCCTGCCGGTTGGCCTCGACGAGTCCGAGGAAGGGCTCGGGGGTGAGCGCGCAGCGCCGCACGGTGGGGCGCAGTGCGCGCAGCAGGGGGTGGTGGGGGCCGTCACCGGTGGTGGCGAAGACGCGGTGCAGGTCGGCCTCGAAGGCGTCGAGCATGACGAGCCGGTCGTCGGTCTGCGCCGGCTCCAGACCCAGGTGGCGGGCGTCGGCGCCGCCGGGGGCGAGGTCGCCGTCACCGATGTCGTCGACGAGGCGGGCGAATCCGTAGACGGCCATCAGATCGTCGCGCCAGGCCCGGGGCAGGAAGAAGGGGGCCACGGGGAAGTTCTCGTCCGCGGCCTTGTCGAGCGTGCCGGTCGCCGCCGCGTCGGGGCGTACCTGATGGGTACGGGTCACTGCGTACCGCCCGGCGCGGGGACGGCGAGACCACGTCGGAGCTGGAGATTTTCCGTCATTGCCGTCACATCTCCCGTTCTACACTGCTGACCCAAAACATCCCTTTTCGGACACGCCGCTCACTCTCCCCGGTGCGGGGGAGCAGCAGGGCCGCTCGCCCTGGGCCGTATCGCCCCACTTGCCACGATCAGCACCGGTACAGCTTACGTTGTACAGCTCACACGCCCCCGGCGGGGTATTCGGCGCGTTACAACAACGCAGCGATCTCAGCCAACCTTCCCCGGCGCCAAGGGAATTGGCGTCATCCGGCGGGAGGAGACCGATTCCGGGCCGTACCGCGGTCCGTGCACCGGCGCCTGCACCGCTGTGGCCTCCGCCCGAGCTGATCGGGCGGAGGCCACAGGAACGGCGGGCGACTACTTGCTGGTCTCGCGCTCGTACGCCTTCAGTACCTCTTCGGTGGGCCCGTCCATCAGGAGTTCGCCCTTCTCCAGCCACAGCACGCGGTCGCAGGTGTCCCTGATCGACTTGTTGTTGTGACTGACGAGGAAGACGGTGCCCGCTTCCTTGCGGAGCTCACGGATGCGCTCCTCGGAGCGGATGCGGAACTTGCGGTCACCGGTGGCCAGCGCCTCGTCGATCATGAGGACGTCGTGGTTCTTGGCGGCGGCGATCGAGAAGCGCAGCCGGGCGGCCATACCGGAGGAGTACGTCCGCATCGGCAGCGTGATGAAGTCGCCCTTCTCGTTGATCCCGGAGAACTCGACGATCTCGTCGTAGCGCGAGCGGATCTCCTCGCGGCTCATCCCCATGGCCAGGCCACCGAGGACGACGTTGCGCTCACCGGTCAGATCGCTCATCAGCGCCGCGTTCACGCCGAGCAGCGAGGGCTGACCGTCGGTGTAGACCTTGCCGTGCTCCGTCGGAAGGAGTCCGGCGATGGCCCGGAGCAGCGTCGACTTGCCCGAGCCGTTGGTTCCGATGAGGCCGATGGCCTCGCCGCGGTACGCGGTGAAGGTGACACCGCGTACGGCGTGGACCTTGCGGACGCCACGCGACTCGCCCTTGCCGCGGCGCACTATCCGGCTCAGCGCGGCGGTGGCGCTGCCCTTGCCCCCGGCCGCACCGTTGACGCGGTACACGATGTGCACGTCGTCGGCGATGACGGTAGGGATCTTCCCCTGGATCTTGTCCTCAGCCACGGCCGTACCGTTCCTCTGCCTTCCAGAAGTACACGAAGCCCGCGACGCCCACGAGGAGCGCCCAGGCGAGGCCGACGGCCCAGACGTGCTGCGGCAGGTTCTCGGAGCCGTAACCGTCGATGAGCGCGAAGCGCACCAGGTCCATATAAATGGCCGCCGGGTTGTACTGGAGCACGTCGGCGATCCACTGCGGCTTGTCCGCGAGCATCACCGGGATGGAGAACATGACACCCGACGCGTACATCCACGTCCGCATCACGAACGGCATCAGCTGGGCCAGGTCGGGCGTCTTGCTGCCCAGTCTGGCCATGGCGAGCGCCAGACCCGTGTTGAAGAAGAACTGCAGCACCAGCGCGGGCAGGACCAGCAGCCAGGAGAGCGTCGGATAACTGCCGAAGCCCACGGCCACGGCCACCAGAACGATCATCGAGAACATCAGCTGCTGGAGCTGCTGGAGCGAGAAGGAGACGGGCAGGGAGGCGCGGGGGAAGTGCAGCGCCCGGACCAGCCCGAGGTTGCCGGAGATGGAGCGGACTCCCGCCATGACCGAGCTCTGCGTGAAGGTGAACACGAAGACGCCGGTCACCAGGAACGGGATGAAGACCTCCTGGCTCATCCCCTTCCTGGTCCCCAGGATCAGCCCGAAGATCAAGTAATAGACCATGGCGTTGAGCAGCGGTGTCGCCACCTGCCACAGCTGGCCGAGCTTGGCCTGGCTGTACTGGGCCGTCAGCTTCGCCCGGGAGAACGCCATGATGAAGTGGCGCCGGCCCCAGAGCTGCCCGATGTACTGGGTCAGCCCCGGCCGGGCGCCGCTCACCGTCAGGCCGTACTTATCGGCCACCTGGGCCGCGCTGAGGCCCTCGTCGGCGGACGGCTGGGCGCTCAGCGCGACCGAGCCGTCATGGGTTGTGTCACTCACAAGTTGAAACTCTCGTCTTCAAGATGCGCAGCCAGTCGCGGGCGCGGCTCAGGCGGACAGGTCCCGGAAAGAAAAAGTACGCCTCATGCTCTCAGAGGCGAGCTTCTCAGATCACGGGAGGGCGGCCCAGTCTGGTCAGCCGCCACACCGTACGCCACTTCATCGGACGTCGAGGTCCGCAGGGCGTTGCCCAGCCTTCCCGGAAACCGCCGAACCATGCCTTGAGTGCGGGACCGGACGGCCTGCGGACCAGGGTCAGCAGCAGCCAGACACCGACGTAGACGGGAACCAGGGGCGCGGGGAGGTTGCGACGTGCGAGCCAGACCCTGTTGCGGGCCACCATACGGTGGTAGACGGCGTGCCGCGAAGGAGCGGTGGTCGGGTGGTTGAGCACCATGTCCGCGCGGTAGTCGATCATCCAGCCGGCATTCAGTGCCCGCCAGGCCAGATCGGTTTCCTCGTGCGCGTAGAAGAAGTCGTCCGGCAGCCCGCCGACCTCGGCGAGGACCTGCGTGCGTACGGCGTTGGCGCCGCCGAGGAAGGTCGTCACCCGGGACGAGCGCATCGGATCGGACGCGCGGAGCCGGGGAACGTGCCGGCGCTGGGTGACTCCGGTGTCCGGATCGGCGATCCGGAACGTGACGATGCCCAGCTTGTCGTCCGCGGCGAACGCCTGCCTGCAGAGCTCGGCGGTGTCGGTGTTCGGGAGGAGGCCGTCGTCGTCCAGGAAGAGCAGGGCGTCGACATCGGCACCGGACGGGCCGAACGCCTCGATGCCGACATTACGGCCACCGGGGATACCCAGATTCTCCGGCAGTTCCACCGTCCGTACACCTGCGGGCACGTCGGGCACGGGGGCTCCGTTGCCGACGACCACCACCTCGATCCGGTCGCCGTCCTGCTTGGCGACCGAATCGAGGAGGGCACGCAACTCGGCGGGCCGGTTCCCCATCGTGATGACGACTGCGCCGAGTTTCATGCCCCCGCGTGTTCCCGTGCTCACTTCAGCCTGCTGGAAGCGAGGACGGACACGAGGTGGAGCAGTGTCTGCAGGAGCGCGATCCCGGCCAGGACGGCGACGCCGAGCCGTGAGAAGAACAGGTCGCCCCTGATGCTGTCCGCGATCGCCGCGGCCAGGATCAGCAGCGACGCCTCGACCCCGAGAACCAGCCGGTGGAACTTCAGCGCGGCGGCGGCCTTGCGGGCCAGCGCCATGCCGGAGGAACGCGGCTCGGACGCCGACTCCTGCACCGGCGGCTTCCCGCCCTGGTGACGGGCAACACCGACGAGGTCGGTCTCGGCCTTGATCAGGATCGCGCCGAGCGCGGCCAGAGTGCCGAGGAAGGCCCACAGCCAGTCGATCCGCCCCTCGCCCCACAGGTCGGCGGCGCGCAGGCCGAAGCCGACCAGGACCGCTGCGTCGCACAGATAGGCGGCGACCCGGTCCAGGTAGACCCCGGCGAGCGAGTACTGCTTCTTCCAGCGGGCCACCTCACCGTCGACGCAGTCGAGCAGCAGATAGAGCTGGACCATCAGCACGCCGAGCAGGGCGCCCGTGATGCCCGGGACGAGCAGCGCCGGAGCGGCGAGGGCGCCCGCGACGGTCATCACGTAGGTCAGCTGGTTGGGCGTGACCCTGGTGTTCACCAGATGCCGGTCGATGCGCAGGGAGACCTCGCGCATGTAGAGCCGGCCGGCCCAGTGCTCGCCGCTGCGACGGTCCTTCACACCCGGGGGGTGGACGACCGGTCGGAGCTCAGCTACCGATGGCTTGTGCATAGTCGGCGTATGCGTCCTTGATCTGGTCGGAGGAGAGATTGAGGTGCTCCAGGATCGTGAAGCGGCCCGGCCGCGTCTGCGGGGCGTACTCGACGGCCTGCACGAACTCATCGGCGCTGAAGCCGATCTCGTGCGGCAATACGGGCAGCCCGTGCCTGCGCAGCACTTCGGCGAAGAGACCGGACTCCTCGACCGCTCCGCGCAGATGCATCGCGAAGGCGGCGCCGAGGCCGACCTGCTCGCCGTGGCTCGCCGCGCGCTTCGGGAAAAGCAGGTCGAAGGCGTGGCTGATCTCGTGGCAGGCGCCGGACGAGGGGCGGGTGTCACCGCTGATCGACATCGCGATGCCGGAGAGGACGAGCCCTTCGGCGAGGACCGTGAGGAACTCGTCGTCACCGACGCCGCCGGGGTGGCGGAGCACGGCCTCGCCCGCGGTACGGGCCATGGCGGCGGCCAGTCCGTCGACCGCTTCGCCGGTGACTTTGCGCGAGAGCTCCCAGTCGGCGATCGCGGAGATGTTGGAGATCGCGTCGCCGACGCCGGACCGGACGAAGCGGGCGGGCGCGGCACGGATCACATCGAGGTCGATGACCATGGCGATGGGGGTGGGGACTCCGTAGGAGCCGCGTCCGTTGTCGTTGTCCAGGGTGGACACCGGGGAGCAGATGCCGTCGTGCGAGAGGTTCGTCGCGACCGCCACCATCGGCAGACCGACCCGGGCCGCGGCGTACTTCGTCACGTCGAGGATCTTGCCGCCGCCGAGGCCGACCACGGCGTCGTACCGCTTGCCCTTGATGCCGTCGGCGAGCTTCACGGCGGAGTCGATGGTGCCGTCCGACACCGAGTACCAGTCGGCGCCCGGAAGAAGGGGCGACAGCTTCTCCCGGAGCTTCTGTCCCGAGCCGTCGCTGACGGCGAAGGCAAGCTTGCCGGAGGAGGAGATCCGCTGGTCGGCGAGGAGACCGGCGAGGTCTCCTATCGCCCCCCGGCTGATGTCGACGACGACCGGGGACGGAATGAGCCGGGTCAGTACTGGCACGCGATCTCCCGGCCCTTCGCGAGGTCCTCGTGGTTGTCGATCTCGACCCACGTCACTTCGCCGATGGGGGCCACGTCGACGATGAAGCCACGGTTGACGAGCTCCTGGTAGCCGTCCTCGTAGTAGAGGTCCGGGTCGCGCTCGAAGGTCGTCTTCAGCGCGTCGGCGAGCTCTTCGGCGGCCTCGGGCTCGATGAGCGTGACGCCGATGTACTCGCCGGTCGCGGTGGCCGGGTCCATCAGCTTGGTGATGCGGCGGACGCCCTTGTCGCCCTCGGTGATGACCTTCATCTCCTCGTCGGCGAGGCTCTTCACCGTGTCGAGGGCGAGGATGATCTTCTGGCCCTTGCCACGGGCGTCCAGGAGGGTCTTCTCGACGGAGACCGGGTGCACGGTGTCGCCGTTGGCGAGGATGACGCCCTGCTTCAGGACCTCACGCGCGCACCACAGGGAGTAGGCGTTGTTCCACTCCTCGGCCTTGTCGTTGTCGATCAGGGTGAGCGTCACGCCGTACTTCGCCTCGAGCTCCGCCTTGCGGGCGTAGACGGCTTCCTTGCGGTAGCCGACCACGATCGCGACCTCGGTGAGTCCGACCTCGGCGAAGTTGGCGAGCGTGAGGTCGAGGACCGTCGTGTCACCGTCGACAGGGACGAGCGCCTTGGGAAGCGTGTCCGTGTACGGGCGCAGACGTCGTCCTGCACCAGCTGCCAGTACGAGGCCGATCATGCGAGTTCTCCTTCGTCGTGTACGGCGGGGGCCGAGGAGGACACCCAGAAACGGATGGACTCCACGAGCACCACCAGAGCCACGGCCACCGCGAGCGCGGTGAGAGCCGTGGTGAAACCTGTGTGCTGAGTCAGTACGGCGGCGAACACGGCCACCACAACGGTCCGGCCCTCGTGTCCACCGATCGTCCGCACCAGCCACTGGGGCGGCGCGCCGGTGCCGCCGCGAATGCGGTACACCGTGTCGTAGTGATGGTAGGCGACGGCCGAGACCAGTCCGAAGGCCGCGGGAACGGCATGCGGCACGTCACTGCGGGCCGCAAGCACGAGCACCGTGCAGTACTCCGCGGCCCTGAAAACCGGGGGTACGAGCCAGTCGAGCGCGCCCTTGAGCGGTCGCGCCACCGCGATCCCCGAGAGGACCGCGTAGAGCCCGGCCGCGGCCACGGTCAGCCAGCTGCCGTACGGCAGGAGGAGGGCCGCCGCGATGATCGCCGCAGCACCGGTGAGCGCCACCAGCGGGGCGGTGAAGCCGCCTCGCGGTCGCGGGCCCACGGCGGCGACGGCCCGCGCGAGCGGTCCGGAGTCCGCGAGGTCCGCGAGCGCCTGGGCGGCCCGGTCGGTGCGCCGCGCCTTGCGGGTCAGCGAGCGCAGCAGACGGCCGGCGGTGGTGTAGCAGGCGGCCAGGGAGCAGCCGACGAGCAGGGCGTAGAAGACGATCCGAGGGCTGGTCACCGCGGTCAGCACGGCGATCATGGCCCAGCGCTCGCCGATCGGCAGCACTATCATCCGCCGCAGCCAGACCGTCCAGCCGACGCTGTCGAGCCGGTCGGACAGGGCCGCCGTGGGGCTCGTGTTGGAGACCGCGTCGTGATTGGCCTCGTTGAACGAGAAGTCGACGATGTGGCGGCACGCCTGGAGCACCATCGCGCCGAGCGCGAGGACCCATACGTCGTCGCCGCCGCGGGCCGCTCCGAGTGCGAGGCCCGCGTAGTACGCGTACTCCTTGGCCCGGTCGAACGTGGCGTCCAGCCAGGCGCCCATCGTCGAGTACTGCAACGAGTAGCGGGCGAGCTGCCCGTCCGTGCAGTCCAGGACGAAGGAGAGGAGCAGCAGCACTCCGGCGGCGACATAGCCGCCGCGGGTGCCGGTCGCCGCGCTGCCCGCCGCGATCAGCGCGGTGATCAGCGAGGCGGTGGTGACCTGGTTCGGGGTGAGTCCGCGCCGCGCGCACCAGCGGGCGATGTAGCGGGAGTACGGGCTGACGAAGTACGTGGTGACGAAGCCGTCGTGGGCCTTCACCGCACTGCGCAGCCGTACCGCCTCGTCGTCGACGGCGGCGACGGCCCCCTGGGCGGCGGCGCGTGCCTCCGGGCCGGTGGGGACGGCGGCGGTGAGCGAACCGAGCTCGGGGCGCTGCACCGGGGTGCCCTCGGTCTCCAGGGCCACGGCGAGACGGCCCGGGACCGTACGGTCCTCGGCGTCCGGGTCGGCGGGCGCGGGTCCGACGGGGCTTCCTGCGCCGACCGCGGCCACGGTCCTGTCCAGGGCACGCACCAGTGCCGCCCGGGCCTCGGGCTGCGCGGTGAGCGCGCCGGGGACGGTGGCGGCGGCGAACCGGGGGTCGGTCAGCCCGAGCCGCAGCGCGTGGACGTGGCCGACGAACCGGGGGTCGACCAGCGCGACGCGTCCGCCGGCGGGAACCGCGGCGAGCAGTTCGGCGGCCTCGGTGGCGTCGTTGGCGGCCCGTACGTCAAAGCCCAGTGACCGCAGATCGTCCTCGAGCGACGATCCGGGTACCGGCGCACCGGTGAGGATGGCGGTCGACAGACGAACTCACTCCTTGGCGCTGACGGAAAAGGCGCGCGACTGTGCGGCCCAAAAGGGTGGGCCCGCGGCACGTCGGCTGAGGCTATCGGATGAACGGAAGGCCGAGTTCACCGCCCGTTCAAGCCCCGTTCGGGACGGTCGGGCACTATCCGGCGCCGTTCGCGATCATCATCGTCGATCAACACCTCGGCTCACAAACCGCGGTGGGGCCAGCGCCTAAGCTGACGCCCATGACGTGGTTGATTACAGGTGGAGCGGGTTACATCGGGGCGCATGTGGCGAAGGCCATGGCCACGGCAGGGGAACGGGTCGTCGTGCTCGACGACATCTCCACGGGCATCGAGGGGCGGCTGCCCGCGGACATTCCGCTGGTGCGGGGCTCCGCATCGGACCGCGCACTGCTCGACCGGGTGCTCGCCGAGCACGCGGTGACCGGTGTGGTGCATCTCGCGGCGAAGAAGCAGGTCGGTGAGTCCGTGGAGCAGCCGCTGCTCTACTACCGGGAGAACGTCGGCGGCCTGACCGTGCTGCTCGAAGCCGTCGTCGCCGCCGGTGTGCGGAACTTCCTCTTCTCCTCGTCCGCCGCCGTCTACGGCGTGCCCGATGTGGAGCTCATCACCGAGGACACCGTGTGTGCCCCCATCAATCCGTACGGTGAGACGAAGCTCGCCGGCGAGTGGCTGGTGCGCGCGACGGGGCGGGCGCACTCCCTGTCGACCGCCTGTCTGCGCTACTTCAATGTGGCGGGTGCGGCACAGCCCGAGCTGGCGGACACCGGAGTCTTCAACGTCGTCCCGATGTTCTTCGACCGGCTCACGCGCGGCAAGGCCCCCCGGATCTTCGGCGACGACTATCCGACGCCGGACGGCACCTGCGTCCGGGACTACATCCATGTCGCCGATCTCGCCGACGCACACCTCGCGGTCGCCCGGAAGCTGGGCGAGGGGACGGGCGCGGGAGATCTCACGGTGAACGTGGGCCGGGGCGAGGGCGTCTCGGTGCGCGAACTGGCCGATCTGGTGGGCGAGGTCACCGGCCGGCCGCTGAAGCCCGTCGTCGAGCCGCGCCGGGCCGGTGACGCGGCCCGGGCGGTCGCCTCGGCCGCCCGGGTGTCGGAGGAGCTGGGGTGGAGCGCACGTCGCGGAGTGCGCGAGATGGTCGAGTCGGCCTGGGAGGGCTGGTGCCTGCGCCATCCCGAGGCGCGCGCCCTCTGACTCGTACGCGATCGCTGCACGGCTCTGACCTGCGAACGTTTCCGCAGGTCAGAGCATATGACAACGGTGTTCAGTGCCGTGTTGCCCTATACCCCCCGCCCGTAGTTGACTGGCTCCATCGGGCGGATCGCGCCCTCGTCGTTCCACCGGACCGGAGGCGTTTTCATGGGGGCTGGCCACGATCACGGGCATACGCACGGCGGGCCTCCCCCGACGGGCACGGCGGCCGCCGCGTACAAGGGACGGCTGCGGATCGCCCTGGGCATCACGCTCGGCGTCATGGTCATGGAGATCGTCGGTGGCCTGCTCTCCGAATCGCTGGCCCTGATCGCGGACGCGGCCCATATGGCGACCGACGCGCTGGGGCTCGGCATGGCCCTGCTCGCCATCCACTTCGCCAACAGGCCGGCCGGACTCAACCGGACCTTCGGCTTCGCCCGCGCCGAGATCCTTGCGGCGCTGGCCAACTGTCTGCTGCTGCTCGGCGTCGGCGGCTATCTGGTCTTCGAGGCGGTCGACCGTTTCATCACGCCCACCGAGACCAAGGGCGGACTCGCCATCGCCTTCGCGGCCGTGGGTATGGCCGCCAATCTGGTCTCCCTGTCCCTCCTGATGCGCGGGCAGAAGGACAGCCTCAATGTCCGGGGCGCCTATCTGGAGGTGCTGGCGGACACGCTCGGCTCGGTCGCGGTGCTGGTGTCGGCGGGCGTCATCATGGCCACCGGCTGGCAGGCCGCCGACCCGATCGCCTCGCTGGTGATCGGCCTCATGATCGTCCCCCGTACGGTGAAACTGCTGCGGGAGACCCTGAACGTACTGCTGGAGGCGGCGCCCAAGGGCGTCGACATGGGCGAGGTCCGGGCCCACATCACGGCGCTGCCTGGGGTGCTGGACGTCCACGATCTGCACGCCTGGACGATCACGTCGGGCATGCCGGTTCTCTCCGCCCATGTGGTGGTGCACCAGGAGGCGCTGGACTCGATAGGGCACGAGAAGCTTCTCCACGAGCTCCAGGGCTGCCTCGGCGACCACTTCGACGTGGAGCACTGCACCTTCCAGCTGGAACCGGCCGGGCATGCCGAGCACGAGGCGAAGCTCTGCCTCTGACGCCCGCGGGCGGCCAGTGCTAGGGTTCCCCGAGCTCTACGGGTCTTCCTGTGGTGCGACACCCTGTACGAGAGATACGAGAGAGGAGCTGAGGTTGATGACCGTCACGACGGCTGCCCGGCGCAGCATTCGGTCCTTCCTCGTCTCCCGGGTTCTCGGCTAGCTCCTCGACTCACCGTCGCCGCGTTGGCCGGAGCCCTCTCACTCAAGGGTTTCCCACGTTGACCGACCACTCGTCGTCCGACCGCACGTTGACCGACCACTCGTCGTCCGACCGCACGTCGTCCGACCACTCCGACGCCGCCGTTCGTTACGAAGCGTTCTTCTCCCTGCACCACCACCTTCCCCGGCAGAGCCCCGGCTCCGATGCCACCACCCGGCGGCTGCTCGCCCTCGCGGGTCCGCAGCCGACCCGTCCGCGCGTCCTCGATCTGGGCTGCGGCCCCGGCCGGGCCGCACTGCTGCTCGCGGCGGAGGCGGGCGCCGAGGTGACCGCCGTCGATCTGCACGAGCCGTTCCTCGACGAACTGCGCGAGGCCGCCGAGTCCCGGGGGCTCAGCGACCGTATCCACACCGTCAGGGCCGACATGGCCGACCTCACCGGGCCCGACTTCCCGGACGGATCGTTCGATCTGATCTGGGCCGAGGGTTCCGCGTACCTCATCGGTTTCGACACCGCGCTGCGCGACTGGCAGCGGCTGCTCGCTCCGGGCGGCTCGCTGGTGATGACCGAGTGCGTCTGGACGACGGACGCACCCACCGATGAGGCCCGGGCCTTCTGGGAGCTGCACGGTTCGCTGCGCCCGGTGGCCGCGAACACGGCGGCGGCCGTCGCGGCGGGCTGCCATGTGCTCGGGGCGCTGGTGCAGCCCGAGAGCGACTGGGACGAGTACTACGTCCCGCTCGCCGCGCACGTGGCCGCCGCCGATCCCTCGGCTCCCGGCATGAAGTGGGCGCTCGCGTCCACCCGTGAGGAGCTGGCCATGCGGCGCGAGCACGGCGCGGAGTACGGCTACGCCGGCTATGTGCTGCGCCCCGCCGATCCGCGCTGGCCGACCCGTCCGGAGACGGAAGCGGACCGGGCCGCCGTGCACGCCGTGAACGCGGCGGCGTTCCCGACGCCCGACGAGGCCGGTCTCGTCGACGCGCTGCGGGACGATCCCGGGGCGTGGCTGCCGGGTCTCTCGTACGTCGCTGAGGCACCGGACGGCTCAGTGGCCGCGTACGCCCTGCTGACCCGGTGCCGGGTCGGGGACGCCCCGGCGCTCGCGCTGGCTCCGGTGGCCACCGCTCCCGCGTACCAGCGGCAGGGCGCGGGCCGGGCGGTGGTGCGGGCGGTGCTGGACGCGGCCCGGCTGCGGGGCGAGCCACTGGTCCTGGTTCTCGGCCATCCGGATTACTACCCGGCGTTCGGCTTCGTGCCGGCGTCGCGGTTCGGGATCCGGCCCGGATTCGAGGTGCCCGACGAGGCGATGATGGCGCTGGTGCTCGACGATTCCGTGCCGGTGCCGACGGGCATGATCCAGTACCCGGCGGCCTTCGGAGTCTGAGCCTCGCGTTCCGCTTCCGGCCGGGGCCGCGTTCCCCTGCCGCGCCGCAACGGCGCGGCAGGGGGACATGCCCGGAGCCGAAGTACTGACAAGCGGCTTTTGTGCGGCAGACTTGACCGGACTCCAGGGGCCCGGCGCACGGGGCCGGGGACCAAAGCGAAGGATGGGTATGCCGACCACACCAGCCACCGCCGCGCACAGTTCGTCGAACGGCACTGCAGAAGTGATCATGCTCGAACTGGTCGACGAGAGCGGCACCACCATCGGCACCGCGGAGAAGCTTGCTGCCCATCAGGCTCCCGGTCAGCTGCACCGGGCGTTCTCCGTGTTCCTCTTCGACGAGCAGGGGCGGCTGCTGCTCCAGCGCCGCGCGCTCGGCAAGTACCACTCCCCCGGCGTCTGGTCGAACACCTGCTGCGGCCACCCCTATCCGGGCGAGGCGCCCTTCGCCGCCGCCGCCCGGCGTACGTTCGAGGAGCTGGGGATCTCCCCCTCGCTGCTCGCCGAGGCCGGCACGGTCCGTTACAACCACCCGGACCCGGCATCGGGCCTGGTGGAGCAGGAGTTCAACCATCTCTTCGTGGGCATGGCCCAGGAGCAGCTGAAGCCGGATGCGGAGGAGGTCGGCGAGACGGCCTTCGTGACCGCGCAGGAGCTGACCGAGCGGCATGCGCAGGCACCGTTCTCGGCGTGGTTCATGACCGTGCTGGATGCCGCGCGGCCGGCGATCAGAGAGCTGACGGGGCCGTCCGCGGGCTGGTGACGGCGCATTCCGTACGGGGCGGTCAGAGCTGCGTCTTCAACGGCAGCGCCGCCCAGATGATCTTCCCGCCGCTCGCGGTGTGCTCCACGTCGCAGATGCCGCCCGCCTCCGCGGTGACCTCCCGGACCAGCAGCAGCCCTCGGCCGCCCGTCTGGGCGTAGTCGGTCTCCAGGGCGGTGGGGCGGTACGGATGGTTGTCCTCGACCGAGACTCTGATCCATTCGGCGCCGATGGCCACCTCGACGGCGAGCTCGGGCGAGAGAAGTGCCGCGTGCTTCACCGCGTTGGTGACCAGTTCCGAGACGATCAGCAGCAGGCCCTGGAGGATGTCGTCCACGACGGGCACGCCTTGGCGGTGCACCAGATCCCGTACGGCGTGCCGCGCCTGCGGCACAGAGACGTCGACCGCGGGGGCGGTGAAGCGCCACACCCCCTCGTACGACACGGTATGGGCCGGGACACTCCCGAGGCTCTCCATAATCGGGTACCCGCTCTCGACTCGCACATCACTGACCGTCGAGTAATGAGTGTTGGGAATCGTGCGGTCCGTACCGTGCCACTGATCACAAATAGCCACTTATCGACGGAATTTGATCAGTATGAGTATGACGGCGTCAGTTGTTGGACCGCTTCTGATGGCCTTCTGATGCCTTGCCCGCAGCGGGCGCGTCGAGCTTCTCCTCGGCCGCCATCTGGTCCGACATCAGACCGACGATGCTCCGGCCGCCGACCCCGAACGCGATCAGGCCGAGGCCGTCGAACAGCAGCGCAAGCGAGAAGAAGGTGCCCAGCACATACAGGCTGCTGTGCGGCCAGTCGAAGAGCACCAGCAGGCCGATCAGCAGACCGAACGCGCCCTGCAGCAGCGTCCAGCCGAACTGCGGGCCTCGTACGACGACACTGCCCACCAGACGGAACACCCCACCGGTGAGGAAGAGCAGCGCGGCGAACATGGTCAGCGCCTCGGCGGAGCCCTGCGGGTGACGGATCACCACGACTCCGGCCGCGATGTTCAGCGCGGCGACCACCACGCCGAGCCAGAAGAAACTCGTACCCCTGGACTGGATCGCGTGCAGTAGTCCGACCAGGCCGCCGATCAGCAACAGCCAGCCGAAGAGCAGCATCGAGGTCAGGGTGGCCACGCCCGTGTAGACGAGCCCCACCAGACCCGCGAGGACGAGCAGAATGCCGAGCACGGCCAGCCAGCTGAAACTGCGGCTGAGCTTCTTGCCCTCGGCTGCGGGACCGGCCATCGACAGCTCCTCACCGTGCGTGTCCGCTTCGCGACCCCTTCTTGATCATAGGTTCGAACGGTCCCGATAGCATCCGGCGCATGGACCGTACGGATCAGCCCCGGCTGGAACACACCGTGGTGGACGGGATCGCCACCGTCGTCATCAGCAATCCCGCCAAGCGCAATGCGATGACGGCGGGTATGTGGCAGGCGCTGCCCGCCCTGCTGGAGCGACTGGCCGCCGACCGGGCGGTACGTGCGCTCGTACTGACGGGCGCCGGTGACACCTTCTGCGCGGGCGCGGACATCTCCTCGCTCCAGGAACCGGGCGGCAGCCCGCAGACGCTCGCGGTGCGGGCCGAGGAGGCGCTCGCCGCCTTCCCCCGGCCGACGCTCGCCGCCGTGCGCGGGTTCTGCGTGGGGGGCGGCAGCCAGCTGGCGGCCGCCTGCGATCTGCGGTTCGCCGAGGAAGGTGCCTCCTTCGGCATCACCCCGGCCAGGCTCGGCATCGTCTATCCCTCGTCGTCCACCCGGCGGCTGGTCGCTCTGGTGGGCCCGGCCACGGCGAAGTACCTGTTGTTCTCGGGAGAGCTGATCGGTACGGAACGGGCGCTGCGCACCGGGCTGGTCGACGAGGTGCTGCCGGCCGGTGACCTGGACAAGCGGGTCGATTCCTTCGTACGCGTCCTCGCCTCCCGTTCCCAGCTGACGCAGGCGGCGGCGAAGGAATTCGCCTCGGGGCGCGAGGACCGGGACCCGTACTGGGCGGACCAGGCGCGCCGCAGCGGCGACACCGCGGAGGGGGTCGCCGCGTTCCTGGAGCGGCGCGCGCCCGTCTTCACCTGGACGACGGGGCCTGTGAACGGCGCGACTACCGAAGGATGAAGCGGCTCTTCGTGCGGAACTCCTCGACCATGGCCGCCGGGGCCTTGGCCGGCGATCCGCAGTCGTACGGCGGCTGCGGGTCGTACTCCGTCAGGAGCTGCACCGCCTGGGCATGTTCGTCACCCGCGATCCGGCCGAGCAGGGTCAGGCCCATGTCGATGCCGGACGATACGCCCGCGGCCGTGACGTACTTGCCGTCGGTGACGACGCGTTCGCCGGTCGGCTCGACGCCGTAACCCTTCAGGGCGTCGAGTGCGAGCCAGTGAGAGGTGGCGCGCCGGCCGGTCAGCAGTCCGGCCGCGGCCAGCAGCAGCGAGCCGGTGCACACGGAGGTCGTCCAGGTGCTGGTGGCATCGGCCGAGCGCAGCCAGCCGAGCAGCGCCTCGTTCTCCATCTGCGCACTCTGGCCGGGGCCGCCGGGCACGATCACCACATCCGGCGACGGCACATCCGCGAGCGTCCGGTCGGCGACGAGCGAGAGGCTTCCGCTGTCGTTGCGGACGGGTCCGGTCCGCTCGGCGACGAGGACCGTCTCGGCGCCGGGGGTACGGCTCAGCATTTCGTACGGGCCCACGGCGTCGAGTGCGGTGAAACGGTCGAAGAGCACGATGGCGATCTGCATGGTGATTCCTTTCGGTCGGCGTCCTGCCGGGTCCTGCCGGTCAGGGCGCGGGGTGGGAGGGGCGGAAGCGGCGCCGGTATTCGGCGGGAGCCGCACCGAGCGCCTTGACGAAGGCGCGGCGCATCGCCTCCGGGGTGCCGTAGCCGCTGGACCGCGAGATCCGGGCGACGCCGTCCGTGGTGTCCTCCAGCAGCCGGCGGGCCTGTTCGAGGCGTACGCGGTCGACATAGCGACCCGGTGTCATACCGGTCTCCGCCTGGAAGGCGCGGGCGAAGTGCCGGGACGAGAGTCCGGCGCGTTCGGCGAGCGCCTCCACGGAGAGGTCGCCCTCGGGGTGCTCGGTGATCCAGTGCTGGACGTCCTGCAGGGGTTCGCGGCGGGCCGTCTGGGCGGTGAGCTGGGCGCTGAACTGGGCCTGGTTCCCCGGCCGTCGCAGGAACACGACGAGATGACGGGCCACGGTGAGCGCCACATCCCGGCCGTGGTCCTCCTCGACCAGCGCGAGCGCGAGATCGATGCCCGCCGTGACTCCGGCAGAGGTGGCGAGCCTGCCGTCCCGTACGAAGATCGGGTCCGGGTCCACCTCGACGGCGGGATACGTGCGG
Source organism: Streptomyces sp. NPDC057136 (assembly GCF_042670885.1). Taxonomy (NCBI): domain Bacteria; kingdom Bacillati; phylum Actinomycetota; class Actinomycetes; order Kitasatosporales; family Streptomycetaceae; genus Streptomyces; species Streptomyces sp. NPDC057136. The sequence goes on from NZ_JBHUUV010000030.1 coordinate 23,928, forward strand.
GCGAGATGCTCGCAGACCGCCCAGTGCGTCGTGACGCGGTGGCCGTCCAACAGCCCCGCCTCGGCGAGCAGCAGCGCGCCGGTGCAGACGGAGACGAGCCGGTCGGCGTGCGGGGCGTGGTCGCGGAGCCAGTCGATCAGTGCGGGGTCGGGGGTGCGCGTGCCCTGGCCGCCGGGTACGAGGAGCGTGTGGGGCGGCCGGGCATCGGCGAGAGCACTGTCGGGGACGAGGGTGAGTCCGCTGGTGCTGCGGACCGGGGCGCCGTTCAGGGAGGCGGTGCGCAGCTCGTACGTGGCCCCGGGGAGCCGGGAGGCACCGGCGAAGACCTCCATCGGGCCACTGACATCGAGGCTCTGGACGCCGTCGAAGAGGACGACGAGTACGGATCGCTGCTTCATGTCCACCATCCTGGGCGGCACGGCCGGATGGCCGCAATGACGAGTACCCCACCTTTCCTGCCATTTCCCCCGCCAGTCCCCTGCCGTGGGAAATCCTCGCCGTACGGGTTCCGCGACGTACCGACCAGTCGGTAACCTGCGGGTATGAGTACTCTCCCTCCCCGCGCCGCACGCCGCTGCCACAACGCCCTCAACCCGCTGCACTCCACGGTCTACTTCTCCCCCGACCTCGGAAAGGAGATGGGCGAGCTGGGCATCGACGACTCCAACGCCGCCTACTTCGCCGCGCGCAGCGCCGCGATGGGCGCGGTCGGAGCGGGCACCGTCAGTGCGACGTTCTACAACTTCAACCACGAGCTGGTGGCACGCCATCTGCCCGCCGTGTGGTCCGTCGCCTCCCCGCAGGCGGTTCTGGACGCCCGGCTGCGGGCAGCCGACGTGACACTGCGCCGGCTGCTCGGCGAGGAGATCATCGCCTCGGCCGAGCTGGCCGAGGCCGCACAGCTGGCGCTGCGCGCCACCGAGGGCTGCACCCGCCACGCCCGGCCGCTGTATGCCGCCCACGCCGATCTGCCGGTCCCGGACGCGCCGCACCTGGCGTACTGGCACGCCGCGACCCTCCTGCGCGAACACCGCGGCGACGCCCACCTCGCCGCGCTCCTCGCCGCCGGCCTGGACCCGGTCGAGGCCATGGTCAGCCACACCGCCACCGGCAAGGGCATGGCGCCGCGCTGGATTCTCGCCACCCGCGGCTGGCGCCGCGCCGACTGGGACGCGGCGGTCGAGCGGCTGCGCGTACGCGGACTCCTGGACGGCGAGGGCGAGTTGACGGAGGCGGGTGTAACACTGCGGGCCGGGCTCGAAGAGGCGACGGACGAGATGGACGCCGCGCCGTACGAGCTGCTGGGCGCGGACGCCGTTGCGCGGCTCACCGATCTGGGGCGCGGATTCCTCTTCACGGCCGCCTCCGCCGGAGCGTTCCCGCAGGACCTGACCGGGAAGGGCTGAACCGGTCACAGACCCCGGGTCACGCGACACGACCCCCGGCCACCCGGCACAATGCAGGCGAAGGGGACCATCCCCAGCAGGCACAGCCAGCACAGCCAGTACGAGAAGGCGAGTCGGGAAAACCGTGACGACGTCCATCGAAGGCAGGATCGCCGAGGAGCTCGGCGTACGCGAGCGTCAGGTGAAGGCGGCCGTCGAGCTGCTCGACGGCGGGTCGACCGTGCCGTTCATCGCGCGCTACCGCAAGGAAGCCACCGAGATGCTCGACGACGCGCAGCTGCGCACGCTCGAGGAACGGCTGCGGTATCTGCGGGAGCTGGAGGACCGCCGGGCGGCGATCCTCGAATCCGTACGCGAGCAGGGCAAGCTCGACGAGGCGCTGGAGGCGCGGATCCGGGCCGCCGACACCAAGGCGCGCCTGGAGGACATCTACCTCCCGTTCAAGCCGAAGCGCCGGACGAAGGCGCAGATCGCCCGCGAGGCGGGGCTCGGACCGCTGGCGGACAGGCTGCTCGGCGACCAGTCGGTCGATCCGCTCGTGGCGGCTGCCGCGTTCGTCGACGCGGACAAGGGCGTGGCGGACGGGGCGGCGGCGCTGGACGGCGCCCGCGCCATCCTCGCCGAACGGTTCTCCGAGGACGCCGACCTCACGGGTGAGCTGCGTGAACGCATGTGGTCGCGCGGACGGCTGACGGCGAAGGTCCGGGACGGCAAGGAGGAGGCCGGCGCGAAGTTCGCCGACTACTTCGACTTCGCGGAGCCGTTCACCGTACTGCCCTCGCACCGTGTGCTGGCCATGCTGCGGGGCGAGAAGGAGGACGTGCTCGACCTCGTCCTGGAGCCCGAGGAGCCGGAGGCCGCGGAGCGGCCCGGCCCGTCGGCGTACGAAAACATGATCGCCCGGCGCTTCGGGGTCAACGACCGCGGGCGGCCGGGCGACAAGTGGCTCGGCGACACGGTGCGCTGGGCCTGGCGCACCCGGATTCTGGTCCACCTCGGGATCGATCTGCGGCTGCGGCTGCGTACGGCGGCGGAGGACGAGGCGGTACGCGTCTTCGCGTCGAACCTGCGCGATCTGCTGCTCGCCGCACCGGCCGGGACACGGGCGACGCTGGGGCTCGACCCCGGATTCCGTACGGGCGTGAAGGTCGCCGTCGTCGATGCGACCGGCAAGGTGGTGGCGACGGACGTCATCTACCCGCACGTCCCCGCCAACAAGTGGGACGAGTCGCTGGCCAAGCTGGAGCGGCTCGCGAAGGCCCACTCCGTCGATCTGATCGCGATCGGCAACGGCACGGCATCCCGCGAGACCGACAAGCTCGCCGGCGAACTGTGCGACAAGCACCCGGAGTTGAAGCTCACCAAGGTGATGGTGTCGGAGGCCGGCGCTTCGGTGTACTCGGCGTCCGCCTTCGCTTCGCAGGAACTCCCCGACATGGACGTGTCGTTGCGCGGCGCGGTCTCGATCGCCCGGCGTCTCCAGGACCCGCTGGCCGAGCTGGTGAAGATCGACCCGAAGTCGATCGGGGTCGGCCAGTATCAGCACGACCTGTCCGAGGTGAAGCTGTCGCGCTCGCTGGACGCGGTCGTCGAGGACTGTGTGAACGGGGTCGGCGTCGACGTCAACACCGCTTCCGCGCCGCTGCTTTCGCGGGTCTCCGGCATCGGCTCGGGCCTCGCCGAGAACATCGTCGCGCACCGGGACACCAATGGGCCGTTCCGTTCGCGCCGGGCGCTGAAGGATGTGGCGCGGCTGGGTCCGAAGGCGTACGAGCAGTGCGCGGGCTTCCTCCGCATCCGGGGCGGGGACGACCCGCTGGACGCGTCGAGCGTGCACCCCGAGGCGTATCCGGTGGTGCGGGCGATGGTGAAGACGACGGGCAGCGAGGTGGCGTCGCTGGTCGGCAACGCGGGTGTGCTGCGGACGCTGCGGGCCGATGACTTCGTGAACGAGAAGTTCGGGCTGCCGACGGTCACGGACATCCTGAAGGAGCTGGAGAAGCCGGGCCGTGACCCGCGTCCGGCGTTCAAGACGGCCACCTTCAAGGAGGGCGTCGAGAAGATCGGCGATCTGGCGTCCGGGATGGTGCTGGAGGGTGTCGTCACGAACGTGGCGGCGTTCGGCGCGTTCGTGGACATCGGCGTGCACCAGGACGGTCTGGTGCACGTCTCGGCGATGTCCAGGACCTTCGTGAAGGACCCGCGGGATGTCGTGAAGCCGGGTGACATCGTGAAGGTCAAGGTCATGGACGTCGACATTCCGCGCAAGCGGATCTCGTTGACGCTGCGGCTGGACGACGAGGCAGTGCCGGCCGGGCAGGCGGGACAGCCGGGGCAGGACGGTGGCCGGAAGCGGGAGTCGGGCGAGGGCGGCGAGCGGGGCGGCCGGTCCGGTCGGCCGCCCCGGCCGCGTCAGGGTGGCCAGGGCGGTGGCCAGGGAGCCCAGAGCGGTCAGGGGCGTGACCGGCGTGGCGGTGGTGGCAGTGGTGGCAGTGGCGGTGCGCGCCAGGCTCCTGCTCAGACGCCGGGCAACAGTGCGATGGCGGACGCGTTGCGGCGGGCGGGGTTGGTGGACCCGAAGCAGGGCGGCAAGAAGCGGTAGCGGGGTGAGGTGGGGGTGAGGCGGAGCCGCTGCGCCGGGCTGCCCCACCCCGCCCCTTCCCGAAACCGGGTGCTCCGCCCCCGGACCCCCGCGCCTCAAACGCCGGCGAGGCCGGGATTTCAGCGGCGTCAGATCTCCGTTACCTTGCCGTTCGTCACCTCGACGCGGCGCGTCGTGTGCACCGCCTCAAGCATCCGACGGTCGTGTGTGACCAGCAGCAACGTGCCCGTGTAGGAGTCGAGCGCCGACTCCAGCTGTTCGATCGCCGGAAGGTCCAGGTGGTTCGTCGGCTCGTCCAGGACCAGGAGGTTGACGCCCCGGCCCTGGAGGAGGGCGAGTGCCGCGCGGGTGCGTTCACCCGGGGAGAGCGTCGTCGCGGGGCGCGTCACATGGTCGGCGCGGAGGCCGAATTTGGCGAGCAGCGTGCGGACTTCGGCCGGTTCGGTGTCGGGCACGGCCGCGCAGAACGCGTCCAGCAGGCTCTCCGAGCCGTGGAACAGCTTGCGGGCCTGGTCGACCTCGCCGACCACGACTCCCGAGCCGAGCGTGGCATGGCCGGAGTCGAGCGGGAGCCTGCCGAGCAGGGCGGCGAGCAGCGTGGACTTGCCCGCTCCGTTGGCTCCGGTGATGGCGACCCGGTCCGCCCAGTCGATCTGCAGCGTGGCCGGGCCGAACGCGAAGTCGCCGCGTACGACCTCGGCGTCGCGGAGGGAGGCGACGACCGAACCGGAGCGCGGGGCGGAGGCGATCTCCATCCGGAGCTCCCACTCCTTGCGGGGCTCCTCGACGACATCGAGCCGCTCGATCATGCGCTGCGTCTGCCGGGCCTTGGCGGCCTGCTTCTCACTCGACTCGCTGCGGAACTTGCGGCCGATCTTGTCGTTGTCGGTGGCCTTGCGGCGGGCGTTCTTGACGCCCTTGTCCATCCAGGAGCGCTGCGTCTGTGCGCGTCCTTCGAGGGCGGAGCGCTTGTCGGCGTACTCGTCGAACTCCTCGCGGGCGTGCCGGCGGGCGCGGTCGCGCTCCTCCAGATAGGCCGCGTAGCCACCGCCGTAGAGGTTGATCTCCTGCTGGGCCAGGTCCAGCTCCAGGACCTTGGTGACCGTACGCATCAGGAACTCACGGTCGTGGCTGATGACGACCGTGCCCATCCGCAGACCGGCCACATAACGCTCAAGGCGTTCCAGGCCGTCCAGGTCCAGGTCGTTGGTGGGCTCGTCCAGCAGGAAGATGTCGTACCGCGACAGCAGGAGCGAGGCGAGTCCCGCGCGGGCGGCCTGGCCACCGGAGAGCGCCGTCATCGGGAGGTCCAGACTGATGGTCAGGCCGAGGTCGGCAGCGACCTCTTCGGCCCTCTCGTCCAGGTCCGCGCCGCCGAGGGAGAGCCAGCGCTCCAGCGTCTCGGAGTACGCGTCGTCCGCGCCCGGCGCTCCGTCGACGAGGGCCTGGGTCGCGGCGTCCATCGCTTCCTGGGCGTCGGCGACCCCGGTGCGGCGGGCGAGGAACGTCCGCACCGTCTCCTCCGGGCGCCGCTCGGGCTCCTGCGGGAGGTGTCCGACGGTGGCGGTGGGCGGCGAGAGACGCAGCTCACCCTCCTCCGGGCGGTCGAGTCCGGCGAGGAGACGGAGCAGGGACGATTTTCCGGCGCCGTTGACTCCGACGAGACCGATCACATCGCCGGGCGCGACGACGAGGTCGAGCCCTGCGAAGAGAGTGCGGTCGCCGTGTCCGGCGGCGAGATCCTTGGCGACGAGAGTGGCAGTCATCAGGGCTCGATCCTAATCTGCGTCCGGGGGGGGCCGGAGCAGCCGACCGGTTTGCGCGGAGATCCGTTAGCGTCCCGGCTATGAATGCGGTCGGAACCGGAGCGGCAGGGGTGACAGCGGTGGCGGACGTGATCGTGGTGGGGAGCGGGGTGATCGGGCTGACCACCGCGGTGGTCCTCGCGGAGTCGGGCCGCCGGGTCCGGGTCTGGTCGCGGGAGCCGGCTGCGGCGACGACGTCCGCGGTGGCCGGCGCGCTGTGGTGGCCGTACCGGATCGAGCCCGAGGCGCTGGTCGGGGACTGGGCACTGCAGACCCTGCGGGTGTACGAGGAACTGGCCGCCGCGTCCGAGGAGACCGGTGTACGGCTGGTCGCCGGGGTGCACCGGGGGGAGCGGTTCGCGGGGCTCGGGCCGTGGGCCAGGCAGCTCCGGGACGCGGCCGAGGTGGCGGACGGGCTGCGGGTGACGCTGCCGCTCCTCGATATGCCGGTGCATCTGGGCTGGCTGGAGCGGCGGCTGGCAGCTGGCGGGGGTGTGGTCGAGCGGCGTACGGCGACGAGCTTCGAGGAGGCGGCGTCCGAGGCGCCGACGGTCGTGAACTGCACCGGGCTGGGTGCGCGCGAGCTGGTTCCGGATGCCGGGGTGCGGCCGGTGCGCGGTCAGCTGACCGTGGTGGAGAACCCGGGGATCGACGAGTGGTTCACGGAGGCGGACGCCGCGTCGAGCGCGACGACGTACTTCTTTCCGCAGCCCGGTGGTCTTGTGCTCGGCGGCACGGCCGAGGTGGACGACCTGCGCACGGAACCCGATGCCCGTACGGCCGAGGAGATCGTGGCGCGGTGTGCCCGGATCAGGCCGGAGATCGCCGGGGCCCGGATCATCGGGCACCGGGTGGGGCTGCGGCCGGCCCGGGATGCCGGGGTGCGGATCGAGGCCGGGCCGATGCCGGGCGGCGGGCGCCTCGTGCACAACTACGGGCACGGGGGCGCCGGGGTGACGGTCGCCTGGGGCTGTGCGGAGGCGGCGGCCCGGCTGGTGGGCTGAGCCCGCCGCCGTGTCCCTTCCGGGCCGCCCCCTTGGAGCCACCGTCAGCCGTCGGGGTCGGACTTGTGCCGCTCGTCCGTGGTGACCTGGCCCGCGCCGGGGCCGATCCGGATCTCGAAGTCGCCGTCGTACTTGGTGTGGCCCGCGATGACCGCGGACTCGACGGCTTCGATGCCGAACTCCTGGCGGACGATCATCGGGTCCTGGCGAAGGTCCTTCATCAGGGCCACGCACATGCCGACCATGACCAGGGTGAACGGGGCGGCCACCAGGATGGTGAGGTTCTGCAGTCCGGCGAGTGCGTCGCCCTTGCCGTTGCCGATGAGCAGCATGATGGCGGCCACGGCGCCGGTGACGACGCCCCAGAAGATCACGACCCATGTGGCGGGTTCGAGGATGCCCTTCTGCGAGAGCGTGCCCATCACGATGGAGGCGGCATCGGCGCCGGAGACGAAGAAGATGCCGACCAGAACCATCACCAGGATGCTCATCAGGGTGGCCACCGGGAACTGCTGGAGGACGCCGAAGAGCTGGCCCTCCGGAGTGGTGGCGTCAGCGAGCTTGCCGGCTTCCTGCAGCTTGATCGCCGTGCCGCCGAAGACCGCGAACCAGACCAGGCTGACGGCGCTGGGGACCAGGATGACGCCGCCGATGAACTGGCGGATGGTACGGCCGCGGCTGATCCTGGCGATGAACATGCCTACGAACGGCGTCCAGGAGATCCACCAGGCCCAGTAGAAGACCGTCCAGCTGCTGAGCCAGTCGGCCACCTCGCCCTTGCCGGTCGCCTCGGTACGTCCCGCGAGCTGGGCGAGGTCACCGAAGTAGGCGGCGAGCGAGGTGGGCAGCAGGTCCAGCACGATGATCGTGGGACCGGCGATGAACACGAAGACCGCGAGGGTCACGGCGAGCACCATATTGATGTTGGACAGCCACTGGATGCCCTTCTCGACGCCGGAGATCGCGGAGGCGACGAAGGCGATCGTCAGGACACCGATGATCGTGATCAGGAGACCCGTGCCCGCCTTCTCCCGCCAGTTCAGCTCGTGGAATCCGCTGCCGATCTGGAGTGCGCCGAGCCCCAGTGAGGTCGCGGAGCCGAAGAGTGTGGCGAAGATGGCGAGGATGTCGATGAATCGGCCGGCGCCGCCGTGGGCGTGCCGTTCCCCGATGAGCGGCTCGAAAACCGCACTGATCGTCTGCCGTCTGCGCCGCCGGTAGGTGCTGTACGCGATGGCGAGCCCGACCACCGCGTAGATCGCCCAGGGGTGCAACGTCCAGTGGAAGAGGGTGGTGGCCATCGCCGTCTGCATCGCCTCGGCGGCGTCGGCGGGGTGCGTGCCGGGCGGCGGAGCGATGAAGTGGGCCAGCGGCTCGCTCACTCCGTAGAACATCAGACCGATGCCCATGCCGGCGCTGAACATCATGGCGACCCAGGAGATGGTCCGGAACTCGGGCTTCTCGCCCTCCTGCCCGAGCTCGATCTTCCCGTAGCGGCTGATCGCGAGCCACAGGGCGAAGACGACGAACCCGGATGCCGCGAGCATGAAGGCCCAACCACCGTTGTGGATCAGGCCGTTGAGCAGCTTGCTGGAGACGCTCTCCAGTGAGTCGGTGGCGGTGGCGCCCCAGACCACGAAGGCGAGAGTGAGTACCGCCGTGACTCCGAATACCACCCGGTCGGTCGTGGGTTGCCCGCCGTGGTGCGGACCGGCGGGGAGGTCCGCCGTGACCGGCAGCTCCCCCCGCCCACCCGACTTCTGATCGTCCTGCGACACAAATGGCACCTTTCACGGAGTACGAAATTTCGCTCTCCGTAGGCAGTACCACACGCAACGCACATCTCCAGGGATCAACAAGCCGTATCGGCTTGACCGTTTGTGAGGTGATATGTCGCCCTCTCGTCCAGGAGGAGCGGAACCAGATCACGGGCCGACTGCCTCAGCGGCACATACGCTCCGTCACCGTCGGGCCGGGAGGTGACACCGTGCAGGGCCAGTTCGTCCTTGACCTCGGTGTACTGGGCCGCGGAGAGCCGGTATCCGCAGGGCGGGTCCTGAAGGATCTCGCCGGGCTCCGCCGGGTCGTTGTCGGCACCGCCGAGATAGACCGGACCGCGGTCGGCGAAGCCCGCGGTGCGGGACGCCGTGGTGGCGGCCTCGGTCCGGCCGCGCCGCTCGTCGTCGAAGGTGAACAGGCCGTCGAGTGCGGCCTGCTGGGATTCGACCCGGCGCCGCTGATTGAGTGCCGGATCGGCCTTCTCGGCGGCGGAGAGTGCGTCGACGCGGGACTCGATGAGCAGGCCCACCGCGTGCTTGAGGCCCGAGGTGTTGCGCAGGATGCGCTCCTGCCCGTCGCCCGCGGTCTGCTTGATGGGGTCTCCGGTGACCGGGTCGGTCCAGATTCCGTAGATGCCGCTGCTGTAGCCGGACTCCGCCGCCACGGGCCTGACGTACCTGTCGGACAGGGTCTGCGAGGCGTCGTGCACCCCGTCGTCGACGTTGAGGTTACGGGGCCAGAGGACGAAGAGGTCCTTGTCGTAGTACGGCGGGGTGGCCCCGTATTCGTGCAAGTCGTAGATCACATCGGGCTGTTGGTCGCGGATGACACCGGCCATGGCACGGCCCTCGACGGTCTGCAACGCGATGTGGTCACGGTTGATGTCGACGCCGTCCGCGTTGCCGCGGGTGTTCGCCGCCCGTCCGTCGGGGTTGGCGGTGGGCAGGACCAGCACATTCGTACGGGAGAGGAAGGTGCTGGTCGCCCGGTCCCGGGCGTAGGCGAGATCCCGGACGGTGGAGAGACATGTCTCGCGGCCGGACGGTTCGTTGCCGTGCTGACTGCAGATCAACAGCATCGTATGGGCGGCAGGCCGGTGGGCGCCGATGCGGACCAGCTGGAGGGGCCGGCCCTGCTTCGTCGTCCCGATCCGTTCGATCGCGACGCGGTCGCTCGCCCGGTCGACCGCGGCGAGGAAGTCCTGCTCCTCGGGCTGCCCGGTCCAGCGGGCCCCGTTGCTCGTCTCGAATCCGGTACGGGGCGCGGAGTCCGCGGCCTCGGCGGGGCCGGTGGCGAACGGTACGGCGAGCGCCGCCGCGGCAACGGTCAGGGCGAAGCCGCGCAGGCCGGCGCGGCGCCTGCGGGGAACGTCCGGAGTTCGGGTGCTGCGGAGTGCACGGGCGATGCGAGGGGTCATCTGCGGCTGCCTCCCGGGATGCGGTGGGCGGGCACGACGGTGCCCGCCCACGTATCAGCGTGTGCGGAAGGTACCTCGGTCAACTGCTGTGCAACAGGGGGCGATCACCGGGTGACGTGCCGGTGCGCCGGTGAAGCGGGGCGGCTACCGTCCCGACGGAACCGGTCCGTTGCTCGCCCGCCGGTGCGCAGCACGCGCCCTGCGGGCGAGCGGCAGATAGCGCAGGCGCTCGGGAAGCACGGGGACCACGGTCCGTACGACGCGGCAGAAACGACGCAGCTTCCGCTCCTGCTCCGGCGTCCACTCCAGACCGATCGCCGCACGGGCATCCGGCGGCATGAGACCGACGGTGACCAAGCTGCGGAACCGGGCCAGGGGCGGCAGCAGTACCGGCCACAGAGCCCGGAGCAGGAGCCGTACGGGCAGCGGGCCACGGTCCGGCGGGGGGACGGTCGCGTCGGGGGCCACCAGTTCGCGGACGACGGCGGTCGCCTCGATCTCCTCGGCGAGCATCCTGCGGTAGTACGGCCAGAACTCCTCGAGCGTCTGCGGCATGTCCCGGTCGTGGATGCCGAGTATCCGGCCCACCTGGAGCCATTCGCGGTAGAGGGCACGCTCCTGTGCCTCGGTCATCGGGCGGACCAGATAGCGCGCCGCGTGCCGGTACACGGGGAAGCCGGTGGCGTGCACCCAGGCGTAGTTCGCGGGCGTCAGCGCGTGGTAGCGGCGGCCCCGGGTGTCGGTCCCCCGGATGGTCCGGTGCAGTCTGCGGAGCCGGCGCCCCTCCTCGGCCGCTGCCTCGCCTCCGTACACCCAGAGCTGGAGCGAACGCAGGGACCGCTCGCCGCGCCCCCACGGGTCCGTGCGGAAGACGGAGTGCTCGTCGACGCCCGCGCCGACCGCCGGGTGGGCGACCTGGAGGGTGAGGGCGGAGGGCAGGATCAGCAGGGAGCGGATATCACCGGTCAGACTCCACAGCACGCCGCCGGGCGGGGGCGGCGCGGGGGCCTCGCCCTCGTCCGGCACCTCGACTGCTGTGCTGTCCATGCGGCGCTCCCGGCGGTCGGCGGGCGTGCGGTCCCGTGACCGGCCCTGATGTCTTCCAGTATGCGATCACGGGCGGTCCGTGCGCCGGGGGGGCGGGGCCGGGGAGCGGGGTCGGGGGGCCGGATCGCCCCGGTCCGTCAGGTGGCCAGCAAGGGCACCAGGCAGCGGCGCGCGAGGAACCGGAGCTGCTCGTCGTCGTCGAGGGCGAAGGAGCCGGCCGGGTTGAGAAGGAAGGAGACGATGATCCGCACCGCCAGCTCGGCGGCGGGTGCGGTATCCGCCTCCGGCCGCCCCCGCGCACACTCGACGTGGCGCAGCCGGTCGGCCAGGTAGCCGCGCAGGGCGAGCAGGACGGGGCCGTCCTCCGCGGTGAGGAGCGGCAGCACGACCTCCGGCTCGATCCGCAACAACCCGGCGACGAGCGGGTGTTCGCGGACGTGCCGGAGGACGGCGACGAAGCCCTCCACGAGCCGTTCCTCCCGGGTGGGCAGGGCCGCGACCACCGCGTCCACGTCCACGACGAAACGGCGGTACTCGCGCAGCAGACAGGCTGCCAGCAGGTCGTCCCTGCCGCCGATCCGCCGGTGCACCGTGAGCCGGGAGACCCTGGCCCGTCCGGCGATCCGGTCGACGGTGGTGCGCCGGACCCCGTGCGTCATGAACTGCTCACGGGCAGCGTCGAGTATCTGCTCGCTCAGGGCGTCGGACGGCGGCGTCTCCGTGAGCGCGCGGGCGAGCAGCTTCTCGTTCGTACTCCGTTGCGCCATGGGCCCTCCCCCGATTCGCCCCTGTGCTCTCAACGATAGCCAGGTCGACACATGGATATGGAGACATCCGGACACCAGGTGGCGTAGGCCGTATCCGTCAGTCGTAGTCGTACACGGTGACGGATATGCCCCGCTTCACCAGGCGCTGTTCGATCAGCGGCTCGATCCTGGACCACTTGCCGCCCGCGAGCCCGCAGCCGATGCCGGGCATGTGCACCGTGGCCCCAAGCTCGACGGCCCGGTCGGCCACCTTTTCCAGGGCCGCGTCCACCGCCTCGTACCGCACGGGAACCCCCTTGCTGCCGGTGCGCATCCCCCGCTGTCCCACCATGTTCGCCACCCAGGTGTACGGGCCGACCTGACCGAACTGCACCGCCCCGAGACCGAAGTCGTTGGCCGCGCGCTCCCGGTGCCAACGGCGGTAGGCCGCCTCGGGCTCCGGCCAGCGGCGGGAGACGGCGAGGACGAATCCCTTGCCCCAGCCACCGAGGTCGTTGCAGATGTGCGCGATCAGCTTGACGCCTTTGCCCTGTGGAGCGGTGGCATCGCCCCGCACATACATGATCTCCGACATGTCCTCACGGTAGGCGGAGCCACTGACAGTCGGCCCGCTGCCGTCGCCCCCGGGCTGCCGAATACCGCCGCGCACTTTCACAACAGTGGTGAGACAGCAATACTGTTGAACCCATGGGTACGCAGGTCAGTGCTACCCGGCAGTACAGAGCAGTCAGCAGCGAGGAGCAGACATGGCGACCGGGACCGAGGAGCCGACGCTCACCGTCGACGAGCTTGCGGCGCGCGCCGGGGTCACGGTCCGCACCGTGCGTTTCTACAGCACCCGGGGGCTGCTGCCGCCGCCGGTGATCGGGCCGCGCAGGGTCGGACACTACGGGCGCGACCACCTCGCGCGGCTGGCCCTGATCGAGGAGCTCCAGCACCAGGGCATGACCCTGGCCGCGATCGAGCGGTATCTGGAGCAGTTGCCGCCCGATCTGAGTGCGCGGGATCTGGCGATCCACCGCGCGCTTGTGGCGTCCTGGGCTCCGGACAAGGCCGAGGACATGACACGGGCCGAGCTGGAACGGCGCGCGGGACGGGCGCTCACCGAGCCGGATCTCGATCTGCTGACGGCGATGGCCATGCTGGAGCGACCCGAGGCCGGCGGGGACGCTTTCCGGGTCGATCCGGGGCTCCTCCGGCTCGGCGTGGAGCTCCTGGACGTACCGATCGCGCACGAGACGATCCTTGCCGCGCACACGGTGCTGCTGGAGCACACCCGCTCGGCGGCACAGGAGCTGACCCGGCTGTTCCGGGACGAGGTGTGGAGTCCGTACCGGGAGCGGGAGTCCGATCCGGAGCATGTCACGGCGATGAAGTCGCTGTCGGCCCATATGCAGCCCATGGTGGTGCAGGCCCTGGTGACGGCGTTCCAGCGTTCGTTGAAGGAAGAGCTGCGGGCCGCGTTCACGGCGCAGTAGCACCGGATGAGCGCGGCCCGCACGGAGTGGGTCAGTCGTGGAAGGTCTCGCCCTTCTCCGCCTTCTCCACGAGCAGGGCGGGCGGCAGGAAGCGGTCGCCGTACTTCTCGGCAAGTTCCCGTGCGCGTGCCACGAAGCCGGGCAGGCCACCCTCGTACCCGTTGATGTACTGGAGCACTCCACCGGTCCAGGCCGGGAAGCCGATGCCCATGATGGAGCCGATGTTGGCGTCGGCGACCGTGATGAGGACCTCCTCCTCCAGGCAGCGGACGCTGTCCAGAGCCTCGGAGAAGAGCATCCGCTCCTTCATGTCGATGAAGGGGACGTCCACACCGGGCTTGGCGAAGTGCTCCCGCAACCCGGGCCAGAGGCGGGTCCGCTTGCCGGCCTCGTCGTACTCGTAGAAGCCCGCGCCGCCGCTGCGTCCCGGGCGCTCGAACTCGTCGACCATCCTGTCGATCACGGCGTCCGAGGGGTGCCCGGCCCAGGAGCCGCCCGCTTCCTCGACGGCCCGCCTGGTCTCGTTGCGGATCTTGCGGGGCAGGGTGAGCGTCAGCTCGTCCATCAGGGAGAGCACCTTGGCCGGGTAGCCGGCCTGCGCCGCGGCCTGCTCGACCGAGGCCGGCTCGACGCCCTCGCCGATCATGGCGACGCCCTCGTTGATGAACTGGCCGATGACGCGCGAGGTGAAGAAGCCGCGCGAGTCGTTGACCACGATGGGGGTCTTCTTGATCCGCCGGACCAGGTCGAAGGCGCGTGCCAGGGCCTCGTCGCCGGTCCGCTCGCCCTTGATGATCTCGACGAGCGGCATCTTGTCGACGGGCGAGAAGAAGTGCAGCCCGATGAAGTCCACCGGTCGCGACACGCCTTCGGCGAGGACGGTGATGGGCAGCGTGGAGGTGTTGGAGCAGAGCAGCGCGTCGGGCTCGATGATGTCCTGGATCTCCTGGAACACCTTGTGCTTGAGCGAGGTGTCCTCGAAGACGGCCTCGATCACGGCGTCGCAGCCCGCCAGGTCGGCCGGGTCGCCGGTCGGGGTGATCCGGGCGAGGAGCTCGTCGCGCTTCGCCTCCGTCGTACGGCCCCGGGAGAGCGCCTTGTCGAGCAGCTTCTCGCTGTACGCCTTGCCCTTGGCGGCCGCTTCGGTGGTGACGTCCTTGAGGACGACGTCGATGCCGGCGCGCGCGCAGGAGTACGCGATGCCCGCGCCCATCATCCCGGCGCCGAGCACGGCGACCTTGCGGACCGGGCGCTCCGCGATGCCCTTGGGGCGGCTGGCACCGGAGTTGACGGCCTGGAGGTCGAAGAAGAACGCCTGGATCATGTTCTTCGAGACCTGGCCGGTGACCAGCTCGGTGAAGTAGCGGGCCTCGATGGTCAGCGCGGTCTCGAAGTCGACCTGTGCGCCCTCGACGGCGGCGGCCAGGATGTTGCGCGGCGCGGGCATCGGGGCGCCCGCGATCTGCTTCTTCAGGTTGGAGGGGAAGGCCGGCAGATTGGCGGCGAACCTCGGGTTTGACGGGGTGCCGCCGGGGATCTTGTACCCCTTGACGTCCCAGGGCTGCTGCGACTCGGGGTGGGCGTCGATGAACGCGCGCGCCTTGTCGAGCATCTCCTCGGGGGTGGCCGCTACCTCGTGGACCAGGCCGTTCTCCAGCGCGCGCCGCGGCGTGTACTGGGTGCCCTGGAGCAGGACCTTGAGCAGCGCGTCGGCGATGCCCATGAGCCGTACGGTGCGGGTGACACCACCGCCCGCGGGCAGCAGGCCGAGGGTGACCTCGGGGAGGCCGATGCGGGAGCCTGGCGCGTCCAGGGCGATGCGGTGGTGGCTGGCGAGCGCGATCTCGTAACCGCCGCCGAGGGCGGCGCCGTTGATGGCGGCGACGACGGGCTTGCCGAGGGTCTCGATGCGGCGCAGGGAGCGCTTGATGGCCGTCCCGGTGTCGAACGCCTGCTGGGCGTTCTCGGGGCCGACCTTGATCATGTCCTTGAGGTCGCCGCCCGCGAAGAACGTCTTCTTCGCGGAGGTGAAGATGATGCCCCGGATGGAGTCCTTCTCGGCCTCGGCGCGGTCGGCGATGACCGCGATGGAGTCCTTGAACGCCTGGTTCATCGTGTTGGCGGACTGGTTGGGGTCGTCGAGGACGAGGGTGACGACGCCGGTCTCGTCCTGTTCCCAGCGGATGGTCGTGCTCTCGGTCATTGGCTTGTCTTCTCCGTAAGCAGGGGTGGCCGGGGACGGTCAGAGACGCTCGATGACGGTGGCGACGCCCATGCCGCCGCCGACGCAGAGGGTGATGAGGCCGTACCGCTTGTCGCGCCGCTCCAGCTCGTCGACGAGGGTGCCGAGGATCATCGCGCCGGTGGCGCCGAGCGGGTGGCCGAGCGCGATGGCGCCGCCGTTGACGTTGACCTTGTCCAGGGAGAGACCCATGTCCTTGACGAAGCGCAGGACGACGCCGGCGAAGGCTTCGTTGATCTCGACAAGGTCGATGTCGTCGATGGTCAGCCCGGCCTTGGCGAGCGCCTTGCGGGTGGCGGGCGCGGGCCCGGTCAGCATGATGGTCGGCTCGGAGCCGGAGACGGCGGCGGAGACGATCCGGGCGCGCGGGGTGAGGCCGTAGCGCTCGCCGACCTCCTTCGAGCCGATGGCGACGAGGGCGGCACCGTCGACGATGCCGGAGGAGTTGCCCGCGTGGTGGACGTGGTCGATCTTCTCGACCCAGTGGTACTTCTGGAGCGCGACCGCGTCGAAGCCGCCCATCTCGCCGATGGTGGCGAAGGACGGCTTGAGCGAGGCGAGCGAGTCGGCGGTGGTGCCGGGGCGCATGTGCTCGTCGTGGTCGAGGACGACGAGGCCGTTGCGGTCCTTGACGGGGACGACGGAGCGGGCGAAGCGCCCGTCCTTCCATGCCTCGGCCGCGCGCTCCTGGGAGAGTGCGGCGTACTCGTCGACATCGCGGCGGGAGAAGCCCTCGATGGTGGCGATGAGGTCGGCGCCGATGCCCTGCGGGGCGAAGCCGGTCTCGTAGTTGGTCATCGGGTCCATGGCCCAGGCGCCGCCGTCGGAGCCCATCGGCACGCGGGACATCGACTCGACGCCGCCGGCCAGGACGAGGTCCTCCCAGCCGGAGCGCACCTTGGCCGCTGCCAGGTTGACCGCTTCGAGGCCGGAGGCACAGAAGCGGTTCTCCTGGACGCCCGCGACGGAGTCGGGGAGGCCGGCCGCGATGGCGGCGACACGGGCGATGTCGGAACCCTGGTCACCGAGCGGGCTGACCACACCGAGGACGATGTCGTCGATGGCCGCCGGGTCCAGGTTGGGGAACCTGTCGCGGATCTCGTGGATGAGGCCGACGACCAGGTCGATCGGCTTGGTGCCGTGCAGGGCGCCATTGGCCTTGCCGCGGCCCCGCGGGGTGCGGATCGCGTCGTAGACGAACGCTTCGGTACTCAAGACAGCAGCCTTTCGAGGGTGGTTGCGCAGCGGAGGTCAGGCGAGGATCGAGCGGCCGATGATCTCTTTCATAATCTCGGTCGTGCCGCCGTAGATGGTCTGGATGCGGCCGTCGGTGAATGCCCTGGCCACCGGGAATTCGGCCATATAGCCGTATCCGCCGTGGAGTTGGAGGCAGCGGTCGGCGACGCGCTTCTGCAGTTCGGTGGCCCACCACTTGGCCATGGAGGCGTGTACGGCGTCGAGCACGCCGTCCGAGTGGTCCACGATGCAGCGGTCGAGGAAGGTCCGGGTGACGGCGCATTCGGTGGCCATCTCGGCGATCTCGAACCGGATGTGCTGGAGCTTGGAGAGCGGCCGGCCGAATGCCTCGCGCTCCTTGACGTACTGGGTGGTGATCTCCAGGAGGTATTCGGCGCCGGCGATTCCGGCGACCGCGATGCCCATCCGTTCCTGTGCCAGGTTGGTCATGAGGTGGATGAAGGCGCCGTCCCGCTCACCGAGAAGGTTCTCCTTGGGGACCCGGACATCGTTGAAGAACAGCTCGGCGGTGTCCTGGGACTTCTGGCCGATCTTGTCGAGGTTGCGGCCCCGCTCGAAGCCTTCCGCGCCACGCTCGACGACGATCAGGGAGAGCCCCTTCGCGCCGCCCTCGGGCGTGGTCTGGGCGACGACGATCACGAGGTCGGCGAGGATGCCGTTGGAGATGAACGTCTTCGAGCCGTTGAGCAGCCAGTGGTCGCCCTTGTCCTCGGCGGTGGTGCGGATGCCCTGGAGGTCGGAGCCCGCGCCCGGTTCGGTCATCGCGATGGCCGTGATGATCTCGCCGCTGCAGAAGCCGGGCAGCCAGCGCCGCTTCTGCTCGTCGTCGGCCAGCCCGGTGAGGTAGGGGCCGATGATGTCGTTGTGCAGGCCGAGGGCGAGGCCGGGGGCGCCCGCACGGGTAAATTCCTCGGCGAGGACGGCGCTGTAGCGGAAGTCGGCGTTGCCGCCTCCGCCGTACTCCTCGGGGACGGCGAAACCGAGAAGTCCCTGCCGTCCGGCCGCGAGCCAGGCCTCGCGCGAGACGATGCCGTCCTTCTCCCACTGCTCGTAGTGCGGGAGGACCTCCTTGGTGAGGAAGGTGCGGACGGTTTCGCGGAATGCGTCGTGTTCTTCGGTGAAGATCTGCCGCTGCACTGAGGCCCCCTAGAGCCGGTTGTCGTCGGTGGAGCTGATGCGGAGGCCCGGTACGTCCCAGTCGCGGGCCACGTCCTCGGTGTCGGCGCCCGGCCGGGCGGGCCCGCTGCGCACGGAGACCGGTGTGGCGGAGAAGCGGGGCGCGGGAGCCGGCTGGGTGAGTCCGCCGTGCTCGACGAAGGTGGAGCGGGCGGCGATGTGCGGATGGTGCGGGGCCTCACGGAGCGACAGGACGGGGGCGACGCAGGCGTCCGTGCCCTCGAAGACCTCGGTCCACTCCGTACGCGTACGGGTCAGGAACCGCTCGGCGACGGCGGTGCGCAGCTCGCCCCAGCGGGTGAGGTCTCCCCGGTCCGGGGCAGTGTCCGCGATCCCGAGGAGCGTGATGAACTCCTCGTAGAACCGCTGTTCCAGCGGCCCCACCGCCATGTACTGCCCGTCGGCCGTCTCGTAGGTGCCGTAGAAGGGGCAGCCGCCGTCAAGCAGGTTCGAGCCGCGCCGGTCCTGCCAGCTGCCGGCCGCCAGCATCCCGTGCATCATCGTGGCCAGATGGGCGGCGCCGTCGACGATCGCCGCGTCCACGACCTGGCCCGCGCCGCCCGGCGTCCGGGCGTGCTGGAGGGCGGCGAGGACGCCGACGACGAGGTAGAGGGAACCGCCCGCGTAGTCGCCGACCAGGTTGGCGGGGACTGTCGGGGGCTCTCCGGGCTTCCCGATCATGGAGAGGGTGCCGGTGACAGCGATGTACGCGATGTCGTGCCCGGCGCGCTGGGCGAGCGGGCCGTCCTGGCCCCAGCCGGTCATCCGCCCGTAGACGAGCTGCGGATTGCGGGCCAGACAGGCGTCGGGGCCCACGCCGAGACGCTCGGCGACTCCGGGCCGGTAGCCCTCGATCAGGATGTCGGCGCGCTCGACGAGGTCCAGCACCCGGGCCGCTCCGTCCTCGGCCTTGAGGTCGACGATGACCGAGCGCTTGTTGCGGTTGGTGAGGTCGAGGGCCGGGTCGATACCGAGACCCGCACCGCCCGGCCGGTCGACCCGGACCACGTCGGCGCCGAGGTCGGCCAGGAGCATGGCGGCGAACGGACCCGGACCGATGCCGGCCAGTTCGACCACACGTACCCCGGTCAGCGGGCCCTGCGGAACGCTCTCTGCCCTTGCCATCAAGCCCCCAAAGGTATGACACAACCGATGTAACATCAACGATGCTAAGAACGCACGGCACTCCGCACAACCCTTTGGGCCGAGCAAGCGCTTAGTTTCCTCTTCCGGGCCCTCCCGCACGACCCCGCCCGCCGCGCACCACCATGTCGGCCTCCGCTAACCTCTGCCTGCTACATCGGCGCCGGCCCCTGCGGAGGCACTCGTGAACAGGCAGAACGGGGCAGAACGCCCCTATGACGTCGTCCTTTTCGGTGCCACCGGCTTCGTGGGGGTGCTGACGGCCGAATATCTGGCCGCGCATGCCCCCGCCACGTGCCGCTGGGCACTGGCCGGCCGGAACCGGACCAAGCTGGAACAGCTGCGTGACCGCCTCACGGCCATCGACCCCGGCTGTGCGGATCTGCCCCTGCTGCACGCGGACGCCGACGACGCGGAGTCGTTGCGCGCGCTGGCCGAGTCCACGCACGTGGTGGCCACGACGGTGGGACCGTACGTCTGGTACGGGGAGAAACTGGTCGCCGCCTGCGCGGAGGCCGGGACGGACTGCGCCGACCTCACGGGCGAGGCGGAGTTCGTCGACCGGATGTATCTGGAACACGACGCACGGGCCCGCGAGACGGG
Source organism: Streptomyces sp. NPDC057136 (assembly GCF_042670885.1). Lineage (NCBI taxonomy): Bacteria > Bacillati > Actinomycetota > Actinomycetes > Kitasatosporales > Streptomycetaceae > Streptomyces > Streptomyces sp. NPDC057136. The sequence goes on from NZ_JBHUUV010000030.1 coordinate 43,654, forward strand.
GGCTCGGATCGTGCACGCCTGCGGCTTCGACTCCGTGCCGCACGACCTCGGGGTGTACTTCACCGTCCAGCAGCTGCCGACCGGGGTGCCGCTGACCGTCGACGGCTTCGTCCGCAGCAACGCCGCCTTCTCCGGCGGTACGTTCGCCTCGGCCCTGACCGCGATGGGCCGCGGCCCGCAGCTGCTGCGGGCGGCGAAGGAGCGGCATCTGCACGAGCCCCGTCTGGTCGGCCGCCGGGCCAGGTCCCCGCTGGGAGCCCCGCACTTCAGCGGGGCGACCGGCACCTGGGCGCTCCCGCTGCCGACCCTGGACCCGCAGGTCGTGGCACGTTCGGCGCGGGCGCTTGAGCGGTACGGCCCCGATTTCCGTTACCGGCACTTCGCCTCGGTGAAGCGTCTTCCGGTGGCGCTCGGCGGCACCGCTGCCATCGGGGCGCTCCTGGCCGCCGCCCAGCTCCCCGCCGCCAGGGACTGGATGATGGAGCGTTACGAACCGGGGAAGGGACCGGACGAGCAGCGCCGGAAGAACAGCTGGTTCACGGTGCGCTTCGTCGGGGAGGGCGGCGGACGCCGGGTCTTCACCGAGGTGTCGGGCGGCGATCCGGGCTACGACGAGACGGCGAAGATGCTGGCCGAGTCGGCGCTCTGCCTCGCCCTGGACGACCTTCCCACGACCTCGGGGCAGGTCACCACCGCGGTGGCGATGGGTGATGCGCTGCTGGAGCGGCTGAAGGCGGCCGGAATGGGCTTCCGGGTGGCCGCGGTCCGTTGAGTCCGGTGGGTCAGAGGACCCAGGAGGCCAGGGTGTAGAGCATCGCGCCGGCCCAGACGAGCCCCGCGACGACGCCTAGAAGCATGCCCACCGCGACACGGCGCTGGGCATGCTGAATAGGTACGGGTCGGACACTCGTGCGATGCGTGTTCATACGTTCCAGCCTGCCGATCATGAGCGGCGGGCGCCATCCGTACGGATACTCAGGCGGTCGTACTCAGGCGGTCGCCTCGCGCAGCGTCTGGCGGCAGAGCGCGTCGGCCCTGCGGGTGGTCTCCGGCTGGCGGAAACGACGGGCCAGCCGGAGGGTGTGGGCGCAGGCGTTGTCGAGGCTGATCCGGTGGCCGACGGAGACGAATACCGGCTTGGTGCCCTCCTGGGTACGCACGGCCCGGCCCACCTCCTCCTCCCCGTCGAGGAGCGGCGAGGTGTCCCCTCGCAGGGGCCCCGGCGCCTCGTAGTGGAAGGTGAACGGATTCTTTCCGACGCCGATGACCGGCAGCCCGGTGAGTACGCCCAGATGGCTGGCCAGCCCGAAGCGGCGCGGGTGCGCCAGCCCGTAGCCGTCGCAGATGACGAGCCCTGGGTCGACGGTCAGGGACTCCAGCGCCTCCAGCACGGTGGGCATCTCGCGGAAGGCGAGGAGCCCGGGAACATAGGGGAAGGTGACGCTACCGACGGCAGTGGCCTCTTCCACGACGTCGAGCGTCTCGGCGTCCAGGACGACGGCCGCCGCCACCACGACGTCCTTCTTCTCGTCGTAGGCGACGTCTACGCCGGTCACCAGACCGGTGCCGGGCGGCGGCCCGGGTTCGTCGAGCACCACCTGGGCGCGCAGGGAGTCCTGAATGGCCCGGGCTTCGGCCTCGTCGGCAGGCATACGGAAGGTAGTCATAGTGGGGTCCAGCTTAGGTAGCCTGGCGATCATGTTCGTACTCGAGTTGACCTACACAGCCCCCGTCGAGCGCGTCGACGCGCTGATGCAGGACCACATCACCTGGCTGGACGCGCAGTACGCCGCCGGGGTTTTCCTCGCTTCGGGCCGCAAGAACCCCCGGGACGGCGGCGTGATCCTGGCCGTTGGGGACGACCGCGCGCAGATCGAGAAGATCGCGGCGGCCGACCCCTTCGCGGCCGAAGGCGTGTGCGACTACCGGATCACGGAGTTCATCGCAACGAAAACGTCACCGGAGCTGGCGCCGTACCGGCAGTAGTCGGCCCGGGCTTCCCCGGGGCTCCTCAGCCGCCGGAAGGGGTGAGAACCGCCACCCGGCCCTTCTCCCCCGATGCCCAGCAGCCGAAGTCGGCCGTGCAGTCCACCGTGTCGTACGAACCGGTGTCGACCGTGCGCCAGGTCCGGCCGCCGTCCAGCGTGAGGTCCGTACCGGTCGGCCCGACCGTCAGTGCGCCGGACCGGCTGTGCGGCAGCCAGGCGACGCCCGAGCGGTAGGCGGGGGGTGTGGTGGCGGACTGCTGCCAGCCGCGGCCCCCGTCGGCCGTGACCGCGGAACTCTTCGGCGACTGCTGGTCGGCGCGGTAGTCACCACCGACCGCGATGCCGTGCGTACGGTCGCGGAACGCGACGCCGAAGACGCCCCGCGCCGGGTCGCCCGCCGGGATCGTCGAGTCGGTCGCGGTCCAGGTCAGGCCGCGGTCCCCGGAGTGCAGGACCCGCGCGGTGGCCGCGCCGCCGGTGGCCAGCCAGACGTCCTTCGGCCCCGAGCTGACCAGGCACTGGCCGCTCGCGGCGAAGCCCGCCTCGCCGGGCTGGGCGGCCGGCATCCCGGCCGGGGGCAGCACCTTCCAGCTGCGGCCGCCGTCGTCGGTCGACAGGATGCGGAACTTCCCGTCCACCGGGTCGCTCATCGCGAGACCGTGCCGGTGGTCGAAGAAGGTCAGACAGTCGTAGAAGGCGCGGGCGTCGGTGTTACGGAAGGACTCCGTCCAGGTCGCTCCGCCGTCGGCCGTACGGAAGACCCTGGATGCCTCGCCCTCGCCGATGGCCAGCACCACGGCGCGCCGGCTGTCGAATGCCTCGATGTCACGGAACTCCAGCTCGGCCGCCCCGGGCGGCGATACGTCGCGCCAGTGCCTGCCGCCGTCGGACGTGCGCAGGACCGTGCCCTTCGATCCGGCGACCCAGGCGGAACTGCGGCTGACAGCGGCGAGTCCTCGGAAGCGTGCCGTCGTACCGGTGTCGGTGAGGGACCAGCTCGCGCTCCGCCCCTCCGGTCCCGCTGATGCGTCCGGTGCGGCCTGCGCGGTCGGTGCGGCCAGAGCGGCGGTAACAGCCGCCCCGCACAGCCCCATTGCTATCAGTCGTCTCGTCTTTCCCATGGCCTTCATGGCGCTGGAAGCTAACCCACGGGCGGCGGGCCGTCCAGCGTGCACACCCGGAAGTGGGCACACGCGGAGGTGATGCATGCGGTGACGCAGCTCACGCCGCACCCCAGTGCACGAAAGAGGGAGTTCCGTCGTCTACTCCAATGCCGGGAACCGTTCACCGCGCGCGAGAGGGAGCAGGTCTTGTCCAGCGTTATCGAGCAGTCCGTACAGGCCCGCATGGTCGCATCCGCTCCGCGGATGGAGACCCTGCCCGCCACCTTGCAGTACGACCGCAAGAACCCGTTCGCCGTACGCATGGCGTTCCCGGCCCCTGCGACTCTGGAGGGGACGGAGGTCTCCTGGGAGTTCTCGCGCGAACTGCTGACGACGGGCGTGGACGCCCCGGCCGGCATCGGCGACGTACGGGTGCGGCCCTTCGGCTACGAGCGGACGGTCCTGGAATTCCATGCCGCCGAAGGTGTCGCGATGGTGCATGTGCGGACCGCGGAACTGCGCCGGTTCCTGGAGCGTGCACAGGAGTTGGTACCGGTCGGTGACGAGCACCGCTTCCTGGACCTCGACCGGAATCTGACCGATCTGCTGGGTGGGTCCTGCTGACTCTCCCGACCGCCCGTCACGGGGCGGGGCGTTGTGCTGCGCTGCCGGGGTCGGCAGGCGGCGTGACGGTGTACGGCGGAGCGCTACATGACACGGTGGTGATGTTCCGGAACGTCGCCCTGATCGCCCGGTCCGGGGCGGAGTCCCGCAGGGGCGAGACCGGATCCACGTCGGGCGGGGCGGCCGGACGAACGCGGAGGGGGTACGGCAGCTCCGGGCCGCCTTCGAACCGCTGGGAGCCCGTGTCGTAGCCGTACCGATCAGCAAGGTGGCACACCTCAAGTCCGCGGTGACGGCGCTTCCGGACGGCACGGTCATCGGATATCCGCCCCTGGTCGACGAGCCCTTCGGTCGCTTCCTGCCGGTTCCGGAGGAGGCGGGCGCGCACATGGTGCTGCTCAGCCGCGGAAAACTGTTGATGGCCGCGAGCGCGCCCAAGTCCGCCGAGCTGTTCTCGGAGCCCCGGTTTCGAACCCGTTGTGGTGGACATCAGCGAGTACGAGAAGCTCGAAGGCTGCGTGACTTGTCTCTCCGTATGCGTCCGTGACCTGCACACATAACGGGGCGTAATCGGGCACAGCCGGGGACGGGCTTGGCCGGGGCCTTACCCTCGCTTTAACCTACGGTCACGTAACCTACGAAGCCGTAGGTAATTCTCCCGTCCCCAGGAGCCCCCGTGACGATCACCTCTCCCCATCTCGGCAGTTCGAAGGCGTGGACAGACGCCCAGCTGCTGTACGCACTGGAAGAGGTGGTGGAGAAGGAACTCAACCGCCATCTCAAGGTCGCCAAGGACTGGATGCCGCACGAGTACGTCCCGTTCTCCGACGGGCGCAACTTCCCCGGCATCTTCGAGGACGGCCAGGCGTGGGAGGCCGAGCAGTCCAAGGTCACCGACATCGGCAAGATCGCCCTCGTCGTCAACCTGCTGACCGAGGACAACCTCCCCAGCTACCACCACGAGATCGCTTCCCTCTTCGGCCGCGACGGCGCCTGGGGCACCTGGGTGCACCGCTGGACCGCCGAAGAGGGCCGGCACGGCATCGTGATGCGCGACTACCTCCTCACCTCGCGTGCCGTCGACCCGGACAAGCTGGAGCAGTTCCGGATGGTGCACATGGCGGAGGGCTTCGAGTCCGACAACCGCCACTCGATGCTGCACTCCGTCGCGTACGTCGCGTTCCAGGAGCTGGCGACGCGCGTCTCGCACCGCAACACCGGCCACCAGTCGGGCGACCCGGTCTGTGACCGGATGCTCGCGCGGATCGCGACCGACGAGAACCTGCACATGGTCTTCTACCGGAATCTGCTGGGCGCGGCCTTCGAGCTCGCCCCCGATCTGACGATGCAGTCCGTGCGCGACGTCGTGGTCAACTTCCGGATGCCCGGACACGGCATGCCGGGCTTCGAGCGGGCCGCCGCGCAGATGGCGATCGGCGAGATCTACAACATGCGCATCCACCACGACGACGTCATCCAGCCGGTGCTGCGCTACCTGAAGGTCCTCGACATCGACGGGCTCGGCCCGGAGGGCCTCAAGGCGCAGGAAGAGCTCGGTATGTACATGAGCGGCCTGGACAGCGAGGCGTCGAAGTTCGACGAGAAGCTGGCCGCCCGCAAGGCGCGGATGGTTGCACGCGGCAAGGCGTGAGGCAGATCCATGTGAGTCAGGTCCTGTGAGTGAGGTCCTGTGAGTCAGGGCGCCGGGCGTATGCCCGGCGCCCTCACTCCGTTGCCGTCACCTGTGCGTACGCCGCGTCCCGCACATCGGCGACCGGGTGCTGGCGCAGCAGTCTCAGCTGGGTGCGCCAGGGTCCCGTCCAGGCGGTGCGCCGTCCGGCGGCCGCGGTGATCGCCGCCGCGAAGAGCCCCTCGGCGCAGCCGCCGCTCTCCGTGAGCCGGGCGGCGACGGTAAGCAGTCCGTCGGTGTCCCCGCTCGCCGGCCGGTTGCCGGAGCTGATCCGCTCGCCGAGTGTCCTGGCCGTGCGGGAGGCGAGCACCGGCCGCCCTTCGTGGAGCACGGCCAGCCGGGCCAGCTCGGTGTGCAGCGCGCCCGGCCCGGACTCCGGGTCCGGATCGACGGCGTGCACGAGCAGTTCGACGGCCTGCGGTACGAAGTCCCGGTGCGCGGCGAGGAGGGTGCCCGCGGCGGCGAGCACGGGGCGGGCGGTGTAGTGCCGGGGCGTCGAACGTGCGGTGAGCGACCGGACCGTGTGCACGACCCGTTGTCTGGCCGGGCGGTCCCGTTCGCTGCCCGCCTCGTCGGCGGTGTCGTTGACGGCCAGGGCCAGCAGCGTCCGGTTCAGGGCGAGTGCCGCCTCCGGCGTGCTCAAGGCGGCGCCCACCAGTGCGTCGGCGGCCGACTGCCAGGCCCCGCGCCGGTCCAGACCGATGACCGCGGCCACGAATACGTCGCAGGCCCCGGGCGCCCAGGGCACCCAGCGGGCCAGGGTGTGGTGGGCGAGGGCGGCAAGCTCCTCGTCGTCGGTGGCGCACACCTCCTGCACCAGCCGCGCGTAGCGGGGACGGTGGGCCTCGGGCAGCTGCGCCGGATGTGCCCGCAGTACGGCGGTGCGCAGGGCGCGGCCACCGCGTGCCGCGTCCGTCATCACCTCCCACATCCGCTCGTCGCCGAGCAGATCCGTACCGAACGCCACGCACGCCGCCCGCACGTCCGGATGCTGGTCCGCCGTCGCGTACGCCTCGGCGAGCACCTGTGCGGCCTGGTCCACCGGCAGCCGGGTCGCGGCGAGCCTGACCATCTCCTTGCGGCTGGTCACCTTGCCGGTGCCGGGCGCGGTGCGGTCCCGCAGCAGTGCGCCCAGCGTGGCGGGGCGGGTGTGGAGCGCGGCGCGGCTCGCGGCGTACACAGCGACGCGGGCGCGGTCGTCGCCGGTGTGGGCGAGCAGTTCGGGCAGTGCGTCGGCCGGCGCGTCCGTCCGGGCGAGTGCGGCGAGGGCCGCCTCGGCGAGCACCACGTCGGTGGACGCGGTCCACTCCCGTATCGCGTCGACGCCGTGCCCGGGGATACGGGCCAGGTCGGTGATGGCCGCGGCCCGTGCGTAGAGGGGCAGTTTCTCGTCCCGGGCGGCCCGCGCCAGGGTGTGGGCGGCGGCCAGTTGCTGACGGGGCACCCAACGCGCGCTGTGCTCCACCGGTGGTGTCCAGGAGGTCCCGTGGGTAAGGAAGCGCCCGTACGGCGGACTTTCGGCGAGGTACGGGTCGAGCAAATCGGTGCGGCGGCCGGTGAGCAGCGCGATGATGTCCGGCAGTACGGCGGCGGACGGCTCCCGGGCGAGGACGCGTTCCACCCGCTCGTCCCGGTCGGCGGCCGGTTGCAGCCAGAGGCCGATCGCGGTCCGGGCGGCGCTGTTGTTTCCGTAGCGGACCGCCTGCCACAGCAGTTCCTGGAGCTCCGGCATGGCGGCGGCGCGCCGGCCGACGGCCCGGGTGAGCGCGAACACGAGCCCGTAGTCGGACTTGTCGCTCCCCGCCTCCAGCCACGGCCGCAGCGCCTCGAAGACGGTGTGCTCCTGGCCGCGCCGCAGCGTGCGGTCGAGCCGGCCGAGGTCGGCGTGGCCGGTGCTCCCGGACAGCCTGACGAGCGTGCGCAGCGCCCAGTTGACGAGTGCGCGCTGCCCGGTGGCCGTGTGTTCGCGCAGGATGCCGAGCGCGAGGGAGCTCAGCGTGGACCGGGTGTGCGGGGAGGAGTCGGGGGCCTCGACGGCATCGGTGGTGATGCGGTCGAGCAGCGGTTCCACCTCGTCGGTGAAGAGGGCGGGCGCCGTGCCGAGCAGGGCGCGGAGCGCGGCGGACCGGACCGGGTCCTGCTCGTTGCGCAGGCGCAGCATGTCGTCGAGGACGGTGGCGACGACGGACGGGTCGCCCGAGCGCCCGGCGTTGCGGATCAGCAGCGGCCAGGCTTCGGCGCGGTCCGCGGCGGCCGGCCGGCGGGTGGCGGTCAGCAGCCGCTCGCGCACCTCGGCGGGCGGCAGATACGACTCGGCGAGCAGCACGCTGCTCCAGTGCTCTCCGCGGTCCCGGGCGCGGTCCGCCATCCGCCGCGCCAGGTGCGCCACATGGCTGCGGGGCATCGCATCGAGCAGTGGGGCGTCCACGGTGTCGCTCTCGCCCCGGCCTTCGACGACCGCCTCGTGGAAGGCGGCGCGCCGGGCCGGAGGCAGGGCGAGGAGCAGCCTGTTCAGGACGTCGCCGTGACCGGCCAGGGTCCGGGCGAGTGCGACGACCAGGCCCTCGGGCGCCTGCCTGGCGAGTCGGTGCAGCACCGTGTGGCCGAGAGCGCCGCTGCGCGAGACCGCGAGCGCGTCGAGGCCGCCGGAGGCGACGAGGAGCCGGAGGAGCCGGGCGGGGTCGGCTGTCGCGAGGGGCCCGAGGCTGCCGTGGAGGCCCACGGGCACGGTGGAAGGTCCGTGGCGTTCGAGCAGGTCGAGGACGCGGTGCGGAAGCCGGGGCGCGGCGGCGGCGACCGCGCGGTCGTGTCCGTACCACCGCCACCAGTCGTCGCGCAGCGCCTCGGGCTGTGCGGCGAGGTCCTGTTCGGCGGCGTCCAGGAGCGGGCCGGGGTGGCGGCGGCCCAGCGCGGTCCAGCCGCCGACCGAACGGAAGAGGTCGGGCAGCAGCCGGCTCACGGTGCCGGTGGAGCAACCCGGCAGCAGGCGCGCCGCCTCGGCGTCGCCCCAGGTCTCGCGTACCCCGTCGATCAGCCGGTCGGCGAGCCCGGTGCGGCCGTCGGCGACGATCGCCCGCATCAGCCGGCGGCGTACGGCCGTGGGCGCGTCGGCCAGTGCCCTCTCGTACGCCGTGTCCGGTACGCCGAGACTGCGGGCCACCTGAAGTGCGTGACTCCGGACGAAGGAGTCCTCGTCGGCGAGACACCTCTCGATCCACTCGCGGTCCTGACCGACGGCTGCGGCGATGACGGCGAGGCCCCGCTCGTACGGTCCGCCGCCGTTCTCCAGCTCCTCCAGGACGGCCCGCAGCACGCCGTCGGCCCTGAACCGCCGGGCGCGCGCGGCGAGTTCCCGCATGCGCTGCGGATACGACAGGGAGTCGACGGTATCGAGCAGGGCGCAGACGAGGGCGACGGGCCGGGCATCGGTCATGGGGCTGATTGTGCCGTGCGAGGGTGGCCCGACCCCAGAGGTTTCCGGACCGTACTCCGTGCCGGGTGAAGCCAGTGACGCGTCTTTTCCTCTTCGGCGCGCCGATCGCCATCGCCGCATCCATCGTGTTCGGCAGCAGCGGCGACCCGTCGCTGCCCACGGGTTCGCCGCAGGCGGCGGAGCCCGCACCGGCCACGCCTGTCGGCGGCGACGCCAGTGCCTCGGCCAAGCGGGAGGCGGAGGACGCGGAGATAGCCGGTCTGCCCGCCGGGCTCGCGAAGCCGCGGACGAAGGAGATCGCCTCGCAGCTGGTGGCCAGTGCGGAGAACTCCACCCTGGACTGGCGCAGCCAGTACGGCACCATCGAGGACGTCGGGGACGGCACCGGCTACACGGCGGGCATCATCGGCTTCTGTTCCGGGACGAACGACATGCTTCAGCTTCGGATTGTCCGGATGCTCCTCGGTGAAGGACTCGACGAACGGGCTCGGCACGCTGGGGCAGTTCATCTACTACGACGCGATGGTCCTGCACGGCCCCGGAATCGAGGCGACGGGCTTCTACGGAATCCGCGACGCGGCGATGGAGGCGGCCGACACGGCGGCCGAGGGCGGCGACGAGACCGCGTATCTCGATGCCTTCCTGGACGCGGGCAGGTCGGTGATCCAGGCGAGGAAGACCCAGCGCGACACCTCACGGATCGACGCAGCGCAGCGGGTGTTCCTGCGCGACGGCAATCTGGACCTGCGGGCGCCTCTGGTGTGGCAGACGTACGGCGAGACCTTCCGCATTCCGTCCTGAACCGGCGGGTGCGGCACCCGGGCGGTCAGCCCTGGTCGCGCGTTCCTCTGCGCATCCGGTCCCGCTCCTTCTCGGAGAGCCCGCCCCAGACGCCGAACCGCTCGTCGTTGGCGAGTGCGTACTCCAGGCAGGCGACCCGGCCCTCGCAGGCGTTGCACAACTGCTTGGCCTCGCGCGTCGAGCTGCCCGGAGCAGGGAAGAAGAATTCGGGTCCCGCCTGCGCGCAGAGCGCCGTCTCCCGCCAGGCGATCGCGTCGTCGGTGATGGTGTTGATCAGCATGGTGACCACAGTGCCGGGTGCCGATAAACAACCGATCAACGACCCGTCAATACGGCGCACCGCAGACGTGCTCAGTCGTGCGGCATCGGTGCGGGCTTGATCACGGCGAACGCCGCGCCGAACGGGTCGGCGAGATGGGCGATCCTGCCCACGCCCTCGATGTCCTGGGGCGCCACCGTCACACTGCCGCCCAGCCGCTCGGACTCCGCCGACGCGGCATCGCAGTCCTCCACCGTGAAGTACGGCAGCCAGTGCGGGCCCCGGTCGGCCTCGGCCCGCACATCGCCCAGGTGGACGAGCCCGCCGAAGGCCGACTCCGGGCTGCCGCCCGCCGGTCTCACCGTGGTGTAGGAGCCGCCGGGGAAGCTTGTCTCGTCGGCTTCCCAGCCGAAGAGCGTCTGGAAGAACGCGACGGCCGCCGGCACGTCGGGGGTGTGCAGCTCCGACCAGAGCAGGGAGCCCGGTTCCTGAATGACGGCCAGGCCGCGGTTGGTTCCCGGCTGCCAGACACCGAAGTACGCCCCCTCGTTGTCCGTGAAGCCGGCCATCCGCCCGAATTCCAGGACGTCCATCGGCTCGAAGAGCACATTGCCCCCGGCCTGGGCCACGGTCTTGGCGGTGGCGTCCGCGTCGGGCGTCTGGAAGTAGACCGACCAGGAGGGCTTCGCCTGGTCCTCCGGCACGGTCATCACACCCGCGGCCGCATCCCCGTTCAGCGTGTACATCCCGTACTCACCGGTCTCGGGGCCACCGGGCACCAGCTCCCAGCCGAACAGGCCGCGGTAGAACGCGGTGGCCCCGGCCAGGTCGGGCGTGCCCAGGTCGATCCAGTTGGGGACTCCGGTGACAAAGCTGGGGTTGAGCATGGTGTGCCCCTTCAGCGAGCCCGGCTGTCTCGCTCGTCTCGTGGCGCGGGGAAATTCCCCGCACGACCGAGTCTTGCACCGGGCACTGACAACCGCAGGCCGGCACGGCCGGGGCGGACTGGGGCCGTGGGACCATGAGCACCGGCCGGGCGGGTGAGTGAGTGCCACGGTGAGGGCAGGGCTTGAGGGCAGGGCTGTGGGACAGAGGGACGTACATGACTGAGGCCGGGGCGACGCCTACCGAGGCGCCCACGGGACGAGCCGCCCGGGAGTTGTTCGGCCGCGCGGAGCGGTTGCTGGAGACGGCCCGCGCGGTGCTGGCCGATCGCGGCCGGGCCCTCGATGCCGTCCGCGGCTCACTCGATCCGCTGCTGGACAGCCTGGTCAGCCAGGAGTTGGCGGCCATCCCCGTGTCGCGGCTCAAGGACGTGACCGAGGGGCGCCTGCGGATCGGTGCGGTCGAGGAGGCCGGTTACGCGACGGTCGGCCAGGTGCACACGGCGAGCCGTTACGAGCTCCGGCAGATCCCCGGCGTGGGGGCGCAGACCGCCGACCAGGCGCTGGCCGCGGCACGCCAGATCGCGCACGCCGTCCGTGACACAGTCTCGGTACGCATAGACGTGGACGCTCCCGACCAGCCGACGACCGCGCTGGTGGTGGCCCTGAACCGGCTGGTCGAGGCGGGGCCCGACGTCCGGCGGGCCTGCGACGCCGCACGCGGGCTCCTCGCACGGCTGGAGCCCCTGCTGACCACGGCCGGACCGGCCGCGGGCCGGCTGCGCATGCTGTTCACCGGCCGGGCGGCCCGGGAACAGGTGCTGGCCGCGGCCCTCTCCGTACGGACCGTCGTGGCCGAGGCGGACCAACGGGACGTGCCGCTGCTGTTCGGGCAGGTGTCGGTCGACCTGCTGCGGGCACCGGAGTCCGCGCCCGGAGCCTGGGTCGACTTCGAGCTGCGGTCCGCCGAGTACTACAGCCTGCTGGCCGAGATGTCGGGCACGGGACCCGACCGGGACGCCGCCGAGGGCTTTCTCCCGACCGGGATCGCGGACCGGGTGCGCGGGCTGCGGCTCGACGATGCGCACCTGCGGGTCTCGTTGCGCGGTTACCAGTCGTTCGGCGCGCGGTTCGCCCTGGCGCAGAAGCGGGTGATCCTCGGCGACGAGATGGGACTCGGTAAGACCGTCCAGGCCATCGCGGCGCTCGCCCATCTCTCCGCGCGGGGCGAGACCCACTTCCTGGTGGTGTGCCCGGCAAGCGTGCTGATCAACTGGACGCGGGAGATCCGTGCCCGCTCCACGCTGCGCGCGCTCCCGGTGCACGGTCCGGAGCGGCGCGAGGCGTTCACCGAGTGGTGCGGGAGCGGCGGGGTCGCCCTCACCACGTTCGACGCCCTGCACACCCTGCCGGACGCGTGGGCCGGTGCGGTGCGGCCGGGCATGCTGGTGGTGGACGAGGCCCACTTCGTGAAGAATCCGGCGACCCGCCGCGCCCGGAGCGTGGCCGGCTGGGCGGAGCGCACCGAGCGGGTCCTGTATCTGACCGGCACTCCGATGGAGAACCGGGTCGAGGAGTTCCGCAGCCTCGTCCGCCAGCTCCGGCCCGAACTGGCCCCTGCCGTCTCCACGACCCACGGCGCCGCCGGTTCGCACGCCTTCCGCAGAGCGGTCGCCCCCGCCTATCTGCGGCGCAACCAGGTGGACGTGCTGAGCGAACTCCCCGCGCTGGTCCGCGTCGACGAGTGGGAGGAGTTCAGCGCGGCCGATCTCGACGCCTACCGCGAGGCCGTGAGTTCCGGGCAGTTCATGCGGATGCGCCGCGCCGCGTACGCACGGCCGGACACCTCCGCAAAGCTGAGCCGGCTGTGCGAGCTGGTCGCGGAGGCGGAGAGCAACGGGCTCAAGGTGGTCGTGTTCTCCTACTTCCGCGAGGTGCTGGCCACGGTCCAGGAGGCCCTGGGCAAGGGCGTGTTCGGGCCGGTCTCCGGGAGTCTGCCGGCCGCCCGCCGTCAGGACCTGGTCGACGCGTTCGGCGCGGCAGAGGGGCATGCGGTCCTGCTCAGCCAGATCCAGGCCGGGGGCGTCGGGCTGAACATGCAGGCGGCCTCGGTGGTCATCCTGTGCGAACCGCAGATCAAACCGACGATGGAGCACCAGGCCGTGGCCCGCGCCCATCGCATGGGGCAGATACGCACGGTCCAGGTGCACCGGCTCCTGGCGACGGACAGCGTCGACCAGCGGATGCTGGACATCCTCGCGCGCAAGGACCGGCTCTTCGACGCGTACGCACGGCGCAGCGATGTCGCCGAGGCGACGCCCGATGCCGTCGATGTGTCGGACGGGTCGCTCGCCCGGCGCATCGTCGAGGAGGAACAGCGGCGGCTGGCCGCGGAGGGCTGACCGGGGCTGGGGCCTGATCCGCCGGACAGGCCCTAGGCCGACAGGGCCTAGTGCTGGTGTGCCTCCCCGCTGTCGGTGTCCTCCTCGGCCTCGGCGGCCTTTTCGGCTCCGGCTACATGGTGCGGTTCGTAGCCCGGGATCGTGCCGTCAGTCTTCGCGACCAGCAGCAGTCCGGCCATGCCCATGTCGGAGTGGCTCTGGACGTGGCAGTGGTACATCCAGGCCCCCGCACCCACCTGCTCGCCCGCGATGAACTGGAAGCCGAAGGAGTCGGCGGGCCCGCAGATCTTCGTGTCGATCACCCGGCTGGGGTCGTCGGGCCCGGTGAGCAGCCCGGTTCTGTTGTCCGCCCAGCGATGACCGTGGATGTGGAACGTGTGGTAGTACTCGCCGTGCGTGATCATCACGACCTCGACCCGGTCGCCCACCGTGGCCTCGAAGTTCGGGCTCTCGTGCGCCGCCTTGTTGTTGATCGTCATGTCGTTGAAGACGATCGTGAGCGTCTTGTCCGGGAGGATGTCGCCCCTGCGCCGGACGACCAGGGGACCGTAAAGGCCCTTGCGGATGCCGCCGGTGCCATGATCCGTTCCCACGACGTGGTCGTGGTAGTGCCAGTACCCGGCACTGCCCGCCCGCCAGGTGCCGTCCTTCCGGCGGCCCGGGGCGTGGGTGCGCCAGGTGTAGGTGCGGGTGCCGCCCGGTTCGACATGGCTCTTGTTCAACCGGGTGCCGTCGCTGGCGATGTCGTAGTCGACGCCGTGGACATGGAGGCTGGCGTCGACGTCCGTGGTGTTCTCGAACTCGATGTGCAGGGTGTCGCCCTCGTTGAGTTCGATGAGCGGCCCGGGGACCGACGCCTTGCCCTTCTCGAAGCCGTACCCGAGCGAGCCGTCCGGCATCTTCTCGGCGTACATCTTCAGCCGCCGCACCTCACCTCCCGCCGGGGCGGTCCTGGGCGGGGTCTCCGCCGAGCTGGCCTCGACCGCACCGAGCGACAACGATGTCACCCCCGTTGCCGCGGCAGCCGCACCGCCCGCCAGCATGCGCCGGTTGAAGGTCCTTCGGTCCATGTCGAACTCCCCACTACGAAAGGGCAACTGACGGGCTTTCGGAGACGGACAGGGGCAGAGGTGCCCCCTGGACGGCCCATACGGTAGCCGCGGGATCTCCGTTTATCCACACCCAGGACAAAGTTCGTGCCATTGCTGCCATAGCTCTTGGCGAGTCACGAAAAGAGGTCTAGCTTCATGCGCTGTTGCAGTGACCAAAGAGGGGTGGGTGACCACATGCAGCGCACACCACATCACCGGTCCAGATCACGACGAGGTATCGCGGCGGCCGTGGCGGCCGGCGCACTGACCGCTTCCCTGCTCGGAGGCGGTGCCGCGAGCGCCGGACCCTATCCGGAGCCGATGGACCGGGCGACAACGTTGTCTCTTCCGTCGCCGCCCGGCGGCGCCAATGTCAGGGTGCTGGTCTTCCACGCCTCGGCGGGCGAGGAGTCACCGACTGTCGACGCGGGTATCGCGGCGATCGAGAAGATCGGGCTGAGCGGCCCGACCGCCGGCCGCTTCAGGACCGTCGCCACCGATGACGCCGGTGTCTTCACCGATGAGCGGCAGCTCGGCCGGTACAACGCGGTCGTCTTCCTGACCAGCGGCGATGTCCTCGACCCGGAGCAGGAGGCCGGTCTGGAGTCGTACATGGAGGCGGGCGGAGGGTTCCTCGGCATCCACGACGCGGCGCGCACCGAGCCGTACTCGGACTGGTTCACCGGACTTGTCGGGGCCCGGCCCGCCGCCGGCAGCCCCACCACCGCGCAGCGTGCGACGGTCGAGATCGGCGACCGGCAGCACCCGGCGACCAAGAGTCTTCCGCTGGAGTGGAAGCGGCCCGACAAGTGGCTGAACTGGACGAAGAATCCGTCCGGTGACGTGCACACCGTGGCCCGCGTCCGCGAGAGCACCTACAAGCCGGGCGCGAGCGCCAACGGCTGGGACCACCCGGTCTCCTGGTGCCGCGACTACGACGGCGGCCGTTCCTTCTACACGAGCATGGGCGGCACCGTCGACAGCTTCGCCGAGACGGACTTCCGCGACCATCTGCGCGGCGCGCTCGCCTGGACCTCCCGCATCTCGCAGGCCGACTGCAAGGCCACGATCAACGCCAACTACAAGGCCGAGCGGGTCACCCAGCCCAACCAGCCGGGCCAGAACGACCAGATCGGTGAGCCGCACGGACTGGTCACCGCCCCCGACGGCCGGGTCTTCTACATCGGCCGCGGCGGCGCCGACAGCAGCCGGCCGGTCGTCATCGACTGGAACGACCCGGACATCGGCAAGGGTCAGGGCGAGATCCACGTCTACGACCCCGCGACCAAGAAGGTCACCCTCGCGGGAGCGCTGACCGTCTTCGGCAACAAGGGCGGCGGCGACGAGACGGTCAAGGTCGAGGAGGGCCTCCTCGGGATCGAACTCGACCCGGACTTCGCGAAGAACGGCTGGGTGTATCTGCACTACACCCCCCACGCGAAGATCGACCGCGACAAGCGGATGGCGGTACGCCAGGTCTCCCGCTTCACCTTCGACCCGGCCACGAAAAAGCTGGACACGGCCTCCGAGAAGGTGCTGCTCCAGTGGCCGGTCCAGATCCACAGCTGCTGCCACGCGGGCGGCGGCATGGCCTGGGACTCCAAGGGCAACCTGTACATCGCGACGGGTGACAACAACTCGTCCGGTTCCAGCGGTGGTTACTCGGGGAACAACCCGGCGCCGAACTACAAGGGCGTGTCGTACGCCGACGCCCGGCGCACCTCGGGCAACACCAACAACCTCAATGGGAAGATCCTGCGGATCCACCCCGAGGCCGACGGTACGTACACCCTGCCCGAGGGCAATCTCTTCACCGGCGAGGAGCCTGACGAGGGCGGCGGCAAGACCCGCGGCGAGATCTATGTGATGGGTGTGCGCAACCCGGCCAGGATCTCCGTCGACCCGTCGACCGACACGCTGTACGCGGGCTGGGTCGGCCCCGACGCGGGCGCACCCAGCACCACCTGGGGGCCCGCCAAGTACGACACCTTCGCCGCGATCACCAAGGCGGGCAACCACGGCTGGCCGTACTGCATGGGCAACAAGCAGCCCTACCGGGACCGCGGCCTGGCCGACCCGTCCGTACCGCTCGGCTGGTACAACTGCGACGCGCCCAGGAACGAGTCGCCGAACAACGACGGACTGGTGAAGCTGCCGCCCGTCACCTCCAACACCATCTGGTACTCCCCGCAGGGCGGCGGCATCGACTACCCGCGCGACGCCAACGGCATCCCGAGCTACAAGACCGAGGAGCAGAAGCAGCTTCTGCCGTGGCTCAAGGGCGGCGGCCAGGCCACGATGAACGGCCCGGTGTACCGGTACGACGCGGCGAGCACGAGCGCCGACAAGTGGCCCTCGTACTGGGACGGCAAGTGGTTCGTCGGTGACTTCTACGACGGCGACCAGCCCCGGCACGCGGTGCTCACCGACCCGAAGACGGTCGGTCAGGGCGGACTGCCCACGCACGCCGAGTCCCTGAAGAAGATCATCCCGGTGGGGGCCGACGGCATCCGCAACCTCATGGACTGGAAGTTCGCCCCGGACGGTTCGCTCTACGTCCTGGACTACGGGCGGGGCTTCTTCACCTCGGACCCCAAGTCCGCGCTGTGGCGCGTGACGTACAAGGGCGGGGGGCCGACCCCGGCCGCCGCCGATCTGGCCAGGAAGGCGGAAGTTCAGTGAGACACCGTCCCCGCTTCGCACGGCTCCGGTACCGGCCCGCCCGGCTGTGGCCGGCCCTGCTGGCCTCGTTCCTGCTGATCCTCGGGCTCACCTCCACTGCCGCGTACGGCCGGGAGGACGACCGGGAGGCGGCGGCAGCGGACCAGGTGCTCAGCTGGACCGCGGGCGACCCCATCGACCGCTATCTGTCCGCGCCCAGAACGGCGGTGGCCGGCGCCGCGACCATCGTGTTCGAGAACAGCGCGGCGACCGGCAACACGACGGGCATGCCGCACACGCTGACGTTCAGCGTCTCGGACCCGGAGTTCAACAACGACGTCCCGCTGAACATCCTCGCCAACCCGAGCGACAGCGAGGGCGGAAAGCACAGCGTGCAGGTCACGCTCAGCCCCGGCCGGTACTTCTACCACTGCACCATTCCCGGTCACGGGTCGATGCAGGGCATTCTCACCGTGACCGAGGGCACCGGCGAGGACACCACAGCGCCGGAGACCTCGGCGAAGGTGGACGGTGACAGGAACGCCGACGGCGCGTACATCGGCCAGGCCGCCGTCAGCGTGGCGGCGACCGACGCCGGTTCGGGCGTCGACACCGTCGAGTACGCGGTCGGTGCTGACGGCGCCTGGCAGCCGTACACCACGCCCGTCGTGGTGAACCAGGTCGGCAGTCACTCGATCCGCTACCGGGCCACCGACAAGGCAGGCAACGTGGCGGCGGAGAAGGCCGTCGACTTCAGCGTGGCCGCGCCGCCCACGGACGATGCGACGCCGCCGGAGACCTCGGCGACCGTATCGGGCGAGAAGGACGCCCAGGGCGCGTACCTGGGGATGGCCACCGTCACCGTGACGGCGTCCGACACCGGGTCCGGCGTCAACACCATCGAGTACGCGATCGGGACGGCCGGCGCCTGGCAGCCGTACACCGCGCCGGTGATGGTGCATGAGGTCGGCGCGCACAAGGTCCGCTACCGGGCCACCGACAAGGCGGGCAACGCGGCCGCGGAGAAGGCCGTCGACTTCACCGTCGTCGAGCCGCCCACGCAGGACGCGACACCGCCGGAGACGACGGTGGCGCTGACGGGCGAGAAGAACTCGGACGGCGCCTTCATCACCAGCGCGAAGGCGACGGTCACCGCGACCGACGCCGACTCCGGGGTGGACAGGATCGAGTACTCCCTCGACGGCGGCCCGTACCTGACCTACACCGCCCCGGTGCTCGTCGACCGGATCGGCTCCCACACCTTCGCCCACCGGGCGACGGACAAGGCAGGCAACACCTCCGAGGCGAAGCAGGTGTCGTTCACGGTCGCCGAGGGCGGCGGCGTTCCGGCGCCGAACTGCCCGGAGTTCGACGAGCGGCTGACGGTCATCGTCGGCACGGTCGACAGCGGCGTCCCGAACCGTGTCACCGGCAACCGGTGCACGATCAACGAGCTGATCGAGGACGAGAAGGACTGGTCCTCGCACGCGCTGTTCCTCAAGCACGTGGACACGGTCCTCGACAAGCTCCTGGCCGCCGGGGTGATCGACGCCCGCGAGCACCGCACGATCTACCGGGCGGCTAAGCAGTCCGGCATCGGCAGGCCGGGCCAGGTCGAGGGCTACCGGAAGCTGTTCGACGGCACGGCCGCGTCGCTGGCCAAGTGGGAGCAGGTGGGCGGCGGCAGGTTCGGGCTCAACGCGGACGGCACCATCACCAGCTCGACGACGGTCCCCGGCATGGGCATGCTGTGGTTCCCGGGCAGGCAGTACGGGGACTTCTCGCTGAAGCTCCAGTGGCGGGACGACGCACCGGGTACGGGCAACGCCAACAGCGGTGTGTTCGTGCGGTTCCCGTACGTCCACGACAACCCGGAGGAGTCGCGTCCGGAGTGGGTCGCCATCAAGTACGGCCATGAGGTGCAGATCAACGACCGGCCGGACGGCGACATGTACAAGACGGGCTCGCTCTACGGGTTCGACCGGGTGGGTCTCGGCGGCGCCGGGGTCACTCCCAAGGGGACCTGGAACGACTACGAGATCCGGGTGGTGGACCAGCACTACTCGATCTACCGCAACGGTGTGCTGATCAACGAGTTCGAGAACACCGGTGGTCAGCTCTTCGAGCCTCCGCGCGGCGACGACCCGGGCACCGACGGCCGGCGGTTCGCCTCCGGATATGTCGGGCTCCAGGTGCACGGCACCACGGACGTGGTCTCGTACCGCGACATCCGTATCAAGGAGCTGTAGCCCGCGACACCGTGTCAGGAGGCCGTGGCCACATGCTCGGGCATGTGGCCACGGCCTCCGTCGTGCGCGCCGCTCACGCCTTGGCGTCGTCCTCGTCGTGCCGGGCGCGGCTGGGCTGGACGCGCTTCGGTTCGCCGGGCATCTTGGGGTACTCCGGCGGGTAGGGCATGTCGCCCAGGCTCCGGTCCCGCTCGTCCCGCTCCGCGAGTTCCAGCACCCGTTCCAGGCCGAAGGTGTGGTTCTCCATGTCGGCGTGGACGTCGCCGAGTTCCGCGTACCGCGTGGGCATGGTCCTGATGTCGAAGTCGCGCGGCTCGACGTCGTCGATCTCCTCCCAGCGCAGCGGTGCGGAGACCGGGGCGTGCGGGAAGGGGCGTACGGAGTAGGCGGAGGCGATCGTACGGTCACGGGCCGTCTGGTTGTAGTCGACGAAGATGCGCTCGCCGCGCTCCTCCTTCCACCAGGCGGTGGTGACGCGGTCCGGCATGCGCCGGGCCAGGTCGCGGCCGATGGCGATGGTGGCGCGGCGGACCTCGGTGAAGGTCCAGCGGGGTTCGATCGGCACGAAGACATGGATGCCGCGCCCGCCGGAGGTCTTGGGCCAGCCGCGCAGCCCGTGCTCGTCGAGGACGGAGCGCAGTTCGTGGGCGGCGGTGACCGCGTCCGCGTAGTCCGTGCCGGGCTGCGGGTCGAGGTCGATGCGCAGCTCGTCGGGGTGGTCGGTATCGGCGCTCCGTACCGGCCAGGGGTGGAAGGTGAGCGTGCCGAGGTTGGCCGCCCAGAGGACGGCGGCGATCTCGGTGGGGCAGATCTCGTCGGCGGACCGCCCGCTGGGGAAGGCGATGCGTGCGGTCGGAATCCAGTCGGGGAGGTTCTTCGGCGCCCGCTTCTGGTAGAAGAACTCGCCGGTGACTCCGTCCACGAAGCGCTGAAGGGTGGTCGGCCGGTCGCGCAGGGCACGGGTGATTCCGCCCCCCACCGCGAGGAAGTACTCGGCCACGTCCCGCTTCGTATAGCCCTTGTCCGGAAAGTAGACCTTGTCGGGGTTGGACAGTCGTACCGGCCGTCCGCCTGCGTCCAGCTCCACCGCTGCTCCCATGTCGGCCACAGTAGGCCGGGCTCACCTATGCCGCACATCGGGAGACGTTCAGGGAGGTATGGGCAACAATCGGGCGCATGGACCTTCCGGTGATGCCGCCCGTGAAACCGATGCTCGCCAAGTCCGTGTCGGCGATCCCGCCCGGAATGCACTACGAGGCCAAGTGGGACGGCTTCCGGGCGATCGTGCACCGGGACGGCGACGAGGTGGTGATCGGCAGCCGGACCGGCAAGCCGCTCACCCGCTACTTTCCCGAGCTGGTCGTCGCACTGCGGGACAATCTGCCGCCCCGCTGTGTGCTCGACGGGGAGATCGTCGTCATCCACGACGGGCGGCTCGACTTCGACCGGCTCAGCGAGCGCATCCACCCGGCCGACTCGCGGGTGCGGATGCTGGCCGAGCAGACTCCGGCAGCCTTCGTCGCCTTCGACGTCCTCGCGGCGAACGACACGTCCCTGCTCTCCGCCCCTCTGGCCGACCGGCGGTCGGTGCTGGAGGTGGCGCTCTCCGATGCCTCGGCGCCGGTATATCTCGCGCCTGCCACCACGGACCTGGCGACCGCGCAGGAGTGGTTCGAGCACTTCGAGGGCGCCGGGCTCGACGGTGTCGTCGCGAAGCCGCTCGATCTGCCCTACCGGCCCGACATCCGCGCGATGTACAAGATCAAGCACGAACGGACCGCCGACTGCGTGGTGGCGGGCTACCGCGTCCACAAGAGCGGCCCGGTCGTCGGCTCGCTGCTGCTGGGCCTGTACGACTCCGAGGGCGTCCTCCAGCATGTCGGTGCGTGTGCCGCCTTCTCGATGGCGCGGCGCGCGGAGCTCGCGGAGGAGCTGGAGCCGCTGCGCAGCGGCGTCGAGGATCATCCGTGGGCGGCCTGGGCGGACGCGGCGGCGCACGAGGGGGCCCGGCTGCCGGGCACGCCGAGCCGCTGGTCGGGAAAGAAGGACCAGTCGTGGGTGGCGCTGCGTCCGGAGCGGGTCTGCGAGGTCGCCTACGACCACATGGAAGGCGACCGCTTCCGGCACACCACCCAGTTCCGCCGGTGGCGGCCGGACCGCACTCCCGCCGGCTGCACGTACGCGCAGCTGGAGGAAGTGGTGCGGTACGACCTGTCCGAGGTGCTGTCAGGCGGCTGACGCGGCCGTGCCGCAGGGGTCCGGTGTTGCCGTCTCCGTGCCGGTCCCGGGGGCCGTGGTGTCGGACGGATCGGGGGACGGGGAGTCCGTGGGGCAGGCCGGGTCGCTGGTGCTCGGGTCCGGGTCCGGTGACGTCGGCGGTGTGGTCGGTGGCGTCGTCGGGTCCGTGGGTGTGGGGTCGGGGCTCGGAGATCCGGTGTCCGTCGGGTCGGGACCGGGGTCCGTGGGGCCGGTGTCCGTCGGGTCGGGGCTCGGGCTCGGCGGCCTGCTGGGGTCGGGGGGCGTGGGCAACGGTGGCGGGCTGGTGGGCTGCGGTCCGACGACGATGCCGCCGCCTCCCTCGCCGGGACTTCCGGTACTTCCGCTTCCGGGCTTTCCGGGGCCGCCGGAGCCGCCGACCGGGGCCTTGGGCTCGTTCGTGCCGCCCGCGCCGGGGCTCCGGGGAATGACGCCCTCGCCGTCGGCGACCGGGTGGGTGCCCTTACGGTAGAACTCCAGCCAGGACAGCACCGTACGCAGATACGTGTCCGAGTGGTTGTAGCTGAGGATCGCCAGGTCCAGATCGCCCCGCGCGTTCAGGTTCCGCGTTCCGGCGCAGAGGTAGTGCCCGGCCGCGAGCGCGGCGTCGTAGATGTTGTTGGGGTCGCGGCGCCCGTCGCGGTTGCCGTCCTTCCCCCAGTGCGCCCAGGTGGAGGGGATGAACTGCATCGGCCCGACGGCCCGGTCGTACTGTGCGTCGCCGTCGTAGGCGCCGTCGTCGGTGTCGCTGATGTTCGCGAACCCCACGCCGTTGAGCACCGGGCCGAGGATGCTGCCGAGGGTGGTGCCGCCGGAATCGACCCGGCCTCCGCGTGCCTGCCCGGACTCCACCTTGCCGATCGCCGCGAGCAGCTGCCACGGCAGGTTGCAGCCGGGGTCGCTGCGCCCGAGCGCGCCCTCCGCCGTGCGGTAGGCGGCAAGGACCGTCGCCGGGATGCCCGCCTCGGCTCGGGCCCGGACGTCCAAGGGACGGGGCTTCGCACCGCCCCTGGGCGGCTCCGGCGTCTTCAGCGGTGGCAACTCGGTGTGATACGAGTCGTCGTTGGGCACCTGGGACCAGACCACGTCGTCCTGGGCGGCGGCCTTCTCCTCGTTCAGCGGCTGACCGGTGAACCCCGGTGCCTGGGACGCGGTGAGCGCGGCCATCGCGGCGACGGCGGTGGCCGTACCGGTGAGTCCGCGGCGCATTGTGCCGTTGATCCTCATGCGTGCTCTCCTCTCCCCCGGATCACTGTGTGAACGTATCGATGGCGGAGATCCGCCAGTTGTCCCCGCGTCGAACGGCGTCCACAGCGAACATGGCCGCCGCGTACGTGGTCTCGTCCGCCTTGCCCGTACGGGTGTTGCTCTGGTCGGCGAAGACCAGCAGCCGGGCGCGGTCGCCGTCGAGCAGTTCGACACCGCTCTCCGTGACGGTCGTGGTGAGCACGAGCTTCTGTTTCGGCGCCTGCGCCCGTACCTCGGCGAGCATCTCCTCGTGCTGGCCCACGGCCTTGCCGACCAGGTAAGTCTTCGCGGCCTGCCGGGACTTGGCTGGCGAGGCGTAGTTGTACGAGAAGACGGCGCCGACCGCTTCGGTGATCTGGCCCTTCACCTCGCTGGTGCGGCCGATGTCGGTGAGCGCGGTGTTCTGCCGCGACGGGTCGTCGCGCAGCCGGTCGGCCGAGGTGAAGGTCCAGGCGGCGAAAGCGCCGAACACCACGGTGAGGACGCACAGGACGGCGGGCAGCCGGACCCGGAACGCGGGTGGGCGCAGCTTCCGCTGTGGCTCCGGTGGCGCCTCGTCCTGCGCCGCATCCTCCGCCTCGGCTTCGGTCCCGGCGTCCTCCAGGGTCTCGGGTTCCGGCTCCGTGGGGGTCGCGGTGGTGGTGGTCGCGGTGGTGCTGCGTTCGGCGGCCGCGGTGGCCAGGCGGCGCTGACGGTTGACGAGGTGACGTGTCGTCGACATGTCCGGGGTCCTCTCGATGGCGGGGCGGGAGTCGGGTGCGTCAGCCAGCCGTGTTGCCGACGGGCGCCTGGCCGAGGGCGCTGAGCTTCCACCCCCCGGACGTCCGGGTGAGCTGCCCGAGCATCCTGCTCTCCTTCACTGCGGGCTCACCCTTCGGTGCGGTCACGGTGACCCGCAGCGCCACCATCACCGCGGCCTTGCCCGACCGGTCGTCGAGTTCGGTCACCGCGCCGGACAGGACCGTGGCCGTGCTGACCGTCTTGGCCGACTCGATCTGCTTCACGAACGCGTCCCGGCCCTCGACGAGTTGCTGGTGCAGATCTCCCGTGGTGGAGTCCTCCCAGCTGTCCAGGCCCTGCTCCACTTTCTGATGGTCGAGCGTGTTCATGTTCTGCACGGCCTGCTCGCCCGCGGCCAGCACGTCGTCGCGGGCCTGCGCGTACGCCGACGAGTCGTCGTGGTCCGCGTCGTACCGGGACAAGCCGCCCCAGCCTGCCGCGCCTGCCGCCGCGACCGTCAGCACGATCGCCGCCACCAGCAGCGGATTGCGCGTCGTCCGTACCCGTGCCATTGCTGTCTCTCCCCTGCCTGCGGATCTGGTCCGTTCCGAGTCGCGTGCCGTGCGCCTGTGCGGGTTCGCGGCCCCGCTACCGGGAGGTGATCTCGACGATGTACCAGCGCCCGTCCCGGAGTTCGGCCGAGACGGAGAGCTGGGCGGCGGCCGTGGTGGGTGCCTTGCCCCGGCGTTCGTAGACCTGGTCGAGGAAGACCAGGAGGTGGGCGCTGCTCCCGGTCAGCCGGGTCACTGCGGCCCGTACGACCTGGGTGGTCAGCGTCAGCTTCTGGTCGGCCGCCTGCTTCTCGACCTGGCCGAACAGCGCCGCGTACTGCTTCAGCGCCTTCCCCGCGAGGACCTCCTGCGCCGATGCCTTGGTGGCGGCGGTGGCCTGGGGGCTGTACGAGAACACCTTGCCGAGCGCGTTGCTGACGTCCCCCGCGACCTCGGTGGTCGCTTCCGTGTCCGTCAGCGCCCGGTTGGACGTCGCGGGCGTGTCCCTCAGCTGCCGGCCCTCGGCGAAGAGCAGGCCACCCGCGACGAGCAGCGCGACCGCCAGGAACGCGCCGGCGATCCGGGGCCACCGGCGAGCGGTCCCGCGTATCCCACTCTCCTTCTCGTCCTCTGTGGTGTCGTCGGCCTCCGCAACGGCCCGCACAGCATCAGTCGCTTCGATGTCCTCCGTGTCCACGCCGGTGTCCACTGTCGCCGTCCCCGCCCTCTCGTTCATGCGCCGCCGCCGACCGGGATCGCCGTCAGCGCCTTGACCCTCCAGCCGTCCCCGGTCCGGGCGAGGGTGGCCTCGAAGCGTTTGCGCTGGGTGCCGCCCTTTCCGGTGCGCGGGCTGACCTCGACGTCGACGGTCGCGATCAGCGCCGCCGTGCCGGTCCGCTCGTCGAGCGCGGTGAGCGCCGCGTCGGTGACCTTTCCGCGGGCCGTGGCCCCGGACTTCGTCAGCTCGCTCACATCCTTGCTCCGGGTCCGCTCCAGCTGCTCGTGGAGCGGACCCGTCGAGGAGTCGAGCCAAGCCGCGAGCCCCCTCTTCACGCTCCCGGCGTCACTGCCGTCCAGGCTGGTCAGCCGGGCGAGGTGACGCTTCCCGTCGGCCAGTGCGGCGTCGCGGGCCTTGGCGTACGCGAGGGTGTCGTCGCCCCGTGCCTGGGCGTAGGACCAGCCGCCGAGCGCGCAGATCAGTACGGCTGCGAGCAGCGCGGCCCAGCCTGCGGGGTTCTTCGTACGCCGGATCATCGGCCGCCTCCGAGCCCCAGGAGCCCTGCCATGCCGTCGGCCCCGGGCCCGGTTCCGGCCGTGGCGCCGAGTGCGCCGGGAAGCGAGGTGTCCGATCCGGCTCCCAGCAGCGAGCCGGGCTCGACCGGCTCGGGCACGGGTCCGCCCCTGGGGGCGTTCGCGCTGCCGCGGACGTTGATGCCGGTGCCGGGCGACGAGGCGCAGCGGGCCTTGGTGTTGACCGAGGCGGGGGGCTTGGTGTCGAGGCCGTTGCGGTAGGTCGTACCGCCGTATCCGGCGGTGCAGGGCAGCGGCTCGAAGAAGGTGACCGACATACCGAACCTGGCGCCGTCCTCGTCGACCGCGCCGGCTCCGGCCGCCACGACGGCGGGAAGCTTCACGAGCAGTTCCTCCAGTCCGCGCCGGCGTGTGACGGCCACCTCGGAGGTGGTGAGGAGGTTGGCGACAACTACACCGAAGCTCGGGTCGAGATCGCGCAGCAGTCCGCTGATCTGTCCGGCGGCGTCGGGGGCGGCGGCGATCAGCTTGCGCAGATCGGTGTCGGAGCCCTTGAGTTCGGCGGCCAGTTCCTTGGCCCCCGAGGCGAAGCCCTTGAGTGCCTCGCCTTCTTCGGCCTGGGTGCGCAGGACCGTTTCGCCGTCGGTCATCAGCTTCGTCGTGACCGGCAGGGCGTCGTCCGCCGCCTGGACGAACTCGCTGCCAGTGTCCAGGAGGACCTGGAGGTCGTCGCCGCGTCCGTTGAACGCGGCGCCGAACTCGTCGACGACCGTGCGCAGATTCTCCAGGTCGACGGAGCTCGCCAGGTCGTTGACGCTGGTGAGGACGTCGGTGGGAGGCGCCGGGATCGTGGTGTCGGCCTGGTCGATGACCGAGCCGTTCCCGAGGAACGGGCCGTCCTTGCGGGTGGGCCGCAGGTCGATGTACTGCTCACCGACGGCGGAGAGGTTGGCGACGACGGCCTGCAGGCTGTCCGGGATGAGCGGTGCGTCGTCCTCGATGCGCAGCTCCGCCTCGACACCGTCGTCGGTGAGCTCGATCGGCCCGACACGGCCCACGGACACCCCTCGGTAGGTGACGTTGGAGTGGGTGTACAGGCCGCCGGTCTGCGGGAGCTGGACGGTGACGGTGTAGTAGCCGCGCATGCCGACGTAGTGGCCGAGGTCCGCGTACCGCACACCCAGATAGCCGAGTACGACTACGGCGATGAGCACGAAGGCGATGTTCTTCAGCCGGATGCCGAGAGTGATCATCGTGCGCTCCCCTGAGAGGTCTCCGGGACGGACGGAAGAGGCAGCGGGAGCGCCGCGGCGGACGGAGTGCCGGGTGTGCCGGCCGGGGGCTCGGACGGGGTGTCGGCCGGGGTGAGCGCCGGGATGATCTGCGTGCCGGGCATCGCCGTCACATCGAGGTAGACGTTGAGGTAGTCGCCCTTCACCCCGCGCAGCACCTCGTCGGTGAACGGATAGGTGAAGAGCACCTGGAGGGATTCGGGCAGGTCCTGGCCGGAGTCGGCGAGAGCCTGGAGGGTGGGGGCGATGGCCTTGAGGTCGGCGATCATGTCGGCCTTGCTCTTGTTGATCGTGTCGACGGCGACGGTGGAGAGCGTCTCGAGCGAGCGCAGCATGGTGAGGAGTGAGCCCCGCTGCTTCTCCAGGACCTTCATGCCGGGGCTGAGCCCGGTGAGGACCGTCCCGACGTCCTGTTTGCGGGTGGCGAGGGTGGCCGCCAGACGGTTGACACCGTCGAGTGCCGCGGTGATGTCCTCCTTGTGGCCGTCCAGGTTGGTGACCAGGGTGTCGACGCGGCCGAGCATCGAGCGGATCTGTGGTTCCTGCCCGGCGAGTGCCTTGTTGAGTTCGGTGGTGATGGTCTTGAGCTGGTTGATCCCGCCGCCGTTGAGGAGCATCGACAGTGCGCCGAAGACCTCTTCGACCTCCGGATTCCGGTTGGTGCGGTTGAGCGGGATCCGGCCGCCGTCGGCCAGCGTGCCCCGGGCGGTGCCGGTGGCCGGCGGTGAGAGCTGGATGAACTTCTCGCCGAGGAGGCTGGACTGTTCCAGGCGGGCGTACGCGTTCTTGGGCAGCTCGATCTTTCCGTTGACGCGCATGGTGACCTTGGCGGTCCAGCTGCCGGGGGTGAGGGAGATCTTGGTGACCCGCCCGACCGCGACGTCGTTGACCTTCACAGAGGACTGCGGGGCGAGGCTGAGGACGTCCCCGAACTCCGCGGTGATCTCGTACGGATGGTCGCCGAGGTCGGCTCCGCCGGGCAGCGGTACCTGGTCGATGCCGGTGAACGTCGGTACGTCGACGGTCGTCACCACCAGGGCGACCGCGACCCCTGCGGCGAGCAGGGCGGCGACGCCGGTCGTGCGGGGCCCGGGTCTGCGGAGGGCACGGCTCATCGGTTCGCCCCCTTCTGCGTCGTGGTCTTCTCGGGGGTGCCGTAGACGGTGCCGATCTCGGGGAGCGGCAGCACGGGCAGTTCCTTGCGGCGGTCGGTGCCGACCGGCTGGAGACCGGTGAGGCCCGTCGTACCGGTCGCGGAGTCGACGAGGGGGCCGCCCATGGACAGTTCGTTGAGGTTGGTGCGGCCGTTGAGGGTGCGGTTGGCCGGGTCGTAGACGTTCAGGACGTTGCCGGCCGCCAGCGGCAGGGTGTCCATGGCTTCGGCGAGCGAGGCCCGCTGGTCGACCAGGGTCTGCGTGAGTGGCACCAGGGCATCCACGTTCTTCTTCAGCGAGCCGCGGTTCTCCTGGATGAAGGTCTTCACCTGGCCGAGCGCGGTGCCGAGTTCCCTGAGCGCCGCGCTGAGGTTCTTCTTGTCGTCGGCGAGGAATCCGGTGACGGAGTTGAGCTGCTGCTCGGCGGCGCGCACATTGCCGTCGTTGTCCTTGAGCATGGTGGTGAACGTCTGGAGGTAGGAGAGCGTGTCGAACAGGTCGCCGCTGCTCTTGTCCAGGGTCTTCGTCGCCTTGCCGAACTGCTCGATGGAGTCCCCGATGGCCTTTCCGTTGCCGTCGAGGTTCTTCGCCCCCGTGTCGAGGAGTCCGGCGAGCGCTCCGTCGGCGTTGGCCCCGTCGGGGCCGAGCGCCGTGGAGAGTTCGGTGATGGACGCGTACAGCTGGTCGACCTCGACGGGAGTGGCGTTGTTGGCGGCGGGCAGCACCGCGTTGTCGGTGAGCTGCGCTCC
Organism: Streptomyces sp. NPDC057136; assembly: GCF_042670885.1. Classification (NCBI taxonomy): domain Bacteria; kingdom Bacillati; phylum Actinomycetota; class Actinomycetes; order Kitasatosporales; family Streptomycetaceae; genus Streptomyces; species Streptomyces sp. NPDC057136. The sequence goes on from NZ_JBHUUV010000030.1 coordinate 72,060, forward strand.
CCCGTCGTACGCGGGTGCCAGCTGGACGTACCGGTCGGCGACGAGGCTGGGGGCGACGACGACGGCGTGCGCCCCCTTGGGGACCTTGATGCCCTCGTCGAGCCGCAGAGTTACCTTGACCTCCTCGCCGCGCGGCGTGACCGATTCGACGGTGCCGACCTTCACGCCGAGGACGCGCAGATCCGATCCGGCGTACACACCGGTGGCCTGGTCGAAGTAGGCGGTGATGGTCGTCTTCCCCTCGTCGTCCAGGGCCATCACTCCGGTGGTGGCCGCGACGGCCACGACGGCGAGTCCGGCGCCGATGGAGACGATGCGCGTGAGTCTCATGTCAGCGGCCGCCTTGCTTCGGAGGCATGCATCCGGGCACCTCGGGGTTCTGGGGCGGCAGGTAGTTCTTCGGGACGACCCCGCAGACGTAGTTGTCGAACCACCGGCCGCTGCCGAGGGTGTTGCCGACGAGCCGGTTGTACGAACCGGTCAGCGACAGCACCTTGTCCAGGCTCTTGCGGTTCTTCACGAGGACGGCCGTGACCCGGCCGAGCGAATTGAGGGTGGGCTTCAGCTGCTTGTTGTTGTCCTCGACGACTCCGGTGAGCTGGATGCCCAGATCACGGGTTCCGGTGAGCAGCAGATGGATGGAGTCGCGGCGCGCCTGGATCTCGCCGAGAAGGAGGTTGCCGTCCTCGAGCAGGGTTTCGAAGCTGCTCTTCTTGTTGGCGAGGGTCTTGGTGAGCTGCTTGCTGCCCCTGAGGAGGGTGACGAGCTGGGCGTCGCGCTCCGAGACCGTTCGGGACAGTGCGGAGAGCCCGTCGGCGGCGCTGCGTACGTCGGGCGGTGAGTCCTTGAAGGTCGCGGAGATCGTCTCGAAGCTCTTGGCGAGCTGGGCGGTGTCGATCTCGCCGATGGTCTCGCCGAGTCCGTTGAACGCCTGGCTGACGTCGTACGGGGAGGTGGTGCGGCTCGCCGCAATGCGGGAGTCCGGGTCCTGCGGGGCGTCGCCCAGCGGGTCGACGGCGAGGTACTTCTCGCCGAGGAGGGTCTTGATGGCGATGGCGGCGGTGGAGGAGTTGCCGATCCAGGCGTCCTTCACCTTGAAATCGACCTTCACCTTGTTGCCGTCGAGCGAGACTCCGGTGACCTCGCCGACCTTCACGCCGGCGACCCGTACCTCGTCACCCTCGGCGAGCCCGGCCGATTCGGTGAAGTCCGCGCTGTAGGTGGTGCCGCCACCGATGAAGGGCAGCGAGTCGGCGCGGTAGGCGGCGAGTCCGATGAGGGCGAGGGCGAGGAGTCCGACAAGGCCGACGGCGACGGGGTTGCGTTCCCGTACGGGCTTGATTCTCATGACAGGCACCTCGGTTGGGTGATCGCGATGCCGGTGGGCGGCGCGCTGCCGTTGTCCGTCGTGACCCCGCTGACCTTGGCCTCGCAGAGGTAGAGGTTGAGCCACGAGCCGTACGAGGTGAGGCGGCCGATCGCTTCCATCTTGGCCGGGGTCTTCTGGAGGAAGTTCTCGATCTGCGGCGTGCCCTTCACCAACTGGCCGGAGAGACGCCCGAGTTGCTTGATGTCGTCCTTGAGCGGCTTGCGGCCGTCGTTGATCAGGTCGGCGGTGACCGTGGTGAGCGCGCCCATCGCCGTGACCGCCTCGCCCAGTGGCTTGCGGTCGCCCGCGAAGCCCGTGACGAGCTTCTCCAGGGTGACGACGAGGTCGTTGAAGCCGGCCTCGCGGTCGTTGACCGTCTTCAGGACGGTGTTGAGGTTCTTGATCACCTGACCGATCACCTTGTCCTTGGCGGCCACGGTGCTGGTGAGCGAGCCGACGTGCTGGAGGATGCTGTCGACGGTGCCGCCCTCGCCCTGGAGCACCTGGACGATGGAACCGGCGAGCTGGTTGACGTCCGGCGGGGAGAGCCCCTCGAACAGCGGCTGGAAGCCGTTGAAGAGCTGGGTGAGGTCGAGGGCCGGGGTCGTGCGGGCGAGCGGAATGGTCGATCCTGCCGCGAAGCTCTCGCCGACCGGGCCGACGCCCTGGTCGAGGTCGATGTACCGCTGGCCGACCATGTTCAGGTACTTGATCGAGGCGGTCACGGAGGCGGGGAGCTTGCGCCCCTTGCGGACGGCGAAGCCGACCTCGGCGAGCCGCCTGTCGGCCACCTGGATGGACTCGACCTGTCCCACCTCGACTCCGGCGATCCGGACGCTGTCACCGACGATCAGTCCGGTGGCGTCCGTGAATCGGGCCTTGTACGTGGTGGTGTCCCCGACGCCCGTGTTGGCGATGGACAGGGCCAGCACGGCGGTGGCGATGACGGTCACCAGGACGAAGACGATCGATTTCGCGAGCGGTCCCGCGAGGGAGCGGCGCTTCACTTGAGCTTCACCTCCGCACCGCGGAAGGCCGGACCGATGAGCACGCTGCTCCAGTCGGGCAGGGTCTGCGGCTGGACTTTCAGTGAGGGAGCGACCAGCTCGTTGACGAGGCGGGACTCCTGCGGGGAGTTGGGCATTCCGAGAGCGGTCTCGGTGGCCGGGCGTTCAGCGGTGGCCGGGGATTCACCCGTGACCTCACCGGCCGCGTGTGCCTTGCGGGCGTCGGCGGTCGGCACGCTCCTGCCGACGTACGGGACCGAGTAGCAGTGCGGTCCGCCGGTCGCGTTGTAGACCGGGGAGTCCCTGCCCGGCACGTACTTCCCCTTGGACGGCACGGACTTGACCGTGACGTGGAGTCCCGGCTGCTTGGTGCCCTTGCCGAGCGCCTTGTCCATGGCCTGGATGAATCCGGCGAGGGTCCGCAGGGTGCAGGGGAATTCGTCCGAGTACGTCGCGAGGAGTTCCAGTGTCGGCCGACCGGAGGCGGAGAGCCGGATGAGGTTGTCCTTGTTCTTGCGGAGGAAGGCGGTGATGTCCTGCGCCGACGCGGTCGTGGAGCCGTACAGTTCCGCCAGTTCCGCCTGCTGTTCGGCCACGGTGGAGCTGGTGGTGGTGAAGTCGGTCAGCGCGTCCAGGACGTCGGGCGCGGCGTCTCCGTACACCCTGCTCACCTTGACGAGTTCCTTGATGTCGGCGTTGAGCGTGGGTAGTTGGGGGTTGAACTCGGCCAGGTGGGCGTCGAGCGTGACGAGTGTGTCGCCCAGCTTGTCGCCGCGTCCTTCGAGTGCCTGGGAGACGGCGTTGAGGGTGGCGGAGAGCTTCTCCGGCTTCACGGCGGTCAGCAGCGGAAGCACGTTGTCGAGAACCTGTTCCAGCTCGATGGCATTACTGGAGCGGTCCTGCGGAATGACGGCTCCGGCCCGCAGTGCCTGGGTGGACGGGATCGGCGGCGGTACCAGCGCCACGAACCGTTCGCCGAAGAGCGTGGTGGGCAGCATCTGGGCGGTGACGTCGTCGGGTATCTGTCCGAGCTTGCCGGGCTGGATGTCCAGGGTGAGCCTGGCCCCGTCTCCGTCGGCCGCGATGTCGCGGACGTGGCCGATGACGACGCCGCGCAGCTTCACATCGGCGTTGTCGTGCATCTCGTTGCCGACGGACCCGGTGCGTACGGTCACGGTGGCGCTGTCCGTGAAGTCCTTCTCGTACACCGAGACGGACACCCACACGAGCACGACGGGCACGAGCAGGAAGGTGACTCCGGCGAGTCTGCGGCGGACCGTCCGGGTGTTCTGGGCACTCATCATCCGGCCACCTTCACCGTCGTCGTGGCGCCCCAGATGGCGAGCGAGAGGAAGAAGTCGGTGACGCTGATCAGCACGATCGCGTTACGCACCGACCGTCCCACGGCCACACCCACTCCGGCGGGACCGCCCGTGGCATGGAAGCCGTAGTAACAGTGGGCGAGGATCACCAGGACGCTGAAGATCAGCACCTTGAGCACCGACAGCAGCACGTCCTCCGGGGAGAGGAAGAGATTGAAGTAGTGGTCGTACGTGCCCGCGGACTGGCCGTTGAAGAGGACCGTGATGTATCGGGACGCGATGTACGAGGAGAGGAGCCCGATCGCGTACAGCGGGATGATCGCGACGACACCCGCGATGATCCGCGTGGTGACGAGGTAGGGCATGGAGCGCACGCCCATCGCTTCGAGGGCGTCGACCTCCTCGTTGATCCGCATCGCGCCGAGCTGGGCGGTGAAGCCCGCGCCGACCGTCGCGGAGAGCGCGAGTCCCGCCACCAGTGGGGCGATCTCACGGGTGTTGAAGTACGCGGAGATGAAGCCGGTGAAGGCGGAGGTGCCGATCTGGTTGAGGGCCGCGTACCCCTGGAGGCCGACGACCGTGCCCGTGAACAGGGTCATCGCGATCATCACGCCGACGGTGCCGCCGATGACCCCGAGGCCGCCGCTGCCGAAGGCCACTTCGGCCAGGAGCCGCTGGACCTCCTTCAGACAACGGCGCAGCGTCCGCGGAATCCAGACCAACGCCCGTACGTAGAAGGTGAGATGGTCGCCCGACTTGTCGAGCCAGCTGAGCATCGCCATCGGTCAGCTCCCCTTCGCGGGGACGATCTGGAGATAGATCGCCGTGAGGACCATGTTCACGAAGAACAGGAGCATGAAGGTGATGACGACGGACTGGTTGACCGCGTCCCCGACGCCCTTGGGGCCTCCGCGCGGGTTGAGTCCGCGGTAGGCGGCGACGATGCCCGCGATGAAGCCGAAGATCAGCGCCTTGAACTCGCTGATGTACAGGTCGGGCAGTTGCGCGAGCGCGGAGAAGCTGGCGAGATACGCGCCCGGTGTGCCGTCCTGCATGATCACGTTGAAGAAGTAGCCGCCCAGGGTGCCGACGACCGAGACCAGGCCGTTGAGCAGGACGGCGACGAGCATCGTGGCGAGGACGCGGGGGACGACGAGGCGCTGGATGGGCGAGACACCCATGACCTCCATCGCGTCCAGCTCCTCGCGGATCTTCCGCGAGCCGAGGTCGGCGCAGATCGCCGAGCCGCCGGCCCCGGCGATCAGCAGCGCCACGATGAGCGGGCTGGCCTGCTGGATCACGGCGAGGACGCTGGCACCGCCGGTGAAGGACTGTGCACCGAGCTGCTCGGTGAGCGAGCCGACCTGAAGGGCGATGACCGCGCCGAACGGGATGGAGACCAGGGCAGCGGGCAGGATGGTGACGCTGGCGATGAACCAGAACTGCTCGATGAACTCCCGCATCTGGAAGGGCCTGCGGAAGATCGCCCGGGTCACGGCGGCCGCCAGGGCGAACAGCTTCCCGGTCTCGCGCAGCGGGGCGAGCAGCCGCGTCGGGGGTATCTGCTCAGGCGGTTTCTGTGCGTTCCCGGTGGGCGGCTCGGGCGGCCGCACCGGCAGCGGAGCGGTCATGGGCGCGCACCGCCCATAGTCGGCGTGTAGCTGTTCAGGATGGCCGTACGGGCGGCCTCCGGCAGCTGGCCCATCATCGAGATGACCCGCTCCCGGCGGCGCAGGGCGGCCTGCCGCACGGGCATGCCCGGCGAGGGCTCCAGCTGCGGTACGACGGTGCGCGGACCGTATCCGCTGCCGTTCCCGTTCACCTGCTCGGCGGCGAGGGTGGCGGCGTCCTTCTCCTCCGACATCCCGATGGGGCCTTCACGGCGCCCGGAGAGGAACTGCGAGACGACCGGCACCTCGCTGGTGAGCAGTACCTCGCGCGGCCCGAAGGTGACGAGGTTGCGGCAGAACAGCATGCCCATGTTGTCCGGGACAGTGGCCGCGATGTCGAGGTTGTGGGTGACGATGAGCATCGTCGCGTCGATCTGTGCGTTGAGATCGATGAGCAGCTGGGAGAGATAGGCGGTGCGGACCGGGTCGAGTCCGGAGTCCGGTTCGTCGCAGAGGATGATCTGCGGGTCCAGGACGAGCGCGCGGGCCAGGCCGGCACGCTTACGCATTCCGCCGGATATCTCGCCGGGCAACTTCCCCTCGGCGCCCAGCAGTCCGACGATGTCGATCCGCTCCATGACGATGCGCCGGATCTCTGATTCCTTCTTTCGGGTGTGCTCACGCAAGGGGAAGGCGATGTTGTCGAAGAGCGACATCGAGCCGAAAAGAGCACCGTCCTGGAACATGAGCCCGAAAAGCTTCCGGGTCTCCATGATTTCCCGCTCGGGACTGTTGACCATGTCGACGCCGTTGATGAGGACCCGGCCCTGTTCCGGCTTCAGCAGTCCGATAATGGATTTCAGGAAGACGGTCTTGCCGGTTCCGGAGGGGCCGAGCATCACGCTTACCTCTCCGGCCGGGAGGGTCAGGCTGACGTCCTGCCAGATGTTCTGCTTGCCGAAGGACTTCGTCAGGCCTTCGACGACTACTTCGATTCCCATCGGCCCTCCCTCGAAGTGGTGGTGAACGGGGTCATCTGTCAGCGCTCCGGCTCTGAGAAATCCGATGGCGGCTCGTCGCACATGCACCAGGAGGCGCACGTTATGTCCGCAGAAACCGCCAGGACAAGCCGTTGAACAGCGAAAATCAGCGGACTTCGATCTCTGGCTGGATCACTTGTCACCGAATGACAAACCCGCGCCGCGGCTTTGTCGTCATCTGCGCAAGCACTCCGTGTGTGCCGGGGTCCCGCGGCCCAGGGGGCCGGAGCCGCGGGAGGACTCCCACGCACATGTGACGAGCAGGTGGGAACGTGCTTCCGATCTGCCCAATCGGGACGCTACGGGTCAGTAACCTGACTGCGCAATACTGGATACATACTTTCCTCGAACGTTGCGCCGGGACCGAATTTCCTTGTCAGTGAGTGAGTAACCGGCAAAGGAAAACTGTCGAGGAATGAGGAGTACGCCGGTCCCCCGGGCCGCCCCGATGGACAGAAACACAGAAGCTCTTCCGGGCGATCGGCCCGGAAGAGCTTCTTCAATACCGGCGGGTGTTCAGCGTTCCGGTGCGGGGACAGCCGGCGGACAGTTCACTCCCGGATTGGTCGCCACGCACAAGGGTGCCTGCATCATCTTGGTGTAGTTGTCCGCTTTCTTGCCGGCACTGGAGACGGCGGCCGTGAAGACGGCATCGAGGTCCTCGTCGACACCGCAGCCCTCGAACGGCGGAATATGGGCGTACCCGGTGAGGGGCCCTCCGAAGGCCACCAGGTATCCAAAGCGCGGGTAGCTCTGCCCATAGCCCCTCAGCACCTGCTCGAAGGGTCTGGCCGTGCGGCAGTTCGGACCCACGTCGAGCGGGACCCCGTTCACCTCGACGTCGTACAACCGCATGGTGAGCTGGGCGGTGATCGTGGTCTCCTCCGGCCAGGCCGGCGAATCGGTCACCGTATGGCTGTGGACGTGGGCGGGATCTCCTACCTGTTCGAGGACCATGGTGGCGGTGGTCGGCATGAAACCGTAGGTGAGAAAGGTGGCTTTGCTCGGCGGGAGCTGCCTCTTCCCCTTGTGGTCGAAGTCCACCGAGGACGTCACGTCGATGGTGCTGGCGCATCCGTCGGCGATGTACCGCTTGTTCAGGACGACCTTCATGAAGGCCGGTCCCAGAGCGGTCGCGCCGTCGAGTTTGGCGGCGTTCGCGTAACCGGCCGCGTACGCTTCCGCGGTCGTCATCACCCACTCGGGCGGAATCTCGACCGGGCAGCTCGACGGCGGATCGTCGTCCAGGGAATCAGGACGTCGGTCCATGAGCCCTTCGATCCTCTCCCTGACCGAGGGCGAGAGGCCCGGACCGGCTGCCGCAGGGGGCTCTTCCGGCTGCGGTGCCGGGCTGCTCGTGGGGGGTCCGGGTACGGCCGGGTCGGTGGTCCCGCGGACCGCGATCTCGCCGAGCGTTCCCTCTTGTTCACCGGCCGGCTCGCACCGGACGGCGAGCCCGGGGGGTGTGGTCGGAGCGCCATCGGCCGTAAGAGAGGTGAAGTCGAGGTCGAGGGCCACCGGTGCCAGCGTCGCGCGGCCCGGGCTGCCGAACGACACCGTGGGCACGTCGCCGGTGGCGACGAGGGCCGCTCCGCCTTCCGCCGGCACGGCCACCGGTTCGGCCTTGAGGTCTTTCCAGGACGCGTCGGCCGACTCGTCCCCCTGAGTGTTGCGGACCGTCAGCTCCGCGACTGTTGAGAAGGTGGCCGCCTCCGTCTCGGTGAACTGCCTCAGCGAGGACTGCGGCAGTTCCACCTCGACCGAGACGCCCTCGGGCTGGATCTCCTCCCCGGTCCGCACGGCGGAGGGAAGCTCGGCGGAGACCCGGACAGCGATCTCTTCCGTTCCGGACGGGAAGGAACAGGCGTAGGAGAGCAGGACCTCCGACTCCTGTGGGGCGGCCGCCGATTCGGCACTCGGAATGAGCGCGGTAGCGACCACGAGCGCCCCGCCCACGGCGAGGTGGAGCGGGCGCCTCACTGTGGCCCGCGGGTCGACAGTCATGCAGATGTGTCCTTCCGGCATGCGTGGACCCGTTGCCGCCGGGGGCCGCTAGGCCCTGTCGTCAAAGAGACGCCGCGCGGCAGGCGGAACCTTGACGGCAGGGCCTAGGCCGGGGTCCACCACTCGGCAACGGCCCTTCGGACAGATGGAGCACGGTCCCTACCGGCGGGTACGGTACGCACGCCGGTACCTCTTGGGAAGAGCCGACCGCGTAATCGGCACAGCGACGTACGGACTTTGGCGCCGCGTGACAAAGCGGGGCCGACGAGTTGTCAATCCGTGCGTGCCCGCAGGCACCGTGCGGGTGCCCGGCCACCGGATTCGCGCGGCCAGGCACCTCATTCACCTACGGGCGGTCATCGGGGTCGCTCAGCTTCCGACAATGACCGGGGACTTGCCCGTCGCGCTGCTCACGATGGTGTACAGACCCGCGAAGCCGGCCGTCGCACCGACGATCCCGCAGCCGCCGCCCACCTTGTTGCTGATGGTCAGCGTGAGGCCACCACCGGCGGTGTTGAGGGTGCCGTTGGCTCCGCCGCTCGTCGGGTTGTTGTACTTGGCCGCGACCTTGCCGACGACGTTGAACGTGCAGGGGCCCAGCACGCTGGTGCCGCTCACGGTCGCCTTGATCGCCCGGATTTCACCCGTGACCTGTCCGGTGCTGTTGGTGCCCGCACCGGCTGTGTAGTCGAGGCCCCAGATCTCCCACGGCGGCGTGACGTTGGTCGTCACGGTCCAGGTGCTGCTGAAGGGACCGGTGCAGGGCGAGTTGAAGGAGATGGAGGTGATGTTCGCGAGCTTCGCGGGGCTTCCCGCGACCGGGGACGTGGGTGCCGACCCCGCAGCAGCGGACGACGCGCACTGGATCTTGTTGCCGTTGTTGTCCGTCAGGACCGTCAGGCCGGCGCTCCCGGTGAACGCTCCGGTCGGTGTGATGGTCCAGCTGGTCGGTGCGGCGACGGCGGACGGCGCGGCCAGGGCCACCGCCGCGGCGGCGGCACCTACTGCGGTGAGCATGCGGGTTCGCTTGAACATGGACTTCTCCTGTCCCGTTGGGGAATAGGCCGGGCGGGCTGCCTCCGGGGAACGCAGCCGATCCGGCGCGGGCTTTCGTGGGGAAGTGCGCCCTCTCATCGGGTGAGAGGGAGTCAAATGAGCACGGAAGAATTCGAATACCTGCCTACGCACCTGTCGGTTTCAGCAGGTTGGGAATTCGAATTCGATTCCGGGTACCGTGCCGATCGACGTACACGTCGACCGGGTCACCTCACCGCTGAGTGCCAGAACCGCGACAGCGCCTTACCCTCGTCGGGGGCCAGGGATGCCGGGTCGTAGGGGCTCCCGAAGTACGTCGAGGTGTCGTTCAGCTTCACGTTGTTGTTGCCGGCGGCGGACGGCAGACTCGTCTTGAGATTGACCGCCCAGTCCAGGAGGCCGGCTCCGCAGCCGCTGGCGCCCGGGACGGCGAAGGCGGTGTCGGCCTGGTTGGCGCCGGAGAAGGTGTAGCGGCCCATCTCGCCCGTGTCACTCGGGGTCCCGTTGCCCTCGAACTGCTGGAGGGAGAGCGAAGGTGCCGTCGCGTTCTGCGGCTTCAGCAGGACCGGGTTCGAGGTGGAACCTATGTAGCACTTGTCGCCGAGGAACGGGTTCTTCAGGTGAATGCGCACCGGGATGGTGAGAATGGGCTCGCCGACGGAGAACGCCGCTGCCATGTTGAAGTCCCGGGGCGCTCCGGCCGGTTCGATGGTCGCCGTGACCCGGTTCAGGCTGACGTCGGTGAGCTGCCGGCAGATGGCCGAGACGAACGGAATCCCGCTCGGGCACATGAGGCCGAGAAGGCCGCCGGGAATGGCCGCGGAATCGGCGACAAGCGCACCCTCGGGAGGAGCCACCAGCGTGGTGGTGCCGTCGCTGCGCTGGATCACTCCGAGCTGCAGGTCGGTTTTGGTGGTCGGGACCTGCGACGAGCCGAGCTTGATCGAGCCGGTCGCGGAACTGGAGGAGATGCAGGTCGCGATGGTGTTGACACCGTCCGCCGCCAGCATGGCGGGGGCGTCCACCGGGCAACGGTTGAACGGAGCCCAGTGGCCGTTCAGCTGACTGGCCGCGGTGGCCGAACCGGTGGAGAGTACGGCGGCGAATGCCGTGAAGCCTGCCAGCAGCCCCACACGCGTTCTGTTGGACACGGATCTCATGTCGTCCCCTCATTTTTGACGTGCCGACGTGATGACGGCGTTGTGCTCGAAGTCGGGCTCGGCGCGATCGGTTTCGGTAATGCACGTCGGCGCGTGACGGTCCCGCAGCCGGAAGATCTGGGCGGCAAATTTCGGGCAGATTTCACGTCCTAATGAGCCAAGTCGTGATGTTACTCACGGGAAACACTGCGACACAATCCTGCAGCTTAAGATCTTTTTCAGGGCCCAAATTTTAATAGAGAAATGAGCACCCGGGTGTGCCGGAATTATCAACGGGTGCGTACGCGCGGGGAAAAGCACACCTCTCCCGGATCAAGAACCCGGCCGGCGGTGCACACGGAACAGGAGCGTGCAGCCGGCGCCACGAGGGCACACGACGCCTCTGACCCACGGCGCGGCGGCCGAAATGCATTGCCCGAAAACGAGCGCTCTCACTCACCTGCGCCGGAGTTCCACGGCGCGGCCGAGATACATGCCCCCTGCGCTCCGATCTCGTCCAAGTGGTGGGCACTGCCCTTGACTTGGTCTATCTTCGTCGCGGACTCGGTACGCACCTGTCGGTTCGTGGGAGCGCTTTCCCCCACCGCCTCACCCCACCATCGGGCGCCGAGAGCAAGGGGACACGTCATGCCACATCTCATACAGCCGTTGGACATCGGAGAACCCTTGGGGCCCCTCCCCCAGGAATTTGCCGCGATCATGCGTCCCGAACTGCCGAGCCTGATCAAGGAGATCGGTGTAGAGGTCACCCGGGCTTATCCGGAATACGCCCGTCTACTTGATGGACCCAATGGTCAGACGATCCGCGTCGGTGTGGAACAGAGCCTCGCCTCATTCGTGGACCGGGTCGCCGAGCCGTCCACATCGACGACGCTCCGGGACGACATGTGCCGCCGTTTCGGCCGTTTCGAGGCGTACGAGGGCCGCACCATGGACACGCTGCAGGGCGCCTACCGGCTGGGCGCCCGAGTGGCGTTGCGGCGGGCGAAGAAGGTCGGCCGCAGCTATAACTTCTCGCCGATGCTGATGCTCAGTTTCGCCGATGCCGTGTTCGCGTACATCGACGAACTGGAATCGCTTTCCCGCGAGGGCTATCTCGAAGTGCAGTCACAGTCCGGCGAGCAGAGCGAGGCGATGCGCCGCCGTCTCCTGCATCTGATACTCGCCGGGAGCCCTGTCCCCCGTACCGCCATCGCCGAACTCTGCGAGCAGACGGGATGGGTACTGCCCGAACAGGTCACCATGGTCGCCATCCGCGCCCCCGCCGGTCTCGACCGGTTCAGCGCGGACCGCGACATCCTGGCCGATCTCAGTGACCCGCAGCCGCACTTACTGATTCCGGGCCCCCTCGACGACGCCCGAAGACACATGCTGGAACAGTCCCTGCCCACCACGCGGGCCGCGATCGGCCTGACGGTCCCGACCGCCGTCGCCTCGGACTCGATCCGCTGGGCGCGCCGGGTGCTCGAACTCGTCGACTCGGATGTCATCGACGACGCGCCCTTCGTGCACTGCGAGGACCACCTCACAACCCTGTGGCTGCTCTCGGACCCGGCCCTCCTCGATCAGCTCACCGAACGCGAACTGGCTCCGGTCGGCGGGATCAGCACCGCCCGGCGGGAGAGGCTGATCGAGACCCTGAGCATCTGGCTCGACACTCGCGGAACGGCCGCCCAGATGGGCGAGTTGCTGGGTGTGCACCCCCAGACGGTCCGGTACCGTATGCGCAATCTGGAGTCGATATTCGGTCAACAACTGATCGACCCGGAGGCCCGGTTCTCCACCGAAGCGGTGCTGCGTGCCCTGCGGCTACGTGCCCGCAGCGAGCGCGACGCCGGCTGATCCGGATCACGCCTTCGGCCACGGGTCAACTTACTTACAAGTAAGGCAAAATAGACGGTCAGTCCCAAACGGTTGCGACACGGAGACGCACTCAACGAGAAACCTGGAACCGCGTCCCGTACATATGGAGGAGTCGGCTGCCCACCCGGCAGCCACGCACACCGCCTCCTGGCCAACCATCCGAGAGGGAACCCCACATGACCGCCTCGCACCTGCTCGTCCCCGTACCGATCCCCGACCGGGTCGCCGTGCTGATCGGGTCCTGCACTCCCCCGCACATCCTGCGGGCGGAGTTCGACGCCGTCTGCGCCGCGCGTGAGGTCCGCAGGTTCCGCGGGCCCCGCCTCGGCATCGAGGACCAGGCCGACCGTGAGCAGGCGCTCTCCGAGCTGGCCCGGGCCAACAAGGTCCTCTCCGCCTACCACCCGCGGCTGGCGGTGCACGCCGACTCGGCGTGGTGAGGACAATGGCGGGCAGCGGCGGCGCCCGCCTGCCCGCTCTCACCTCCCCGGGAGAATGCCTTGTCCACCGCACCCGCCGGTCCTCGCCCGACCGTGCTCTACGTCACCGACTACACCTACGAGGCGCGCGGCCGGCGCTACTGCGACGAGGACATCTTCCTGAGCCGGCGCATGCGGGAGGAGTTCGACGTCGTGCTCTGCCACCCGCGCGACGCCGCTGCCATGCTGGACGGCTTCGACGCCGTGGTGATACGCAACAGTGGTCCCGTCATGCACTACCAGGAGGCGTACGACGCCTTCTGTGCCCGGGCGCGCGAGCTGAAGACGCGGGTCTACAACCCCTTGGACGGCAGGGGCGACATGGCGGGCAAGCAGTATCTGGTCGATATGAGCCGCGCCGGGCTTCCGGTGATCCCGACCGTGGACCGGGCGGCGGATCTGGGGCTGCTGCCGGAGGCGGCGGAGTACGCCGTGAAGCCGAAGGCGGGGGCGGACTCGGTCGGGCTGGTCTTCACCCCGGAGCCCGTGCTGCCGGAGGGCTCGGACGGCACGCTGCTCGTACAGCCGAGGATCGACTTCCGCTACGAGGTCTCCTTCTACTTCATCGATGACGACTTCCAGTACGCCCTGTACGCGCCGGACACCGAGCGGCGCTGGGTGCTGGAGCCGTACGGGCCGAGCCCTGCGGACCTGGAATTCGCCCGGACCTTCATCCGGTGGAACAGCCTCACGCACGGCATCCAGCGGGTCGACGCCTGCCGGACCCCGGAGGGTGAGCTGCTGCTCGTCGAGCTGGAGGACCTCAATCCGTATCTCTCGCTCGACCGGGTTCCCGAAGACGTCCGGGAGGCGTTCGTCGCCAGGATGAAGACGTCCGTACGCGCTCTGCTGGCCTGACCCGTCCGGTCCTTCCCCGCATGCGCCGCCGCGGGGCGGGTGTGAGGGTGCAAGCGTGACCACTGCCAGCGAGACCGCCCCCGCCGCGCAGAGTGCCGCCGCGCCGCCGCCCGTGCTCGATCCGCGCCGGCGGAACATCGTCTTCGCCACCATCGTGCTGGGCATGCTGTTGGCCGCGCTGGACCAGACGATCGTGGGGACGGCGCTTCCCACGATCGTCTCGGATCTCGGGGGCGCCGCCCATATGTCGTGGGTGGTCACGGCTTATCTGCTCGCCGAGACGGTGGCGACGGTTCTGGTCGGCAAGTTCGGTGACCTCTTCGGGCGGAAGCTGGTCTTCCAGGTTTCGGCGATCATCTTCATCACCGGTTCGTTCCTGTGCGGTCTCGCGTCGAACATGCTGCTGCTGATCATCTGGCGCGGGATGCAGGGCATCGGCGCCGGCGGTCTCATGGTCACGTCGATGGCGCTGATCGCCGATGTGATCCCACTGCGCGAACGGGGCAAGTACCAGGGCGCGATCGGTGCCGTCTTCGGGATCTCGACGGTCATCGGACCGCTGCTGGGCGGGCTGTTCACCGACCATCTGACCTGGCGCTGGGCGTTCTACATCAATGTGCCGATCGCGATCGTCGTGGTCATCGCGGCGGCGCGCAACATTCCGTCGGTGAGGGCGGCCGGACGGCCGGTCATCGACTACCTCGGCATCGCGCTGGTCGCGGTCGGCGCCAGCGGTCTGATCCTGGCGACGAGCTGGGGCGGCAACGAGTACGCGTGGGGGTCGCCGGTCATCATCGGTCTGTTCGTCGCCGGCCTCGTCGCGCTCGCGCTCTTCTGCGTGGTGGAGGGGCGCGCGAAGGAACCGATGCTGCCGATGCGGCTGTTCCGGAACCCGGTGTTCACGGTCTGCTCGATCCTGAGCTTCATCGTGGGCTTCGCGATGCTCGGCTCCATGATCTTCCTCCCGACGTATCTCCAGTACGTGGACGGGGACTCGGCCACGCTGTCGGGGGTGCGCACGCTGCCGATGATCGTGGGCCTGCTCATCGCCTCCATCTTCAGCGGCAACGTGGTGAGCAAGACGGGCCAGTACCGGGTGTTCCCCATCGTGGGCACACTGATCATCGCGCTGGGGATGTATCTGCTCTCCGGGATGGGTCCGGACACCGGAGTCTGGCTGGAGTCGGTGTACATGCTGGTGCTGGGGCTCGGCATCGGGCTGGCCATGCAGGTGCTGACGATCGCCGTGCAGAACACCGTCGACTACTCCGATCTGGGCACGGCGACGTCGGGCGTGACGTTCTTCCGTACGCTCGGCAGTGCCTTCGGTACGGCGGTGTTCGGCACGATCTACGCCAATGCGCTGCGGCCGAATCTGGCCGAGGGCGTGGCGCAGGCGGCGCGGGCCGGCGGTGATCCCGCGGTTCTGGCGGCGGCGTCGCAGAACCCGCAGGCCGTGCACGCCCTGCCCCCGGAACAGACCGCACCGATCGCGCAGGCGTACGCGGACACCCTGCACACGGTGTTCCTGTGGACCGTGCCGGTGGCCCTGATCGGTTTCGTCGTGGCGCTGTTCCTGAAGCAGGTGAAGCTCCGGGACTCCGCACGGGCCGGGTCGACGGACATGGGCGAGGGATTCGCCCAGCCCAGTGCCGGGGACTCGGCGCGGCTGCTGGAATTCGCCGTGGCCAAGATCCTGCACGGCGCCGGTCCTGCCACGGCGAGACGGATCGTCGCGGACTCGGACACCCGGCTCGACATGGCGGGGGCCTGGGCGGTCATGCAGGTGGACCTGTTCACGAGGATGGTCGGCCATGCGGGCCTCGGCCTGATCGCGACCCGGCACCGCATTCCGTCCGAGGTACTGGTGCCGGTCTTCGACCGGATGATCGAGGAGGGTTATCTCACCGGGGACGGCCGTCTCTTCGCCCACACGGCAGCGGGCCGGCGGGAGGCCGCGACGATCGCCGACGCCTGGTCGAGCTGGCTCAACAAGTGCCTCGCCGAGGACGGTGCCCGCCCGGACGACCGTCAGCTGCGGGCGGCCGTGGACGTGATCGCCAAGCGGCTGCTGGCGGAGGATCTGGCCCAGGAACTGTCACCCGCGGGCCCGGCACGGGGATCGACGCGGGTGGGCGCCCCGGCCTGACCGGGTCAGGCGTGGTCCCAGGACCTGGGGCGGTCCTGTGCCTCCCATTCGGGGCGGAGCAGGGACAGGAGCGAGATGTCGTGGCGGCGCCCCCGGTGCAGGCAGGCCGAGCGGCGTACGCCCTCGTGGACGAAGCCCGATCCGGCGAGGACGCGGAGGGCCGCGGCGTTGTCGGTGTGGGTGTGTGCCTCGACGCGCTGGATGGGCAGTTCGCCGAAGGCCAGGTCCATCAGGGCATCGAGGGCGTCGGCGCCGTGGCCCTTGGCCCGGTGTTCGGGGGCCAGAACCAGATAGGCCTCCGCGGACCCCTCGGCCAGTTGCTGGTCGGTGAGGGCGACGTGCCCGATGGGGGTGCCGTCCGGGAGAAGGACGAGGAAGTCGTCACGGTTGCTGTCGTCGAGATGGCGCTCGATACGCTCGCGCAGCTCGTACAGCGAACCCGGCCAGACCCCGGTCTCATGAGCGGTCACCGGATCGAAGCGCCAGCGCTGGATCAGTTCGGCGTCGTCGATCTCGACGGGAGTGAACGCGATGTTCCGACCGCGCCAGCAGGGCTCTCGTACGGTGTCCGGCACTGCCGTGTCCTCGCTCATGCGCGGATCGTACGGTCCGAGGGGTGCCCCGGGACACCGGTTTTCACTCGACGAAGACGGCCGCCGCGTAGACCCAGTCGCCGTCGTGGCGGACGAAGCGGCTCTTCTCGTGGAGGGAGTCGGGGCGGCCGTCGTCCGTGTAGTGCGCGCGGAAGGTGACCGTCCCCGTCGCGTGGAAGGGGCTGCCCTCCGTCGTCTCCAGGATCTCCAGGCGCACCCAGCGCATGCCGGGGTCGAAGTCGACGGCCGGCGGCCGGGTGTCGGGGTGCCAGGTGCGGAGCAGGTACGCCGCGTCCTGGACGACAAAGGCGGCGTACCGCGAACGCATCAGCGCCTCGCAGGTCAGGGCGTTTCCGCCGGCATGCAGGCGTCCGCAGCAGTCCGCGTACGTCGCGGGCAGGCCGCACGGGCACGGGGACTCCGGGGTGATCCGCGGTGCGGGTGCTCCGGTGACGGTGGAGCGGCGCGGGCGGGGGGTGCGTCGTGACATGCCTCCATTGTGACCTGCTGGGTCGTTGCGTACGGGGGCGGTCGTTCAGCGGGGTGATTGCTCAGCGGGCCGGGCCGAAGCGGCTGCGGTACTCGCTGGGGGTGAGGCCCGTGCGGCGGCGGAGCTGGGTGCGCAGGTTGGTCGCCGTGCCGAGGCCGCTGGTCCTGGCGACCACGTCGAGGCGTTCCTCGCCGCGCTCGATGAGGCGGCGGGCGAGGGTGATCCGCTGTTCGGTGAGCCAGCCGAGCGGGGTGGTGCCGAGCTGGGCGCGGAAGCGGCGGTGGAGCGTGGCGGGGCTGACCGCCGCGCGAGCGGCGAGTCCGGTCACGCTCAGCCCGGTGCCGAGGTGCTGCTGGGCCCATTCCAGGAGCGGGCCGAGCGAGGTGTCGGCCGTATCGGGCAGGGGATGCTCGACGAACTGGCGCTGGCCGCCGTCGCGCTGCGTCGGGAAGACGAGGCGCCGGCTGACCGCTGCGGCGATCTCCGCGCCGTGGTCGCTGCGGACGATGTGGAGGGCGGCGTCGAGCGCGGCGGCGCTGCCCGCGGCCGTGATCACCTGGCCGTCGTCGACGAACAGGACGCCTGGGTCCAGGTGCACCCGCGGAAAACGTGCGGTGAAGGCTTCGGCCCAGCGCCAGTGGGTGGTGGCCCGCCGGCCGTCCAGGACGCCCGCGGCGGCGAGTGTGAACGTACCGGTGCAGAAGCTGACCAGCCGGGCGCCCCGGGCAGCGGCGCGCCGGACTGCGTCGAGGACGGCCGGATCGGGTGCGGCTTCGGGGTCGGGCCGGTTCGGCACGATGACGGTGCCGGCGCGGTCGACCGCGTCCAGCCCGGCGACTCCGGAGAGCTGGAAGAAGCCTGCGTGCATGGTCACGGCGGGGGTGGCGGCGCAGAGTTCGAACGCGTACCAGGGGACGGGCAGTTCGGGGCGGCGCAGGCCGAAGAGTTCGGTGGCCACGCCCAGCTCGAAGGGGTTGGACCCGGCCGAGACGATCATGGCGACGCGGTGCGGGGAACGCTGCGGGGTGCGGTGCGAGGATTCTTGCGCCATGTGCGATTCCTAGCACTCCCCCGAGTCAGGGGCCAAGCCCGAGGATGGGGACATGAGCGAAGACACGGCACAGACCCTGCCCGAACCGATCCTGCTGAGCGATGCGCTGAAGTCCTTCGACGCGCTGTGGAGCCCGCGGGTCGTGACACGGGTCAACGACTACGACGTACGGGTCGCCAAGGTCCACGGCGAGCATGTCTGGCATGTGCACGAGGACACGGACGAGTTCTTCCTCGTGCTCGACGGCTCCCTGGACATCGGGCTGCGCGAGGAGGGCGGGGAGCGGTCGGTCAGGCTCGACCGGGGTGCGGTGTTCGTCGTTCCCCGGGGAACCTGGCACAAGCCCCGCTCGGCGGACGGTGCCTCGATCATGCTGTTCGAGCCGTCCGGGACGCTGACCGTGGGCGACGCCCACGACGAGGTCCCGGACCATGTCGACGCGACGACCGGGCACGCGCTCAGCGACCTGACCCCGCCGATCGCCGCGTCCGGGACGCCTTCGTGACCGGGTGGCTGCTCGCGGCAACGATCGCCGCGGGCATCACCCGGTCCGTCAGCCGTCGGTGACCGTGCGCGGTCAGCGCTTACGGGCGACGCCCGCGTACCCGGGGATCGGATCGTCGCCCGGGACATCGATGACATCGCCGAGCTCCGGGTGCCAGTCGGCGGAGAGCGAGACGCCCGGCTCGACAAGCTCCAGGCCGTCGAAGAACGTGGCGAGTTCGGCGCGGGAGCGCGGTCGCAGCGTCATTCCGCGGGCCTTGTACATGGCGCGTGCCTGGGCCGCGCCCTCCGGGTTGAAGTCGCCCGTGGTGTGCGAGAGCACCAGATAGCTGCCGGACGGGAGCTGCTCCACGAGCTTGTCGACCAGTTCGGCAGCGCCGTCCTCGTCGTCCAGGAAGTGCAGCAGCGCGAGCATCGACAGCGCGATCGGCTCGCTGAAGTCGAGTACCTTGCCGGCTTCTTCGAGGATCGCCTCGGGCTCGCGCGCGTCCGCCTGGATGTACTCGGTGGCACCCTCGGGCGTGGAGCGCAGCAGGGCCGCGGCGTGCGCGAGCACGATCGGGTCGTTGTCGCAGTAGACGATGCGCGCGTCCGGGGCGGCCTGCTGAGCGATCTGGTGGAGGTTGGGCTCGGTGGGTATGCCCGTGCCGATGTCGAGGAACTGGCGTACGCCGTTCTCGGCGAGATAGCGGGTGGCACGGTGCATGAAGGCCCGGTTCACGCGGGCCATGTCGCGGCCCCGGGAGTCCACGGCGAGCAACTGCTGGGCCATCTGTTCGTCGACCGGGTAATTGTCCTTGCCGCCGAGAAACCAGTCGTACATCCGCGCGGGGTGCGGCTTGCTGGTGTCGATCTCGATGACATGGCTGGCCTGTGGATCGTGCCCGGTCATATCGCGCTCCGTTGGGGTTCGTAGGTCGGCGATCACAGCGAACTGTTCGTGGGGCGAGGATATGTGCCGATGCGTCAGGTGAGAAGGAAGTCGGCCTGACCTGCCTTGGCGCCCTGGATGAAGGCGGCTATCTCGCCGTTGGAGTAGATGAGGGCGGGGCCCTCGGGGTCCGCGGACTGGCGTACGGCGACTCTGCCGTCGGCCAGCTTCATGGCCTCGATGCAGTTGCCCCCGTTGCCACCGCTCCAGGGCTTCGACCAGCCTTCGGAGCCGAGGTCGGCGGCCGGCATGCCGTTGTATATGTCGCTCATCACAGCTCCTTGCGGAAGTCCCGGAGGATTTCCTTCGTGCGTTGTGCAGTTGCGGCCTGAGCCGCCATACGGTCCATGACTTCGAGGTAGGAGGCCACCTCGGGGCGCGCGTCGAAGTAGACGGCACCGGTCAGGTACTCGCTGTAGACCATGTCGGGCAGCTCGGGGACGGCGAAGCGGAAAAGAACGAAGGGGCCGTACGTGCCCGGATGGTGGCCGGTCGCGAACTCCGCGATCTGAAGCGTCACATGGGGCATCTCGGTGGCTTCGAGCAGGCGGTCGGTCTGCGCCCGCATCGCTTCGGTACTCCCCACGGGGCGGCGCAGGACGGTCTCGTCCATGACCACCCACAGCTTCGGGGCGTCCTCCCTGGTGAGCAGGGACTGGCGCGCCATCCGCAGGTCCACATGGCGCTCGATGTCCTCCGGCCTGGTCTGGCCGACGGCTCCCGTACGCATGACGGAGCGTGCGTAGTCCTCGGTCTGCAGGAGGCCGGGGACGAAGTGCGGCTCGTACATTCGAAGGAGGCTCGCGGCGCCCTCCAGGCTCACGTACATGCTGAACCAGTCGGGCAGCACGTCGTGGTAACGCTGCCACCAGCCCGGTTTGTTGGCCTCTTCTGCGAGCTCGACGAAGGAGTCGGCCTCCTCGTCCTCGATCCCGTACGCCTTCAGCAGCAGCTGGACATAAGGGATCTTGAGTCCGACCTCGGCCGTCTCCATTCTGCGTATGGTCGCAGGAGCGACCCGGAGCACCTTGGCGGCCTGGTCGCGGCTCAGGCCTACGCGCTCCCGCAGATCCTGCAGGCGCTTGCCGAGGACGACTTGGCCCACGGTCGGGGCGGACCGCGGTTCGCTCACTTCAGACCTCCCCATGCGCTGTTTGCGAGCAGTGTGCCATGCGGATGGCGTCAAAGACACAGCCACTCTGCAATTTTCAGAGTGCCCCTTGCCAAGTGTTCGCGACAGAGGGAGAGTTGGGCAGTGAACCCGTTCATACGGTCACGCCCGCGCTTTTCACAAAGGTGCGAAGCGTGAGCGCCCCCCACTGTGAGGAATCGGTCGTGGCACCTGGCAGTGCGCTCATCCCCCGGCTCGTGGACCTCAGCCCCGGGACGGAAGCGCTCCGATACTGCTTCGCCCTGCCGGCGCAGCCGGAGTCGGTGGCCGGTGCGAGGCGAATGGCACGCGGCCGGCTGGACGCGTGGCGCCTCGGCGGCGACGCCTACGAGGCGGCGATCCTCATCGTCTCCGAACTGGTCACCAACGCAGTGGTGCACACCGCGAGTTCACGCGTCGTCTGCGAACTCCGACGTCTCGACAGGCGGCTGCGCATAGCCGTGCAGGACCAGGGGCACCAACCCGGCGGCCCGCGGCTCCGCCGCATGTCCGACGACGAACACGGACGCGGCCTGCTGCTCGTCGACGCGATGAGCAGCGCCTGGGGGTCCCACGACGCCGGAGACGCCTCGGGTCGCATCGTCTGGGCAGAACTGCCGCACGGCACGGAGCAGCCATGCTGAAGAACGCCCTGTCCCAGCTGCGCGGAGCGCGCCGCTCCCGGGTGCCCGAGCAGAGTGGCGGGGGCCGGGTGAGGCTTTCGCTGCCGCCCACGCTCTCCGCCGGCCTCGGCTGTGACGCGGTTGGGGTGCCCGCGCGGCACGGCTTCCGGCTGATGTCCCACCTGCCGCGCATCGGGTGCGTGTTCGCCGACGCCGACCGCTGGTGGTGGATCGTTCCCGCGGGTTCGGATCTGGACCTGGACTGGCCCGAGCAGGTTTCGTACGCCGCCGGGGCCTTCGTCCCTTCGGTACGGCCCCGGCTCATCCACACGCCGGACAGCCGTACGCCCTACACCCCGCCCATTCCGCTCTTCCTCATGGTGTGCCAGGTGACCGGTGTGACTCCCTCGTGGACACCGGCCGGCCGGCCGAGAGCCGTGCCCGCTACCTGAGCGGCGCCTGGCGGGGCCCTCGCAGGGCCCTCTCCCTCACCTGTCCGGGGCGTTGTCAGTGGCTGGTTCTAATGTGGCCTCACTGATCGAATCCCGCGGCGGAGCGGGTGGTCCGGGGTGGGAAAGGGGCGGTTCTGTGCGCCGCTGGGAGTTTGTCGAGGGCAGCGCGTCGAAGTTCTGGGAGACCGGGGCCGACCAGGCGCGGGCGGTGGTAGAGGTGACGCGGGCGGCGCCGCCGGTGGGGAACTGACGTTCTCGGATCGTATGCGTGACCATTTATCGGACTGACCGAGGTGGAACACGTCGGCTACGACCCGGCCGAGCAACAACTCGCAGCGGTCGTACGGGACGAGGCCGGCAACCACGCACGCGTGCGGTCCGGCTACCGTCCGGAGTGTCCCGGCGCCCTCGACGCCCTGGCGGATGCGCTGGAGAGCGGCGCCACGCATATCAGCGGCTCGGTGCACCGGTCGGGCGGCTCCGTCCGGATCGACCCGATCGCGGTCCTGACGCCGACGGGAGTGACCGTGCCCGATCTCGCCGCCGGCGAAGGATCGTCCGCGCTGGAGGCGGTGGTGCGGCAGTCGTCCGATCCGCTGACCGCCGCCCTGGACGAGGCAACCGCCGCGCTCGCCTCCGTCGCCCACAGCGGGCTGCGGAATCTGACGGACCCGGCGCGGGCCCGTCTCGACGACGCGGCGACTGCCCTGTCACGGACGGGCCTGGCCCGGGCCGCGACACTGCTGCGGGCGTTGCCGCGCGCGGTGGACAAGGACGGCGAGGACGGCCGCGCCCGGTCGGCCGCCTGGCTGGAGGCGCAGCTCCACGTGCTGGTCAGCAGCGAACTACGGGCACTGGAGACGCCCTGACCTCACGGCTTGTCGAGATAGCCGAGGCCCGGGTGGACCTTCATGTACCTGTCGACCAGACGGCGGGCGACGGTGACCGAATCGACCAGGGGATGCAGGGCGAATGCCTGTACCGCTGCCGCACGGGAGCCGGTCTCGGCCGCGTCGAGTACGGCGCGTTCGACGGCCTTGACCGCCGTGACCAGGCCCACCGCGTGGTACGGCAGCGGGTCGACGGCCACGGGACGGGCCCCGTTGGCGTCGACGAAGCAGGGCACCTCGATCACGGCGTCCGCGTCCAGCACCGACAGGGTCGTGCGATTGCGGACGTTCAGGATGAGGGAGGTCCGTTCGTTGCGGGCGACGGCCCGCATCAGGGCGAGGGCGACCTGTTCGTACCCACCGGACTCCAGATCGCTGTCCTCGCGTTCACCGGCCCCGGCGACCTCGCGGTTCTCCGCCATGTACGTCGCCTCGCGCTCGGCGCGCGTCCGGTCCCAGGTGGTCAGCGCCGGGGCGGCCGGGTCCTTCATCCGGGCGTAGAAGCCCTCCTGCTGCTCCCGGAGGAACGCACCGCGGGTCTGCTCGGCCTCCTGGTAGGCGCGTACCGCTTCCCGGTTGAAGTAGTAGTAGTGCAGATACTCGTTGGGGATCGCGCCGAGTGACCGCAGCCAGTCGGCGCCGAAGAGCCTGCCCTCCTCGAAGGAGCCGAGCAGTTCCGGGTCGGCGAGCAGGCGCGGCAGTTCGTCGCGGCCGTCGACGTACAGCCCGCGCAGCCACCCGAGGTGGTTGAGACCCACGTAGTCGATCCGGGCCCGGTCGGGGTCGGCGCCGAGGACTCGCGCGATACGGCGGCCGAGTCCCACCGGCGAGTCGCAGATCCCGATGACCCGGTCGCCGAGGTGCCGGGACATGGCCTCGGTGACCAGTCCCGCCGGGTTGGTGAAGTTGATGACCCAGGCGTCGGGGGCGAGCCGGGCGATGCGCGCGGCGAGTTCCACCGCGACGGGCACGGTGCGCAGTCCGTACGCGATGCCGCCCGCGCCGACCGTCTCCTGGCCCAGTACGCCTTCGTCGAGTGCCACCCGCTCGTCGGCCGCGCGGCCCTCCAGGCCGCCGACGCGGATCGCGGAGAAGACGAAGTCCGCACCGCGCAGCGCCTCGTCCAGGTCGGTGGTGGCGACGACGGCGGGGGCGTCACCGATCCCCCCGGCCTGCTCACCGAGGACCCGGGCAACGGCACCGAGCCGGTCCGCGTCCGTGTCGTACAGCGTCACGTGCGTCACGCGGCCCTCGGCGTGATCGCCGAGAAGTGCCCCGTACACCAGAGGCACCCGGAATCCGCCACCGCCAAGAATTGTCAGCTTCACGCTGCTCGATGGTACGGAAGTCGACGCCCGCGCGGACCAAAGACCTGCGCGGGCGTCGACCGCGCGGCAGTACCCCAGTCTCTTATACACAAAG